>JAALKD010000008.1 GCA_011088215.1 Sphingomonadales bacterium | reverse complement strand
CGTGCATGGCAATTATCTAAAACCTTCCATCGCCGACGCGGGCATGGACCCAGATAATCTACCCGAAAGCGACCCGTCTAAAATGAGCTTTGGCTCGGGCGGTAGTGAAAAGTCAAAAGCATGGAAAGACATTTGGGGATGCGGCCAGGGCATTGGCGCTGTGGACGAGGTGCGCACAACAGCTGAATATGTCGACCTATTGGAAAACCAATATAATGCCGCGAAAGCACGCCTTTCGTTATAGCTCAAATATGAAAACACGGTATTTACTGTGGTCCACCTATATTTTTTGTTATTATAAATCAGCGCCGCTTACTAGGTTGTGGGCAATGCCGAGGTCATTTGTTATGCAATTAGATTCGGTGACTAACTATTCCCAATTTGAATAAAACAAAGATATTTCAGTGGTCAAAACATACGAAAATGCGGTTTGCCTGCCATGTACTGGTGTAGAAAACACAGCTTTATATCCCAACGCAAATGGCGGTGTTTTTGATAATAAGCATCAACCCGTTGAAGATGCTTTTTTGCGCCGTGAGTATAGACAAAATATTGAATATATTGACGGCAAATGGGACCGCACCACGGGACAAATCCTCAAACATCACAAACTTATTCTACCCGGTGAAATTACAGGCGATTCCGACCGCCTCCAAGGGACTTACATTTTCGCTGGATATCTGTTTCCGCACTATGGGCATTTTCTACTCGAGAGCCTAGCAAACCTCTGGTTTATCAAAGAAAACCCCGACACGCCGATTATTTGGTTGGGTGTTCATAATCAATCCGATCTCAGCGGAATGAATCGTCAATTCCTGGCGCTTCATGATATTAACAATCCAATTCACATTCTAAATCGTGAAACTGAGATTGAAAACCTGATCGTCCCTGAACCTGGTTATCTCATACATACTCGTTACTCGGATGCGCAAATGCGCGCGCTGAAAGTTCTAGATGCTCCCGAAATCACTAAAGGAAAAAAAATATGGCTTTCCCGAAGCGCGCTTGAGCTAAGGAGCGTCATCAATGAAAAAAACCTTGAAAAAATACTTATCCAACACGGCTGGGAAATATACCACCCCGAGAAATACCCGATTAAACAACAACTTCTACATCTCAGTGATGCAGAGGTTATTGCTGGCATTGAAGGTTCCGCGTTCCATCAATTGATGATGATACCTGAATTTAAAGGTAAACTTATAATCTTCGCCAGGCGTCAGCGCATTGAGTTTGACTTTGTAATAATTGCCGAACAACTTGGCTTTGATCAAGATATCTTCTATCCGGATATGCGTATCTGGTCATATGGGCTTATGCACTGGGAATACTGTCGCTTTTGGTTGCGATTAGATCCTATATTAGAAGCTTTGGGCATAACACAAAGATCGTCAACGCCAATTGCCCCACCAACTGATAACTTAGGCAAAATTGCGAACGGCCTCGTAAATTATTTTAAATTTTCCTTAGCGATAGAGTTTTGGAATCAAAATACATCAATTGCGACGTCACTAAAAAACTGCAGAACCTTATCCGTCTCTACCGACCGAACATTTGGCAACGAGAATTTACCAAACCGTTTTGACCACTTGGATATTACGGCAGATCAATTCTACACAAAGAAGCTACTAAGAACTATACCAGACCTTATTTGCTTTCGGCATCATGGTGACGAACAAACACTGTTTCGCGGCTTTCATAATTCCATCACGGAATCATCAGATTCTATGGTTTGGCTCATTGAGTATTATGCAGATGAACGATTTATTGAGCCTAAAAACAAATGCTCCCACAAGGATCGAATAGCTTCCATGAATACACAGCTCGTCAAGTATATAGCGAACTGTTTCCCAATGCTTTCAATCAATAGAATACGCGGTGCAAATGTTGCGATAGTCTGGAAAGAGCCTCGGCAGATGTTTGAGTCTCAGTTACATTCTATAAAAGAGCTTGAAGATTATCCAGAATTTGAGCGCGCACCTATCGTTTCTTTAACTGAAACAGCGACAGCAATTGAAAAAAACCGCTCCCAATAGTCATTGTTAAAATTTAACAATTTCCCGTGACAGGTCATTTACATTCAACGTGAAACCATATGGACGCCTATGCGCGTCTGTGGAAAAACATCAATCAAACGTCATCGATTCCCGCTTGATGCAATCATTGATTTTCTAACTACCAAAACACGGGATTGTTGATCACTAAACCTCTGGCTAGTCTTGTCACAACTGACTAGGGTATCATAGTGACCACTCCTAGGCCTAAGGAGTAAAAAAATGGGCACGTCTTTGTTAACGGCAATGACCGCCAGATGGTTTGGAGCGCAGGCGGCGCAGGATACGGTGCCGGTTCCCAATACGGACTATGAATCATCAGTGGCCTATCCGTTTGGTCGCCCTATCCCCAATGCGCCAAAACAGCTTGCCGATTTTGCCTTTTTCATTGGTGCTTTCAACTGCGCGGATAGCCGGCGCCGCCCAGACGGTACTATGGTGAGCTTTCAAGCGCAGTGGAATGGTCGCTATTTCATGAATGGGCACGGCATTCAGAATCAGTATTGGGCGCCGGGGTTTTACACATCTAACATCCGCTTGTTTGACGAACGCGTGGGAAAATGGAAAGTAACTTTCTTCGCCGAACCCGGCTATTCCACGGGCACTTGGGTCGGGGGTCTCAGAGGTGATGATATCGTACTGGAACATACAACCACAGGGACTGACGGCACCGACACAGTTTCCAAGCTAGCTCCAGATATCCGACACCGGCTTTCGTTGGCGCGGGCAATCGTCTGCCGGCAATGAATTTGTCACCACATGGACCAGCACTGCGTCAAGCAGTAGTCGCTTCCTTACTATTCAGAACCAACAGCCCTCCTTAGGTATTGGCACCACTGCCTCCTAGGTTAGGATTCTCAGGTTGTTTGGTTTGCGGGGTTGAAATATTTTTCAAACTTATTAACTTTGTATTACAAAGTCCTTTGAAAGATATGAAATGACCAACAACACTACAACCGCCATATCCATAACCGACCTTCACAAACATTACGGCGATGTCCATGCGCTCAAGGGCGTCAACCTCAATATGACACAAGGCGAATTCATCGCCTTAATCGGCGCAAACGGGGCCGGGAAAACCAGTCTGCTTTCAGTCCTGATGGGGTTGCTACCGCAATCAAAAGGCGATGTGCAAATCCTCGGCGGCAAGCCCGGCGACATGGCAGTGCGCCAGGTCAGCGGCGTTATGTTGCAGTCTACCGCTCTACCCGACGCATTGAAGGTCAGGGAACTGGTTGAGCTGTTCAGAAGCTATTACCCTGCACCGCGACCGCTTGATGAACTGCTGGCATTAACTGGCCTCGGTGATCTGGAGAACAGGCGCTATAAGGCCCTGTCTGGCGGCCAGCAACGCCGGGTGCAATTTGCGCTGGCGCTGGCTGGTGATCCACAATTGCTGTTTCTGGACGAGCCCACCGTTGGCCTTGATATGGAAGTACGGCGTGAGTTCTGGCGCATCCTTGATAGCCTGAAGGCGCGCGGCGTGACCATCATTCTGACCTCGCATTATCTGGACGAAATTGAAGCACTTGCCGACCGGCTTGTGGTGATCAAGGAAGGCGAAATTATTGCCAACGACGCGACCGGCAACATCAAGCGCCGGGTCGAGCATAAAAACATTACCTGCCAGACCAAACTGGCAACCGCCGAACTGGAAAAAATCGGTGGCGTGCTGTCCGTGGTACAAATAGGCCGCTTGAAAACCATCGCGACAAACACCGAAAACACTGTCCTGCAAACCTTGCTGTCCAACGACCCGGACTTGACCGACCTGATGGTGGAAAGCAGCAGCCTTGAAGACGCGATAAATTCGATGATTGGCTCAGATGCCGACGAAGAAACCAACCACACGCATGAGGCAATGTAATGACCACTACAGCCCAGACCACAGCTCAAAATAACGCGCCGCGTGCCAGTCGGACGCTCTATTGGCTCGAATGCAAATCCGAACTGTTGAAAGCCATTCGAACACCGCAGTTTTCAGCGCCAACAATCGCTTTTCCAGTAGTGTTCTATCTTATTTTCGGGGTTATCCTGGCAGGCGATGGCGGTGAAGGTCGTGCCACCTACTTATTGGCCACTTTCGGTATGTTCGGCGCATTAGGGCCCGCGCTGTTTGGGTTTGGCGTGAATGTCGCCAACGAACGCAACAATGGCTGGCTGGATCTGAAGAAAATCTCTCCCATGCCCATCTCCGCCTATATTCTGGCAAAGCTGTTTATGGCAGCAATGTTTGGCCTGATTGTCATATGCATGTTGACCACAATCGGCCTATTATTCGGCGGGTTGGAGATATCCCCCGCGCGCTGGCTGTTGATGATCACAACCCAATTGTTGTGCGCCGTTCCCTTTGCCCTAATGGGCATGGCGATCGGGTTTCGGGTTTCGACCGAGGCAGCGCCAGCCATCGTCAACATCCTGTTTATGTTGATGTCGGTATTTGGTGGACTTTGGTTGCCGGTGACCCTGTTTCCTGAAATTTTGCAGCAATTTGCCTGGGTACTACCCACTTTTCACGGTGGGCAATTGGCGCTGGTCAGCATTGGGCTGAGCTCAGCCTCCTCGGCGCTCACACATGCGGGATTGCTAGCCGCCTTCGCCGCCGTAATGGCGCTGTTAGCGGCCCGCAATTACCGCACCATGACCAGTTGACGAGACTAAAGCGTTATTCAGTCTCCACCAACCTTTGGGGTTTTTCATTGACGGTAAGAGAAAATACATCCGGCCGGGCATAATGGCCAACCACGTCCATGTCATATTTGCCCCGGATAATCTCATCCTTGTCCAGTTCTGCAGTGAGGATAGCCTCCTCACCGTACACTGGTCCTGCTAGGACTTTACCCAGCGGCGAGACAATACAGCTGCCCCCGCGAATAAGGACAGTATCATCGGCGTCGCCCTGAATGGGATTGAAGTTTGCAGGGCCGTGACCGCGGGTCATAAACTGGCAAGCCGACAACACAAAACAGCGCCCTTCCAGCGCCACCGTCTGCATAGTTGGCAGCCACACATCGCGGTCGTCAACGGTGGGCGCGCAGTAAAACTCCACACCCTTCTGGTACATGGAAAGCCGTAACTGCGGCATATAGTTTTCCCAACAAATGGCGCCGCCAAGTGTGCCGATATCTGTTTTAGGTGCGGCGAGCGTCGAGCCGTCACCGAAACCCCAAACAACACGTTCCAGTGCTGTTGGCATCAACTTACGGTGTTTGTCCAGAAGCCGCCCGTCCGGACTGAAGTACAGAACTGTGCAATATAGCGTACCGCCGTCGCGCTCGATAACGCCAACAGCTAGATAGACGTTGTTCCCGGCAGCAATCTCGCCGATTTGGTCGCATTCCGCGCCCGGTACATCAATAGCGCTTTCATAGTAGCGCTGAAAATCGGCCCGGCCTTCATCAGAGCGTGAACCCAGTCGCACGCCAAAATCTATTCCTTTGGGGTATCCGCCAACAAAAGCCTCAGGGAACACCACCAACTGCGCTTTTCCTGACCTCGCTTTCGCTGTCAGGTCAGTGAGTTTCTCAAGTGTTTTTGGTGTGTCATAAAGCACACTACCGGCCTGCACCACCGAACCAATAATTGTTGTCACAAGAAGTCTCCAGTTGAACCAGCGCACAGGCTAGCGGACCGGGCGGCCCAAAATCAACGTCTCAACTATCGACAACAAGAAAAAGTGATGCGGCTGGCGTGCCGACTGCAAGAAAGGCCACCAAGGCTGCATGCCAACCGGAAGCCAGACTGACACTGGTCAAAATTATGGGAGTCAGAACTGCGGCAAAGCATAGGGCCGATAGGAAAAAGGCGAAAGCGAGCATCCGCTTCCTAATCCCGGCCGCTTTTTCCAGCCGCGCGACTATAGCTTCGCTAAAGCCTTCATCAAGAACAGGCTCCAACGGCTCGCTGATCAATTTTTCAAGCTCATCATCATCCATATCTGCAATCATTTGACAGACCTTTCCTGACGCCAGACCCTAAGACCGGCTTTCAATTTCTTGCGGCCACGTGCTATGTGAGACTTAACTGTACCAATCGGCATACCAAGCACAATTGCGGCCTCATCGTAGCTCAGTCCTTCGCTCAGACAAAGAGTGATGGCGGCACATTCCTCGGGTCGCAAACGCGCAAGTGCCGCTTCCATATCGAGCTTCAGGTCAATGGACACACAAGGCAATTCGGTTTCAACCACCTCCTGGGCACCCTGAAGCGCGCTCCGGCGCTTGATTTTACGTTGCTCGTCAAGAAACAAATGGTAAGCAACTCGATAGAGCCAGCCAGCAAAGCTGCCCGGACCTTGGTAAGTGTCAATCTTTCGATGTGCTTTGATGAAAGTGTTTTGGGCCAAGTTATCTGCGCGGGCGTGATCCCCACAGCACAAGCGCCTTAGAAACGCCCGCACCGGCGACTGATACAAGCGAACAAGCCGACCAAAAGCCATGTCGCTGCCACCTTGTGAAGCAGCGATCAGGGTTTCAGCCAGTTCCGGCCTGATCACCTTAAGTTCCGCGGCCACGCCTCATCCCAGTGTCTTACCCCCTTTGGTCTTCCAAACCACAAGATAGCCAATTCCAATGAAGAGGGGGAAGAGCGCAAAAAACGGCACCACCTTCTTGGCTTGTGGCTCCATTGGCACCAGCAGTGTGAACAAAAGAAACGCCGCGCCAAACAAACTCAAAATAACGCCCCTCCGATAATCACGCGCCTCATGATCAACTGTCTTACCAAGTGTATTAACCAACTCAGGCGTCAGTTGCTGACCGTTTTCCATAGCTTTCTGCAGCGTTTGCTGCCTTGCCTGCTCCCGCTTCAGCAACGTAAAAAACAAAGCTATCAGTGTGCTGCCGCCCACCAAAAACATGACGATGAAAATAATTACCTCTGAATGCATATCCATGCCCTCTCAATTTGATGCTGTCGAGTCCCGGGCCAGTTATTATGTTGACCTACATCTCTTTGACAGCGCGACATGATCATTCGGATGCAAAAAAGATTTATGGATTAAAATTTCTCCCGTGCGTTGCTCTCACAAACAATTCGTTATTAGATTGACACCCTCAATGAAATGAGTATATTCCGCGCGTTCGGCGGGAAAACACAGATTTACCTGCCCATGTAGCTATTAATGAATAGTCAGCGGAAACCGCCCAAAGTGTGGGGATTATCAAAGGGTTAGTCCCACCCGGTTTACTGCGGCGCTAAAAATGTGAAAGGAACTGCAATGTTCGCAGTTGTTAAAACGGGCGGTAAACAGTACCGCGTCGCCGAGGGCGATGTCATTAAAGTTGAGAAACTTGATGGCGAAACTGGCAAAAATGTAACCCTTGATGAAGTCCTGATGATCGGTGACGACAAAGGTGTTAAAGTTGGCGAACCACTGCTTAAGGGCGCCAATGTTACTGCTGAAGTTCTTGAGCAGAAAAAAGACAAAAAGATCACGGTTTTCAAAAAGAAGCGCCGTCACAACTATCGCCGTAAAAAAGGCCATCGCCAGGAAATTACGGTTCTGCGCGTCAAGAAGATCGCTGCTACTGCTGCTAAGAAAGCTGCACCAAAAGCAGCCCAAAAAACAGAAGCGGAAAAAGCACCAGCTAAAGAAGCCGCGCCAAAGAAGGCTCCTGCTAAGAAAGCAGCACCTAAGGCAGCAGCCGCGAAGAAAGCCCCGGCCAAAAAGGCACCTGCCAAGAAAGCAGCGCCTAAGAAAGCCGCACCAAAAACCAAAGCAGCTGCTAAATAAGCGCCGCGACACTTAAGGAGAATATCTCATGGCTCATAAAAAAGCTGGTGGTAGTTCAAATAACGGCCGCGACAGTATTGGTCGCCGCTTGGGCGTAAAGAAATTTGGCGGCGAGAATGTTCTTGCTGGCAACATCATCGTACGTCAGCGCGGCACAAAATGGTACCCGGGCGACAACGTTGGCATGGGCAAGGACCACACATTGTTTGCACTTGTTGAAGGCCACGTTAAATTTTCAAAAGGTAAAGGCGACCGCGCCTTCGTTTCAGTGGTTAACTAAACCAGCAACCCTGTTACAGTTTTCGAGAAGGCGGGCTTAGCGGCCCGCCTTTTTTTATCCCATACGGTCTACGACGGCTATTCGTCGGACCCGCAATCTGATACAGACGAACCATGAAATTTGTTGACCAGACCAGAATATTCCTCAAAAGCGGGCCGGGCGGGAATGGATGCGTTTCCTTCCGGCGCGAAAAATACGTGGAATTCGGTGGCCCTAACGGTGGCGACGGCGGCAAAGGCGGCGATGTTGTCATCGAAGCCATCACGGGCCTGAACACACTGGTGGATTACCGCTATAAACGCCACTATAAAGCCCAAAAGGGCCAACACGGCATGGGTAGGGATATGACGGGCGCTGGCGGTGAAGACCTTGTCATGCAAGTACCCGTTGGCACGCAGGTTTTTGACGAAGACCGGGAATTTATGATCGCTGACCTAATGAAGGTTGGTGACCGGGTAGTTCTGGCGCAAGGCGGCGAAGGCGGGCTGGGCAACACCAAGTTTAAAACGTCGACCAACCGTGCACCGCGAAGGACAACGCCGGGCGGCGAAGGCGAGGAGATGTGGGTGGTGCTGCGGCTGAAACTGATCGCAGATGCAGGCCTACTGGGCCTACCCAACGCAGGGAAATCTACTTTCCTGAGCGCTGTATCACGCGCAAAACCAAAAATAGCCGACTATCCCTTCACCACCATCCGCCCTCAGCTGGGCGTGGTCGGTGTCGGGCAAAACGAATTTGTCATGGCGGATATTCCCGGTCTTATTGAGGGCGCCAGCGACGGCGTTGGCCTTGGGCACCGTTTTCTTGGGCATATTGAGCGCTGCGGCGTGCTACTGCACCTGATCGATGCCACCGAAGAAGATGTGGTCGCAAGCTATGAAACCATCATGGGTGAAGTCACTGCATACGGCGGCGATCTGACCGGTAAGCCAATGATTATTGGCCTGAACAAATGCGATGCTGTGGCCGAGGACGAGCTTGAAGAAAAGCGCATTGCGCTTACCGATGCGGCTGCAAGGCCTGTGATGGTTCTTTCCGGCGTTACGGGTGAAGGCGTAAAGGAAATGTTGTCGGCTCTGTGGGACGTGGTTAAAGAAGACATCGCGAAACGCGCCAGCGAGGATGGCCTGGAAGAAGAACAGGGGCCCGCCGCTGCAGGGGAATGGTCACCCGTTTAACAGCGCGCGCCTAAAGCAGACCACAGGAACCAGATATGAGCAAACCCACCAGCCAATCACAGCTATCAAGCGCGCGGCGCGTTGTGATCAAGATCGGCTCGGCCATGCTTGTAGACGCTAAAAGCGGTGCGCTTAAAAAAGATTGGCTACAAGCGCTGACGGCTGACATTTCCAGCCTGACCTCCGCTGGAAAGCAGGTGGTTTTGGTGTCGTCCGGCGCCGTTGCGCTCGGGCTGTCGGGCTTAGGGTTAACTCAGCGCACCAGCCGCCTCGAAGATGCACAGGCAGCGGCGGCAATTGGCCAAATTAAACTGGCACAGGCCTACCAAAATGAATTCGCAAGCGTCGATATGACCATTGCGCAGATTTTGCTTTCCATTGATGACCTGGAACATCGCCCACGGTACCTTAACGCCCGAAACACAGTGGAAACCCTGCTGGAAAACGGCGTAATCCCCGTTATCAACGAAAACGACAGCGTAGCGACCAGCGAAATTCGCTTCGGCGACAATGACCGGCTGGCCGCCCGCGTCGCACAGATGATGCGTGCAGATCTGTTGCTACTACTTAGTGATATTGACGGGCTTTACTCGGCCGATCCGCGCAAGAATGCAAATGCCAAGTTAATCCCCCATGTCGGCGGCATTACCCCTGAAATCGAAGCCATGGCAGGCCCACCTGCCGAGGTGACGGTTGGCACCGGCGGTATGATCACTAAAATTATGGCGGCGAAAATCGCGCTGGCTGGGGGTTGCTCTATGGTGATTATGGATGGACGCGCTCCTTCACCGATTGAGCGGCTTTCAGGCTGCGAACAATCAACATTGTTTACTGCGTCAGGCGACCCGCTAACACTGCGCAAGCAATGGATACAGGGCATGATGGCCCCAAAAGGTTTTGTCCATATCGACGCCGGGGCGGTGAATGCACTGAAAAAAGGCGCGAGCCTTCTACCAGCTGGCGTAAAGTCGGTGGAGGGAAGCTTTCAGCGCGGCGACATGGTTGCCTGCATGGGACCAGATGGGCATTTATTTGCTCAGGGTCTGATCTCCTATGATGCCATAGACGCCGACCGTATCGCCGGGGTAAAATCGACGGACGTAATCAATATTCTAGGCTATGCTGGCCGGGCATCCTTGATCCACCGTGATGATCTGGTGGTGATCTAAATGGCAGAAGGTAAGCAAAGTATGTTCGATACACAGAACATGAAAACGGCAATGGACCAATTGGGTACACAAGCCCGGGATACTTCCAAACAAATAGCCTTGGCTTCAACAGAACAGAAAAACCGTGCGCTGTCCGTCGCTGCTGACGCGCTTCGTTCCCGCACAGCTGAAATTCTGGCGGCAAATGCACAAGACCTAGAGTTTAGCGCCAAAAAAGGCCTATCGCCTGCCATGATTGACCGCTTGCTTTTGGACGCAGACGGCATTGAGGCAATCGCTACGGGACTGGAGGCTATCGCGGCCCTACCTGACCCCGTGGGCGATGAACTGGCCCGCTGGGACCGACCAAACGGCCTGAACATCAGCCGGGTTCGCGTACCACTAGGTGTAATCGGTGTGATCTATGAAAGCCGCCCCAATGTAACCGCAGACGCGGGCGCGCTGTGTCTTAAAGCCGGCAACGCCGTTATCCTACGCGGTGGCAGCGAAAGCTTTTATTCCAGCGGGGCGATCCATGCATGCCTTGTTGAAGGCTTGAAAGAAGCCGGGCTACCGGAACAAGCTATTCAACTGGTTCCCACCCGCGACCGGGCTGCGGTTGGCTGTATGCTAACTATGTCCGGCACCATAGACATTATCGTGCCGCGCGGTGGGCGTTCGCTGGTGGAACGGGTGCAAAATGAAAGCCGGGTGCCGGTATTTGCGCATTTGGAAGGCATTTGCCATGTCTATGTTCACGAGGAAGCTGACCCAGATAAAGCACGGGCAATCGCAGTGAATGCAAAAATGCGGCGCACCGGCATTTGCGGCGCGGCCGAAACCCTATTGGTCGACCAAGCGGACGCGCATATGCCGCCTGCCATCCTGCATGATCTGGTGGACATGGGTTGCGAAATTCGCGGAGATTCCGAGGTGCAAAAAATAGACGCACGCGTGGCCCCTGCGACCGAAGAGGATTGGCATGCCGAGTATCTCGACGCTATTATTGCGGTTAAGGTTGTTGAAAACCTTGATGCAGCGCTATCACATATTGAGGCCTATTCGTCCAACCATACCGACAGTATCATCACCGAAAATGCCGCGGCGGCAGAGACATTCCTCAACCGGGTCGATAGCGCCATTGTCATGCATAATGCATCCACCCAGTTTGCCGACGGCGGCGAATTTGGCATGGGCGCGGAAATCGGCATAGCAACCGGGCGCATTCACGCGCGCGGGCCGGTAGGTCTGGAACAATTGACCAGTTTCAAATATCAGGTTCGCGGTAGCGGCCAAACACGGCGCTGAACCCGCAATGGCCAAACCTTCACATTCACTTCGGCTGATGCAGCTTGCCAACCGATGGCGCGGCCGCACGATCGGCCTGTATGGTGGAAGCTTTAATCCTGCGCACAAAGGTCACTTGCATGTGGCATCTGAGGCCCTGAAGCGACTGAAGCTAGATGCGGTTTGGATGATGGTCAGCCCCGGTAATCCGTTGAAGGAAAAAACCGATTTAGCCAAGCGCAAGCGCCGTAAAAACAGCCTGCAGGAAATGGTCGGCACCCAGCCGAAAATAGTTGTAACCGACATTGAAAAAGAAATTGGCACCCGTTATAGCGTAGATACCATCAAAGCTCTGCAAACTACCATGCCCAAAACCAGGTTTGTATGGATTATGGGTGCGGACAATTTGACGGGTTTTCATCACTGGCATAAATGGCGCGAAATTGCTGAAATGCTACCCATTGCGGTTTTTGATCGTCCGGGGTATTCTGTCGGTAGCTTGAATAGTAGATTTGCGCGCCAATACGGCCAAAATCAAGTGCCATACCGCCAATTGCTGTCAAACTATGCGCCGGCTTGGGCCTTTGTTTCTATTCCAAGACACAGTGGTTCGGCCACAAACATTCGCCGCCTTAAAGGCAATAAATGGTGGCGATAAATTGAAAGGAAGCCTACTTGCACGCATCATCGGAGACGCATAGCGTCACTGATCCTGTCCCGGCATTGAGCGCCGAGGATCTTTTGAAATCCGTCATTGCATCATTGGATGACAATAAAGCGGAAGAAATCACCTCCATCGATTTAGCAGGTAAAACTGGAATTGCTGACTATATGGTCATCGCAACCGGTGGGTCGCAGCGTCAAGTTGCGGCGCTGACTGACTATGTGGTTAAGGGCCTAAAAGCACTCGGGCACAAGGACATAGTTGTTCAGGGTCTGGAACAAGCCGACTGGGTCTTGATCGACGCAGGCGACGTAATCGCACATATTTTCCGACCAGAAGTTAGAAGCTTCTATAATCTGGATAAATTATGGACGACCGACGTTGATGCTGAGCAGTCTGCGGACGCCAATGATTCAGACGATCGAGTATTGAATTAGAAGCGTAACTGCCTATTTCGGACGCTTGTTTCGGCTGAGGCCGATAAGTCAAATCGGAAACCGGGCATAGGCCGCGGAGAGGCTCTTTTGCAAATTTCAATCATCGCAATTGGCCGAATGCAACGCGGCGCTGAACACAGCTTGATGACCCAGTATCTGGGGCGCCTGCCCTGGAAGCATTCGGTCACTGAAATCGAGATCAAAAAACAATCCGCCAATACAATAGAACGTAAGGCCCGCGAGGCTGAAAAGCTGCTAGCGGCTGTGCCGGCGGGCGCAACCATCGTGGCACTCGATGAAGGTGGCAAAGCCCTCACCTCACGCGCGTTCGCGGTCAAAATTGATGACTGGCAAGCAACCGGCGCGCGCGACATCGCCTTCATTATCGGTGGCGCTGACGGGCTGGACGCTACCGTTACCGCAAAGGCACAGCTAAAACTGGCTTTTGGCTCGCTGACGTGGCCGCATATGCTGGTGCGGGCCATGCTCTCAGAACAAATTTACCGAGCCTGGTCAATTAATGCTGGGCATCCCTACCACAGAGATTAAACTGGATTTATTCGTATTTTTTAGGACTGTTACAATGACGAACGTTGGCAAATCGGTGGTGAAACCCGTGGTACTTTGCATTCTAGATGGCTGGGGTTACCGCGAAGACATAGAAGATAATGCAATCAAGCAAGCCAACACGCCGACCTATGACCGCTTGTGGAACACATGCCCGCGCGGGTGGCTAAAAACCAGCGGTCTTGCGGTTGGTTTGCCTGACGGCCAGATGGGGAACTCTGAAGTTGGCCACATGAATTTGGGTGGTGGCCGGGTGGTTTTGCAGGACCTACCCCGCGTTGACGCCGCGATTTCAAACGGAAGCCTAGCGACAAACCATGAACTGGTTACCTTCATTGAAAAACTAAAAGCAACCGGCAGCTCGGCACATTTAATGGGCTTGCTGTCACCGGGTGGTGTGCATAGCCACCAGGACCATATAGCCGCACTGGCTAATATTATCACTGCCGCTGGCATACAGGTCCATATTCACGCCTTTCTTGATGGTCGCGACACGCCGCCCAGATCCGCATTGGAATTTGTGGCAAAATTCGAGGCTGACCTGTCCCACCCAAATCTGGCGGCAATAGCAACCGTTACCGGGCGCTATTACGCTATGGACCGCGACCAGCGCTGGGAGCGGGTTCAACAGGCTTACCGGGTGATAGCCGAAGCCAAATCTGATTATACAGCCAATTCAGCGACCACCGCTATTGAAGATGGCTATGGTCGGGACGAAAATGATGAATTCATTAAGCCAACGACAATAGAGGGATACAACGGCATCAACGAAGGTGACGGCCTATTGATGACCCACTTCCGGGCGGACAGGGCGCGGGAGATCTTGGCGACGCTCTTGGATCCGGACTTTAGTGGGTTTGAACGCGGCACCCCGCCGCCTCTGCGTGCGGCTCTGGGAATGGTTGAATATTCAACAGCGCTTAGCCGCTTTCATCCGATGATGTTCCCATCAGTTGAGGTGAAAAACAGCTTAGGCGAAGTGCTTGCCGACAGCGGCGTTGCCCAGTTACGTATCGCAGAGACAGAAAAATACGCCCACGTAACCTTTTTCTTCAACGGCGGTATTGAGGCGGTTTTTGAAGGCGAAGACCGCATTTTGGTGCCCTCGCCCGATGTGGCCACATATGACCTCAAGCCTGAAATGTCAGCCTTTGAAGTTACTGCAGAACTAGAGCAAGCAATTGCCAGCGGTAAATACGGTGCGATCATTGTTAACTTCGCCAATCCGGACATGGTTGGCCACACCGGCATAATGTCGGCGGCGATTAAAGCGGTAGAGACCATCGATGCCTGCATTGCCAAGTTGGAAATTGCTGCAAAAAATGCCGGAGCTGCCCTGTTGGTTACCGCAGACCACGGCAACGTTGAAATGATGATGGACCACGAAAGCGGACAACCGCACACGGCGCACACATCGTTCGATGTGCCACTATTGATGGTCAATCATGATGGACCGTTATCAGATGGCAGTCTTTCAGATATTGCACCGACCATGCTGTCCATCATGGGCATTGATCAGCCGATTGAGATGACCGGCAAAAACCTTGCAAGCGCGCAAGAATAACTGAATTGGAAAAGGTAAACTGAACAACCCCTCCATAACAACTTTCACCTTGAAACTAAACCGTTTAACAGCGTGTTTAGTGGCAACAATTGTGTTTTGGACCATGGTACCGAACGGTACGGGTGCCCAGGAAGACCCCTCTGCCGCAAAGGAACAGCTGGAAGAACTTGAAGCTGAAATAGCCGCAAGCGAGCGCCAGCAGGATATTCTTACCCGCCAGTCGAAACGCGCACTGGCGGCGGCCAACAAAGTTTCGTCGTCGCTGATCGCTGGGGCAAGAGACATTCAAATCGCCGAAGGAAATGTATCGCGGCTTGAGGTCCGCATTACCACACTGGAAGCGGAAATGGTTGAAAAGCGAACCTCTCTGCTAGCCAACAACAACAATATTGTCGAACTGGTTGCCGCGGTTGAGCGGCTCTCGAAAAGGCCCACCGTACTCAGTCTGTTAAAACCCGGCGATGCACTGACAACAGCACGCTCTACAAGCCTGATGGCATCACTGATTCCCGCAATTGACGCCAAAGCCAGCAAATTGCGCACGGATTTGACACAGTTGGCTACTATTCAAGTCAGACTATCCGACGAACGTTTCAACCTGAAAGATGGCCTGGAGCTATTAACCAAAAATCAACAAAAACTTGCTTCACTGTTCGAAAGTCGACGTGCTGAAGCAGGACAGGCAAGCGCCAGAGCCAGAGAATTAGCCCGCGAACTACAAGCCTTCAGCCGCGAAGCCAACTCGCTGAGGGAATTGATCGCGAAACTGGAACAACAGGCCGCAAAACAGCGGTCACTGGCGACTAGACGTGATACGCCGAACACAGTTGAACGTCCTTTTAGCAGCCTTGGCAAAGCGCTGAGCGAATTGAAAGGGCAACTGCCCTACCCAGCGATTGGGTCGATAAGCCAGCGATTTGGAGCCCGAGATGGGATTGACAGCGCAAAAGGAATACGGATCAGGACCCGCGACAGCGCACAAGTTATTTCGCCTTATGATGGCAGCGTTGTATTTGCCGGGCCGTTTAGAAACTATGGTCTACTGTTGATCATTGACCATGGAGGTGGTTACCATAGCTTGCTCGCTGGGTTTGAGACGCTGCAAAGCGCCGTTGGCCAGTGGGTATTGATGGGGGAGCCTATCGGAACCATGCCATCGGGCGCCAGCCAAGCTGAGCCGGGTGAGCTATATTTGGAACTGCGACGAAGCGGCACCGCGATTAACCCGCTGCCGTGGCTGCAAAAACAAACGGCCAGCGCACGTTAGGCGCCCGCCCGAGTAACGAGTAAACCCTGTTTTAGGGTATAGATGATGAAAGGTTTTCGACATGCGTAAATTATTAACCGGCGCGTTGATGGCATTGGCAATTTCGCTTCCCGGATTGCTGCCCGCGCACGCAAATGCTGCGGGCGACGAAGATGAATTTTACGAACGCCTCAATACTATGATGCGTATCTTCGATATGGTGCGCAAAGAGTATGTCGACGAAGTTGACGACAAACAGGTGATCGAAGCCGCTATTCAGGGCATGCTCAAGTCACTGGACCCACATTCCACTTACCTGAACCCAGACGTTTACCAACAGGTTCGCGTACAGATGGAGGGCGAGTACGGCGGCCTTGGCATCGAAGTTCAAATGGAAAACGGTGTTGTTAAAGTGGTCTCGCCGATCGACGAAACACCCGCCGCTAACGCTGGCATTCAGGGCGGTGACCTGATTACCCACATTGATGGTACCGCAGTAGTCGGCAAAACCCTGACCGAAGCAGTGAAAGAAATGCGCGGCCCTGTAGGCTCGCCGATAACCATCACTGTCATCCGCGAAGAAGAACCTACCCCATTTGAAGTGAAAATAACCCGCGAAAAAATATTGGTGCGCTCAGTGCGGCACCGGATTGAGGATGAAACCATCGGGTATATCCGCGTGACCACTTTTAATATGCAATCAGGCGTCGGCGTGGAAAATGCGATTAAGAAAATTGTCAGTGAATTGGGCGATGATCTGGACGGCGTGATCCTTGATTTACGCAATAATCCGGGCGGCTTGCTGGATGAAGCGATCCGAATTTCTGACGCTTTCCTCGACCGCGGTGAAATTGTTTCAACTCGCGGACGCCGCAAGGAAAACAACAGCCGCTGGTATGCTACCACCGGCGATATGTTAGACGGCGTGCCGGTAGTTGTGTTGGTTAATGCCTATTCTGCTTCTGCATCTGAGATTGTTGCCGGTGCACTGCAAGACCACCGTCGAGCAGTATTGTTGGGCGATAGGACCTTCGGCAAAGGCACCGTTCAAAGCGAAATACGCTTGGGTGGGGCTGGCGACCAAGCGGTGCGCTTGACAACTGCGCGCTATTTCACACCCAGCGGCGCATCCATACAGGAGCGCGGTGTAGAGCCGGATATTGAAGTATTATTCCCTAATCAACGCCGGGCTAAATTGCGCCGAGAGGCTGATTTGCAGGGGCATATCACTAACGACCAACGCAGCCAGGACCGCGCAGGTGAATATGATGAGCCTCTGCCGGAAGACATTGCAGACAAGACTGTCAAACCAGCCAAAAAACCAGCCGGTCAGCCAGATGTGCCGCCAGAAGATGTGCAGCTTCGCTATGCGATTAAATTGCTGAAAAACATGTCGGTACTGCCCAAGGAACAAATTGCAGAGCTACAGCAGCCGCGTTCTCGCTAGAAAATACAATGAATTCACAAGCCGGGCAGTTGTTCGGTTTGTGATTCGTTAAGTATTTGGGCCTATATTCCGACAAAATCACCACTAATACGAGACTGTTATATGCCGACTAGCTTCAAATCGCTTGCTATTGCCTGGGCTATCACATTGCTGGTTGTCGTTGGCGGCGTCTCGCTGCTTGAGGTCACCTATGAGGCCCCTGCACCGGTAGACGAACTGGCTGCCGCTGCAGATTCTGGCGCGATAGGCGAAGCGGAAAAAGAGCCGGAGATACCATTTAGGCCTATTCCGGTACAAGCATCTCCAGGCCTAATGGAAATGACCGATCAAGGCCCCCTGCCGATTATCGCTACTGACGGTAGGCGCCCTTTTGAGACCTACTCAGCAACCGCCATTCAGGCACCAATCGCGTACAAAATTGCAATCATCGTGTCTGACATGGGCAAGATATCGCGCACAACCCGCCGCGCGCTTAGCGACCTGCCGGCAAATACCACTTTCGCCTTTTCGCCCTTTGGACAAGGCATCAACGGTTGGGCGGAACAGGCCCGCCGCGCCAACCACGAAACATTGTTGATGATCCCGATGGAGCCAACAAATTACCCGCAGGATGACCCAGGGCCTCTAACACTTTTGGCGGCGCAAACACCCAGCCAGAACCTGAATTTGATGCGAGCATCCATGTCGAAACTGCAAGGGTATCTTGGCGTGATCAACAACAAAGGCTCACGCTTCACCGCAGCCAAAGAAAGCATGCGCCCGATGATGCAAGAGTTTCGTGCGCGCGGGTTGATGTATGTGGACAGCCAAACCTCGCAGTACTCTGCAGGCCCCGAGTTGGCCCGCGACGCTGGCGTGCCGGTTGCTGTGAACAGCCGGCTTGGTTTTCTCGATGAAGAACTCTCTGCGGCTGTGATAAGCGAGCGACTGGACGAGCTGGAAAAAATCGCCGCACGCGACGGTTATGCTGTTGGTGTGGCCCGGCCCTATCCGGTTTCCATTGATGCAATTCGCATATGGGCAGCTGGCCTTGAAAGCCGCGGCGGCGTGTTAGTGCCGATTTCCCAGGTCGCCGACAACCAACCGACCACACCATAATGCAGCCCGGCGGCGAGCATTCTAGTCTCCCCTACCGACCCTGCGTCGGCATACTTCTCATCAACAGGGACGACAAAATCTTTGTCGGAGAACGGCTTGATACGCCCGGCGCATGGCAAATGCCACAAGGCGGAATCGATGACGGCGAAGAATCTGACACAGCTGCCCTGCGTGAGCTGGAGGAAGAAACCGGTATAACGCCTGCGCTGTTAGCTGTTGAGGCCAAAACCGCCGACTGGGTGCTGTATGACCTGCCACCTCACCTGATCGGGAGGCTGTGGCGCGGTCGCTATGCAGGGCAAAAACAGCTCTGGTACAAAATGCGTTTCATGGGCAACAGCACAGATATCAATATCCAAACCAAACATCCGGAATTCGGGCGCTGGAAATGGTCTAAACCCACCGATGTGCTCGCAGAGATCGTTGAATTTAAGCGCAGTGTATACTCGGCCGTTCTAGCGGAACTACTTGATTAGAAACAAAAAAAGCGCCTAAAAGGCGCTTAATTCTGTAATTTAGCTAGTAGCCGTCTAAGAAACGATTTCAGACAACACTCTGCGCCACTCTAGCTCGGCTTCCGCCTGGTCGCGTGCCATATCGTCCGACGCAGCATTCACTGCACCCTGCGCCTCGGTAATGCCAGCTGCCAACTCAGTGGTGTCCACGCCATCCAGATCAATCATTTCTTCAGCAAGAATGGTCAGGCCAGTATCACTGATCTGGGCCAAACCACTTTTAACAAACAGCTTCTCTGGCTCGCCGGATTCGGTTTCATATATTTCAATAATACCGGGGCGAATTGTCGACATCATCGGCGCATGCGCGGGCATGGCACCGAAGTCACCGTCAGTGCCAGGCACAACAACCATCGCCACTTCAGCGTCTTTTAATAGGCGCTCAGGTGAGACAATTTCCAAATGCAGCGTATCTGTCATGATATCCAACTAACCTTAGCTTATGCTGCGTCCAACGCCAGCTTCTCAGCTTTTGCAACAGCTTGATCAATACCACCAACCATATAGAAAGCATTCTCTGGCAGGTGGTCATATTCACCAGCAACGATTGCCTTAGCTGATTTGACTGTGTCTTCCAACTGCACAAACTGACCTGGGAAGCCGGTGAAGATTTCAGCAACATGGAACGGCTGAGACAGGAATTTTTCCATCTTACGCGCCCGAGCCACAACCAGTTTGTCATCTTCTGAAAGTTCGTCCATGCCCAGAATGGCAATGATGTCCTGCAGGGACTTATATTTCTGCAGGATTTCCTGAACAGAGCGGGCAACCTGATAGTGGTCTTCGCCCACAACGTTCGGGTCCATGATGCGTGATGTACTATCCAACGGATCCACAGCAGGGTAAATACCCTTCTCTGAAATCGCCCGGTTAAGAACGGTTGTCGCATCAAGGTGCGCGAACGATGTTGCGGGGGCAGGGTCAGTCAAATCATCTGCTGGCACATATACGGCCTGCACAGATGTAATCGAGCCCTTCTTGGTTGATGTAATACGTTCCTGCATGGTTCCCATGTCAGTTGCCAGCGTTGGCTGGTAACCCACCGCCGATGGAATACGACCCAAAAGGGCAGACACTTCAGAACCCGCTTGAGTGAAACGGAAAATGTTATCAACGAAGAACAGCACGTCCTGGCCTTCTTCATCGCGGAAATATTCAGCCAATGTCAGCCCGGACAAGGCAACACGTGCACGCGCACCAGGAGGCTCGTTCATCTGGCCATAAACCAGCGCACATTTGCTTTCGCCTTCCAGGTTAATAACGCCTGATTCGATCATCTCGTGGTACAGGTCGTTCCCTTCACGGGTACGCTCGCCAACACCGGCAAACACCGAGTAACCACCGTGGCCTTTAGCGATATTGTTGATAAGTTCCTGAATAAGAACTGTTTTACCAACGCCCGCGCCGCCGAACAGACCAATCTTACCGCCCTTTGCGTATGGGGCAAGAAGGTCAACAACCTTAATACCAGTAACCAGAATTTCCTGTTCGGTTGACTGGTCACTGTAAGCAGGCGCTTCAGCGTGAATAGGCGCTGTGCGCTTGTGGCCAATGTCACCGCGCTCATCAATTGGCTCACCAACCACGTTGAGAATACGGCCCAGTGTTTCGGGGCCAACAGGAACCGAAATCGGTGCGCCCGTGTCGACAACTTCAGCACCACGAACCAAACCGTCTGTGGAATCCATCGCGATGGTACGAACGGTATTTTCACCCAGATGCAATGAAACTTCTAAAACGAGGCGGTTGCCACCATTGTCTGTTTCAAGCGCGTTAAGCATCGCCGGCAATTGATCATCAAACTGCACGTCAACGACGGCACCGATTACTTGCGTGATGCGGCCAGTGTTATTAGCCATTGGTTACACTCCTTCGTGTAATTTACTACAGCGCTTCCGCGCCCGAGATAATTTCAATCAGTTCTTTAGTAATATTGGCCTGACGGGTCCGGTTATAGGTAATCGTCAGGCTATCAATCATTTCGCCAGCGTTGCGCGTTGCGTTATCCATCGCTGTCATCCGTGAACCCTGCTCGGAAGCAGCATTTTCAAGAAGTCCGCGATAAATTTGGGTTGCAACATTGCGCGGCAGAAGGTCATCAAGAATAGACGCTTCGTCCGGCTCATATTCATATGTTGCACCGCCGAGGGCGTCGGCTGCATCGTCGTCTGTTTCAGCAATCGGTGCTGGAATAAGCTGTTGGTTCGTTGGCACCTGCACCAAAACAGATTGAAACTTGGCGTAAAACAGCGAAGCTACATCAAATTCGCCGCGCTCGAACATAGCCAAAACTTCATGCGCAATCGGCTGAGCATCAGCAAAGGCAAGACGTTTGACCGCAGACAGGTCTTTCAGATCAATGATCCGATCACCGTGGTCACGGCGAATAACTGCATAGCCCTTTTTGCCGATGCAAAGAATTTTCACCGTCTTGCCGTTTGCCAGCAATTCTTCGATATGAAGCTTTGCCGCCTTAACAATGTTGGTATTAAAACCACCGCAAAGGCCGCGCTCAGACGTTGCAACGATAACCAGATGCACGTCTTGCTTGCCAGTTCCAATCAGCAGCGGTGAAGAACCCGGCGTGTCTTGCGCCGACGAGCTAAGGCCCGCCAGAACAGTTTCCATCCGCTCAGCGTAAGGGCGTGCAGCTTCTGCTGCCTCTTGCGCGCGACGCAGCTTGGACGCCGCAACCATTTTCATGGCCTTGGTGATCTTCTGCGTCGACTTAACGGACGAAATCCGGTTTTTCAGGTCTTTAAGGCTCGCCATATGTCGCGCCTTTCTCTACTGAGTTCAAACTTAACTAAATGACTTCGCAAAAGCTTCGAGAATTGACTTCAGCTTGGCTGTAGTCTCATCAGACAGTTTCTGCTCAGATGCAATGGTTGCAAGCACGTCAGCATGCTTGCCGCGCATCTCTGCCAGATACTGCTCTTCAAAGCGGGTAACATCAGTTGTCGCGATTTTATCGAGATAACCGTTCACACCTGCGAAGATAGACACAACCTGCTCTTCAATTGTCAGCGGCGAATATTGCGCCTGCTTCAAAAGCTCGGTCAAACGCGCACCGCGGTTCAACAATTGCTGAGTCGCTGCATCCAGATCAGAACCGAACTGGGCGAAAGCTTCCATCTCACGGTACTGGGCAAGCTCAAGCTTAATAGAACCCGCAACCTGCTTCATCGCCTTAATCTGCGCTGCAGAACCCACACGAGACACCGACAGGCCAACGTTAATCGCCGGGCGAATCCCTTTGTAGAACAACTCAGTTTCCAGGAAAATCTGACCATCTGTAATCGAAATCACGTTGGTTGGGATGTATGCAGATACGTCGCCAGCCTGTGTTTCAATAATTGGCAGCGCTGTAAGTGAACCACCACCAGCGGCATCAGACATTTTCGCAGAGCGCTCAAGCAGGCGACTGTGAAGATAGAACACATCACCAGGGTATGCTTCGCGTCCAGGAGGGCGACGAAGAAGAAGTGACATCTGGCGGTAAGCAACAGCCTGTTTGGTCAGGTCATCATATACGATCACGGCGTGCATACCGTTGTCGCGGAAATATTCGCCCATGGCTGCGCCAGTGTATGGCGCAAGGAACTGAAGCGGAGCAGGCTCTGACGCGGTTGCGGCTACAACAACGGAATATTCCATCGCGCCTTTTTCTTCCAACATCTTCACGATCTGCGCAACAGTTGAACGCTTCTGACCTACGGCCACATATATGCAGAACAATTTCTCATTGTCTGCAACGGCGTCGTTGGTCAGTTTTTGGTTGATGAAAGTATCAATCGCAACAGCAGTCTTACCGGTTTGGCGGTCACCAATGATAAGTTCGCGCTGACCGCGGCCTACTGGCACCAGTGCGTCGATGGCTTTAAGGCCAGACTGCATGGGCTGATCAACCGATTTCCGTGGGATAATGCCAGGGGCTTTCACCTCAACACGGGTACGATCAACATTGTCGATCGGGCCTTTACCGTCGATGGGATTACCCAGCGCGTCAACAACGCGGCCCAGCAAACCTTTGCCAGTTGGCACGTCCACAATGGCGCCCGTCCGCTTGACGATGTCGCCTTCGCGAATGCCTTGGTCATTACCGAAGATAACAACACCAACGTTGTCGCTTTCCAGGTTCAGCGCCATACCTTTAATGCCGCCTGGGAATTCGACCATTTCACCAGCCTGAACATTGTCGAGGCCGTAAACACGGGCGATACCATCACCAACTGAAAGAACGGTACCAACTTCTGAAACTTCAGCGTCAGCGCCAAAGTTTGCGATCTGGTCCTTCAGGACCTTAGAGATTTCCGCCGCACGGATGTCCATTATTGAACACCTTTCATAGCGATTGCGAGGTTATCGAGTTTGGTTTTCAAGGAGCTATCGATCATGCGAGAGCCAACTTTTACTTTCAATCCGCCAAGAAGGCTTTCATCCACGACCTGATCAATTGTCACGTCGCGTCCGATGGCGGATTTCAAATTCTTTTCCAAAGTAGTCATTTGAACTGCGCTGAGTTTGGAAGCACTCACCACATTTGCACTTACTTCACCGCGGTGATCCGCAACCAGTGTTTCAAAGGCCTGAATGATAAGTTCCAGGGCAACAAGACGCCGATTCGCTGCCAAAACGCCGAGGAAGTTTCCAGTTAGCTTTGAAAAGCCCGCGCTTGCCGCAACCGCATCAACACCCTTTTGTTGATCGTCGCGTGTAATAATCGGCGAGGAAACAAGAGTGTTAAAATCGGCACTGTCTGCAAGCAAAACGCGCATATTGGCCAGGTCTGCCTCAACGTCCTGCAAGGCATTGTTTTCAACGGCTAGGTCGAATAACGCCAGCGCATAGCGGCCCTGTAGGCCTGAAACAATCGCTTTTTGCGAGGTCACGAACGAAGTCCCCTGAAATAATCGCTGAACCTAATGGTTCGACTATGTGAGGCATTCCAAAAAAGACCGCGCTCACGCTCAAATTGTTGGTCGCTTCAATCTGGACGAATTCGCCCCTATTTGGCGCTGACCAGACCAAATGCGTGCTCCCTCTAGCATAGAGATTTATGGCTTGCAACCCGACAAATCGAGAGAATCCAAAATCTTTGCTATCCGGGGCTTTTGGGCCGCCTGAACCACAGAAATTCTGCATTGTTTAATTGGGGTAAATCGTCAGAAAAACAAGGGCCAAAACAAAGGGAAATACTGAATAACTCCCGTAACCGGACAAAAGCTACAAAAAGCTATAAGGGTCGATATCAATCTTGATCCTGACGCCTTTTATCTGCCGCGTGTTTTGCACCCAGTTGCGCACCACCGGTTGAAGGCCGCCGCGTTTTTTACTGTGCACCAATAGCCGGACCCGGTGCAGACCACGCACCCGGGAAAGCGGCGCAGGCGCTGGCCCCATGAAAGCAATGTCCGCGGTGCCCGGCGCGCTCGTCGCCAGCAATCGGCCCTGATCAACGACCGCCGCCATATCGGCGCCCGATAGAATAAGCGACGTAAGCTGACCAAACGGTGGCATCTGATATCTCGCCCGGGCTTCTTGCTCCGCCTTCATGAAAGTTTCACCGTCACCGGAAAGAAGCGCCTGCACTACCGGATGCTCCGGCTCGTAGGTTTGCAAATACACTGTTCCCGGCTTGTCGGCCCGACCTGCACGGCCTGCCACTTGCACCAGTTGCTGGTACGTGCGCTCGCCCGCCCTCAGGTCTCCGCCGCGAAGGCCCAGATCAGCATCAATAACGCCCACGAGGGTCAAGTTGGGGAAATGATAGCCTTTGGTCACAATCTGAGTGCCAATAACAATGTCCAGAAGGCCACTGGCGATCTGCTCGACCATCGCAGCTGTTTGCCGCGGGTTGGTCATCGTGTCGCTGGTCATCACCGCGATACGAGCGTCGCCGAATTCGCTGGATACTTCTTCAAATAAGCGCTCCACGCCCGGGCCGCACGCCACAAGACTGTCCTTCGATTCGCACTCGGGACACATTTCCGGAGACGGCCTGACAAAACCGCATTGGTGACATTGCAATTCTTTGCGGAAGCGATGCTCTACCAGCCAAGTAGAGCAGCTGGGGCACTCAATCCTGTGCCCGCAAGTACGACACAGTGTCAGCGGTGCATAACCGCGCCGGTTCAAAAACAGCATCACTTGTTCGCCGTTTGCGATCGTATCTTTCATCGCGGCCACCAACGGCGGCGCAAGCCACTGACCTGCTGACGGCGCATCGGCGCGCAAATCTACCGCCTTCATAGCCGGGAGCACCGCAGCGCCGAAGCGCTCTCGCAACACAAGTTTTTGATATTTGCCGCTGTCCGCATTCACCAACGTTTCCAGCGAAGGCGTTGCACTGGCCAACACAATTGGACAGCCCGCAAGCTTTGCCCGCACAATCGCCATATCGCGGGCATGATACAAAACCCCCTCTTCCTGTTTGAATGAAGGGTCGTGCTCCTCGTCAACTGTAATGAAAGCTAGCTTCTTAAACGGCAAAAACAAGGCCGAACGCGCACCGACCACAACTCGGGCTTGCCCGCTTGCCACCGCCCGCCATGCCCGCCTGCGCGCTGCAATTCCAATATCCGAATGCCACACCACCGGGCGGGTGCCAAACCGGGTTTCAAACCGTGTTAACCACTGTGATGTCAACGCGATTTCAGGTACCAGCACCAAAACCTGGGTACCGTCTTCTTTCAACGCTTCAATAAGGCCTTCAAAATAGACTTCGGTTTTACCTGAGCCTGTGATGCCATCCAGAAGAAAAGGTTTGAAGCCGCCTTCCCAAACACAATCTCGAATCGCCTGTGATGCCACCTGTTGCTCGCCTGATAATGCAGGCCCTTCAAGGCTAACGTCCGGCAAACTGAAAGGCCGGTCAACCGATATCTCGATAGTCTGCAGCGCGCCTGTTTTGGCAAGACCTGAAACAACAACGGCAGACACGCCTGCTCGCTCGGCCAGTTCAGGACCCGTTGAAGGAGTGCCCCCAGCGCAGTCCAGCACTGATTGCCGTGCTGTGGTTATTCGAAGACCCTCAGGCACATCACCCTTTATATAGTGTGTTCGCACCGGCACTTCGGCCAGCGCCGCCGGCGATGAAAGCGCCATACGTAGCACCGCCCCGGCTGAGGACAGCGTATAGGCTGCGACCCAATCAATGAACTTTCGCAGGTCGTCAGCCATCAGCGGCAATGGCAGAATTTTCTCGACGGGTTTCAGTTTCTCCAGCGGAAGTTGTTTGTCGCCGCTCTGGTTGTCATCGTCCCAAACAACGCCCACAGCAGACCGGCCAGACAACGGCACCTGAACGATAGTGCCCCGCGGCGGCACGGTCTCGCCCGGCGGCAACCGGTAATCAAGCACACCTTTCAGCGGCAATGGCAGCAACACCCGAACACGGGCGGGCGCCGGGTTACTGTCATTTAAATCCAGAATGGCCTGCCCCATTTAAGCATGATGTCCTGTTGCGGTTGAAAGTGCTTTACGCGTCGCAGCATAAGAAGCCACCGCCGCAACCGCAATCACCCATCAAGGCTGTTTCGCTAAAAATATTGGCCAATGCAACATTCTTGGCTAGGCAGACCCCGCTTGCGCATTTATAAAGCTTGCAGGTTCAACCATATTCATACCGCTTATAGCGATCTCAGTTAAAGCGACCCAAGGAGCGCCACCATGAAATTCTTTCTCGACACCGCCAACATCGACGAGATTCGCGAAGCCAATGCAACTGGCCTTCTGGACGGCGTCACCACCAACCCGTCATTAATTAAAAAAGCGGGCAGGGAGTTTTTTGAGGTTATCGCGGAAATTGCGGCAGAAGTTGACGGTCCGGTGTCGGCTGAAACGGTCGCGCATGACCATGAAACTATGCTCAAAGAAGGCCTGAAGTGCGCCAAGATCGCCGACAATATTGCGGTAAAAGTTCCCTTGACGTTGGACGGCCTTAAAACCTGTAAGGCGCTGCGCGCAGAAGGCATCATGGTCAATGTGACCCTGTGTTTCTCGGCCAATCAGGCTTTACTGGCAGCAAAAGCCGGTGCCAGCTTTATCTCGCCGTTTGTTGGTCGTCATGACGACGTGGGCTTTGATGGTATGGAACTGATCGAAGACATCCGCACCATTTACGACAATTACGACTTTGATACTGAAATTCTGGTGGCATCTGTGCGCCACCCGGTGCACGTACTGGAAAGTGCGCGCATCGGCGCTGATGTTGCAACTTTTCCGTGGGATGTGATGAAAAAACTGTTCAACCACCCGCTGACGGCTAGCGGCCTTGCCGGGTTTGATAAAGACTGGGCGGCGACCGGTTTTTCCATCCTTTAACTAGCGATCTATTGTCGAATGAGCCAAGTCGCCTTCAATCAAATTCACGGTGAATGCGACTGGCCGGACCTAACAGGCGTCCCACCGTGGAACTATACGCTCGGTGGTGGTGGGCGCGAATTGATTGACCGCGTTATCAGCGAATCAGGCGCAGGCACCATGCTAGAAATCGGGTGTTTCCTATGCGCGTCGGCGCGGCGTTGGCTATCAAACCACCCGAACCTTAAACTCGTTGGTATCGACCCTTGGGACGACGGGCTGATTGATCAGGTGGCGCGCTATATTGGCCGCCCCAACCTGACCCGCAAATACCCCGATCCGACGGTCCAACAGCAAATGCTGGCAGACATTACCAAAAACAGCCCCTACGCCACCGCACTAGCCAATGTGGTAGAATTCAGGGACAGGTTCGTCCCGGTGCGCGGCTTGTCGCCCAATATGCTGTATGAGCTGAAAGACAAAGGCTTCGAGCCTGACATTGTCTATATCGACTGCGACAAAAAAACTGATGAACTGGAAGTAAGCCACAAACTATGGCCAAACGCCCATATTACGGGCGATGACTGGCACTGGAACCGGGCCCACGGCTATCCCATGCGCACGGTCGTGAATGAATTCGCAGAGAAGCACGGCTTTACCGTCGAAGCAGACTGGGCCACTTGGATTCTAAAGCGCTAGTGCTAATCGTCTGTATCAACCCATGTAACATGGCCCATTTTCCGGCCCGGGCGCGGATCGGACTTTCCGTAATGATGAAAACTGGCTTTTGGGTCCGCCAAATATTGCTCGCTGTCGATAATATCATCACCCAGCAAGTTTTTCATCCGAATGATACCGCGCGCATTGGTTGCGCCTAGCGGAAGATCGCAAATGGCGCGGATATGCTGCTCAAACTGGCTGGTGGCTGCACCGTCCATGGTCCAGTGACCGGAATTATGCACCCTTGGTGCAATCTCGTTGGCTATAATCTTGCTATCCGCGTCGCTGACGAACATTTCAACCGTCATCACGCCCACATATTCAAGCGCGTTGGCAACTTTGGCCGCAATCACTTTGGCTTTGGCCTCCACCATGTCACTTACTTTGGCCGGCACAGTAGTGAGATCAAGGATATGGTTGGTATGAACATTTTCACTGACTGGATAGGCCGCCACGTCACCGGATGCGCTGCGGGCAACAACCACACTGATTTCCCGGTCAAAATTGACAAACCCCTCCAAGATTGCGGGCGTGTTGCCGGTAACCGAAAGCACCTTATCCAGGTCTTTTGAGCTTTTAACCAGCTGCTGGCCCTTGCCGTCATAGCCAAATCGCCTGGTTTTGGCCACCGACGGACGCCCAATCGCCTTAAAAGCTTCTTTCAGTTCCGCTGCAGTATGGAATGCCTGATAAGGCGCGGTTTTAACCCCGGAATCCGCCAAAAATTCCTTTTCGGTTAATCGGTCCTGACTGACCATTAACGCGCGCGCGCCGGGTCGAAGTAGGGTGTTTTTTGAAACGATATCGGCGGTTTGCGCAGGAACATTCTCAAATTCGTATGTTGCCACATCCACTGAACGGGCGAAGTCGGTCAGTGCCTCTTCGCTGGTGTAGGGCGCAACTGTTACTTTGTCGGCAACCTGAAACGCCGGGCTGTTTTCTTCCGGACAATAAATATGGCAGCGATAGCCAAGATTAGCTGCCGCCAGTGCCAGCATGCGCCCAAGCTGGCCACCGCCTAGAATTCCGATTGTACCGCCCGGATTAATACGTGTCATGGCAGGCCCCCGCTTGCACTATTGCAGTTATTTTACCGGTTCTTCAGCGACACTTGCTGTTTGTGCTGCGCGCCAATCATCGAGGCGGGCTGCAAGCGCATCGTCCATAAGCGCCAAAACCGCCGCCGCCAGTAAGCCGGCGTTTTTAGCGCCCGCATTACCAATAGCCAGCGTTCCAACCGGCACACCGCCGGGCATCTGCACGATTGAAAGCAAACTATCCTTGCCTGATAGCATACTGGATTGAACTGGCACACCAAACACTGGCAGAGGTGTCATAGCAGCAGCCATTCCCGGCAAGTGCGCCGCGCCGCCCGCGCCCGCGATAATGCATTTCAAACCCTTGGCTTTAGCCCCTTTGGCATAATCATATAGTCGATCAGGTGTTCGGTGAGCGGAGACAATTTTTGTCTCGTAACCGACACCCAGCGCATCCAGCACATCTGCCGCATGTTTCATGGTTGGCCAGTCTGATTGACTGCCCATAATAATCCCTACGGAAGGCGCTGCATTCGGCACGGCAAATATCCCATATTTTGGCCCTTGGGGCCCCTGTTCTGCAGAAGCGCGCATTATAGACACGGGCCTTTCGAATGCAAGCTGGAGATGCCCGTCTGGACCGGTTTGCGATGCTCAAGCAGGATTAGCTTGATGGCAACAGTTCATTAATACTAATAATGATACAAGGTATTCAGTTATATACTGATAGCTATTGGAATTGACAGGAATTGGGATGAAAGTCTCCAGTACGCCAGGAGTCGTGAGAACCGCGCCAACAAGTCCAGCGCGCCGCACCAGCAAAACTGGCTCGGCAGGTGACACATCTGCTGTTCGAAAGATTGATGACACAGTGGAGGTTTTGGGCATTCCGCCAGAGGAAATGACCGAACGGGTTCAAAGTGCCATTATGTCTTTGATGCGGGAAGTTGACAGCCTGCGCCAAGAATTGGACAACACCAACCGGCGCCTGCGCCAGATGGAAGATGTTGCCGATACCGATGCGCTGCTGCCAATACCCAACCGCCGGGCGTTTGTGCGCGAACTAAGCCGGATGATTTCTTTTGCCGAGCGGTACGGCACCCCCTCCACGCTGATGTTCATTGACCTCAATGACATGAAGAATATCAATGACAAATACGGCCATGATGCAGGTGACAAAGCGCTTTTTCACATCGCGCGACTACTGGCAGACAATGTGCGGACAACCGACGTGATTGGCCGGTTGGGCGGCGACGAATTCGGTGTTATTCTGGCCCAAGCCGATGAAAAAATTGGTGCTGAAAAAGCCGCTTCGCTGGCAAAGATTATTTCGGACAATACGCTGGAGCTGGACGGCGACACACTGAACATGAGCCTTGCTTTTGGAACCTATACCTTCCGTTCGGGCGATAAACCCGACGACGCGCTCGATAAAGCGGACAAAGCGATGTATGAAAACAAACGCGACATGAAGGGCGAAGACAACGCCCGCTGACCGCTGAAAACCCGCTCACCAAAGTTCCTCACAGTTCCAAGGGCCGACGCCCTAGGCAATAATATCCGGCAACAACAGCCCCTCAAGTTTGGTAATTTCATCCTTGAGCGACAACTTGCGCTTTTTTAGCCGCTGAACCTGCAACAGATCAAACACACCGGCAGACTGGACCGCCTTGATGGCAGCATCCAGGTCACCGTGTTCTTCTTTCACGGCTGCAAGTCTTGCACGAACGGCATCTTCGTCCATTTTTCACCTTTGGTTGGACATCCACCTGATGGTATCATTTTACCCTGAGGCCGCTGTTTTACAAAACTAAATTAAATTGAATCCTTTGATGCAACAAACTAAATGGAAAGACCAATTCATGTTGTTCAAAACAAACATTTGCAAACAAGGGCAACCGGCATGACACCAATGTTTGCCCCAGATGAATTTTGGGAATTTGCAGCGGATCAATATGGGTTGGACGGCGTGAAAGAACGATGCCTCGCACTGCAAAACGGCCACAGTGTCGATATCAATTTGCTGCTGTTGTGCCACTGGCTGGACTGCCAACAGCTTGTAATCGCCGAAAATACTTTGCGCGAGCTAGTTCGGATATCCGACCATTGGCAAAAAAGCCGATTGGCCCCGCTGAGAGCCAAGCGTACGGCAATGAAAAAAACAGACACATCGTACCAGGCGGCGCTGGCGAGGGAATTAGCCGAAGAAAGAAACGAGCAGCGAGCGCTTATTGCCTGCCTTAATCAACCTTCGGCTTTGGAGAGTGGACGATCTTTTTCTTGCCCAGTGAACCTTATTGCTTACGCCGCCCAAAAACCATTTCCGCTGGACGAAGTTCAAACTTGGGCTACGCAGCAACGTGGGTAAATTTTGACGACGTAATTAAAGCCAACTACACGAGTCTATATAATTACGTCGCTGCGAAAAATACCTGGCTGTTTTAAGATGGCTCTAAACCCCGATGATATAAATGAAACTTTAAACTCAAATTCTTTCCGTGACTCTGGCTTTCATAAATGATGAAATGTGAGGGTAACAAAATGAAGAAGGAGATAAAGGTATGAGCTTAGATGTGCATGTTGCCACATTGAACCAAAAACATGCTGAAATTGAGGACGTTATCGCTCGCGAAGAATTACGACCGCAACCTGACGCGATAAAGCTCATGGACCTGAAGAAGCAAAAGCTCCGACTTAAAGAAGAAATGGTCCGTTTGGACCTGCGACATTAGCCAGATTTTCATTTGATGATCTAACAAAAAAGCGCGAGGCATTTGCCCGCGCTTTTTTGCTGAATTATTTTAACGTCACCAACCACGCTTATTCGTCGGTTTTGGCTTCGCCGTCACTGTCCGTTAGGCCTTCTGTGGCCGCTTGATCTTCTGCGACTGCGGGCTCTTCTGTAACAACCGGCTCTTCAATAGCAGCTTCTTCAGGCTCGGCAATCGCTTCCGCCTCAGGCGTTTCAACCTCTGGGGCGACTTCTTCAGCAGCTGCAGCGGCCTTTACTCTGGACGGTCGCTTGGCTTCAGCGGCAGCCTCTGCCTTGGCAGCAGCTTTCTCACGTTTAACCGCGGCAATTTGTACAGCCTCGTCAAGCTCAAGTTGTTTGCATAACCCTACGCCAACAGGGTCTTGCGGGCGAATATTGGAAATATTCCAATGCGACCGCTCTCGGATTGCCTGAATGGTTGGCATGGTTGTACCAACAAGGCGGCTGATCTGCAGATCGGTCAATTCCGGGTGATTACGCACCAACCATGCGATGGCGTCGGGCTTGTCCTGACGCTTGGAAACAGGTGTATAGCGCGGACCTTTTGTGCGCGGCACAGCCTTTACATCATACTCGGAAATAACAAGCCTGGCCGAAGGGTCTTCCTGACATCTATCCAGTTCAGACTGCGCCAGTTGGCCACTGGTTGTTGGGTCTTGGCCGACAATATGTGCACCAACGGTGCCGTCGGCGATACCCTGAATTTCCAATTCATGCAGGCCGCAAAATTCAGATATCTGAGTGAATGTCAGAACGGTATTATCCACTAGCCAAACTGCTGTTGCCATAGGCATTAATGGTTGTGTCATCGCAAAATTCCTAAACTACAAATTTCTCCATTCGCAGAACTGCTTTCGCAGCCTGCCCCCCAGCGAACTATATTTTCCTGAAAGGGGTGGAGAGGTATCTCTCTCACAGCGCGACACTACCACAAATTAGGCGGCTGTCACCGCGAATAATGCGCCTTTAACTCCTATTATGTCGATTTAGACTCCGGTTTCACCGATTTACAGTCGTTTTTTGGCTAAATCTCGAGGATAATCTTGCCCATATGGCCGCTAGACTCCATCAACGCATGTCCGACACTGGCTTCGGCCAATGGCAAAACCGTATCAATAACTGGTTTCACTGCACCTTTTGCCAGTAGCGGCCAGACATTTTCTTTCAACGCTTCGGCAATCGCCCCCTTAAAAACGTTATCGCGGGGCCGTAGTGTGCTGCCGGTCAAGGTCAAGCGTTTCAGCATTACTGGTAGCATATTGATCTCAACCTGCGGCCCGGTCAGGAAAGCGATCGATACATGCCTACCATCCGGCGCGAGACACTGAATGTTTTTGGCGATATAGCTGCCGCCGACCATGTCCAGCACCACATTCACACCCGCACCGTCAGTGTATTCAGCCACACAAGATTCGAAGTCTTGCTCGCGGTAATTGACCACCAAATCAGCGCCGAGCGTGCGGCAAAAATCAGACTTCTTTTCGCTGCCGACGGTTGTGATCACTTTGGTACCTACGGCTTTGGCTAACTGGATTGCGGTTGAGCCAATACCCGACGACCCACCGTGAACCAGCACTGTTTCGCCCGCCACTAAGCCCGCGCGGTCAAACAGGTTGGACCACACGGTAAAATAAGTTACCGGCAATGCTGCCGCCTGAACAAACGAAAAACCTTCCGGCACGGGCAAGCATGTTTCAACCGGCGCAACGCACAGTTCGGCGTAGCCCCCGCCCGGCACCAGAGCGCAAACACTGTCGCCGACACTAAAGCCCGATACGCTGCTGCCCAGCGCTTCAACCACGCCCGCAACCTCAAGCCCGGGAATATCCGATGCACCCGGGGGTGGAGGATACAATCCCATGCGCTGAACCACATCAGGCCGGTTGATGCCCGCCGCTTTCACCCTGATCAAAAGTTGACCCGCATCCGCCACCGGGTCAGGCCGGTCGCAAATTTGCAGCACATCAGCGCCGCCCGGTTCGATTATTTCAATTGCTTTCATCGTATGCCTTTCACGGTTATGATGCGGCAAATATGCCAGATGCCTCAGCCATCACAAGTACCAATGGCACATGGATGAGTATCAACCAACCTATCAGGTGAAAAAATGGATTTTGACGATGCACCGCGCAAGAAAACCGGCCCACTAACTGACCTGGAAAGGGAAGACTTGTCCACTGTCAGTGCTGACGAACTGCAGGAACGAATAGAGCGGCTTCAGGACGAAATCTCGCGCACCCAAATCGAGATAAAAGCCAAACAGTCCAGCCGGGCAGCAGCCAACGCATTTTTCAATTCATGATTGAAGAAACTTCACTGCCGCCAATTCAAGAATTTGGCGGATGTCGATGCGGCGCGGCTCGTTATGAAGTTGACGTCACAGAAGCTCATACACTTGCCTGTCACTGTCGCGATTGCCAGACACATCTAGGAAGTCCATTTTCTGTTTTCTTTATCGTACCGAAAAACAAGTTTCGATGGATAAGCAAACCCAAAGGAGCTGTGTCTTTTAGCGATACGGCTGTTCGACAATTTTGCAAATCCTGTGGCACCTATTTGAAATGGGTAGGCACAAATTCCAAAAATGACGCCGAAGTTAATGTCATGACCTTAGACAACCCTTCAATTCTTACAATAAACGAAGAAATATTCACTCGCACAAGAATGCCTTGGGTACAACCAATAGAGGGGGCGATTCAGCACTTTGCAGGTCGTCACTAATAGACCGAAAAGGTGGAGGCAAACCACAAAGGATCGCCTCCACAAGTAAACGACAGCGAGGGTCGTTGGGAGAAAACATAAACGGGAAGGAAAAGCCCTAGGCTGGCTTCAGGGTTCAAACAACCTGAGGGCCATTCACCAAAGCACGGCCGGAGTTTTAGGCCGCGTCAGACTCGATGGTCTTCATTTGGCTTTCGCCAGACCTAATCGAAATATTACGCGGCTTCTTATGATCCGGGATCACGCGACGCAACTCAATTTCCAGCAAGCCATTTTCAAACTTGGCGTCACCCACCTGAATGGTGTCAGCCAATTCAAAGCGGCGCTCGAACGCGCGCTTGGCGATGCCGCGATGCAGAAAACTGCGCTCGGTTTCGGTCTCTTCGGCCTTGCCCGCGAGCACAAGCGTACCTTCCTGCACTGTAATGGTCAGTTCTTCAGGCGCAAAACCTGCCACCGCCATGGTGATGCGATAGTCGTCCTCAGACAATTTTTCAATATTGTACGGCGGATAAGCCGCTGCGCCGTCGCTGGTTAGCGCCGAATCAAGCAATCGGTTCAGATGATCGAAGCCGACAGTGCTACGCATTAAAGGGGATAAATCGAAAGTTCTCATGTCAAGCTCTCCTACAGAAGCAACTAGATTGTATGACCCGCCATAATGGCCCGGCCGGAATATTCGTCAGTCCCGCTCAAGCGGCGACCGAACAAATCTTATGTAGGAATGACAAATAAATCTTGCAAGAGCAGACAAAGAAAAAGACGCCGAAAATCAGCGCCTTTTCCAAATAATCAAATAGTGTCAGAGGCTTACTTGTTAAGCTTCAAACCACCAAAACGCTTGTTAAAGCGTGCCACACGGCCACCTTCCAGAACTTGGCGAGTGCCGCCAGTCCATGCAGGGTGCGACTTAGGGTCGATCTCAAGGTTGAGAGTATCACCTTCCGAGCCCCATGTTGAACGAGTCTCAAAAGTTGTCCCGTCAGTCATAACCACTTTGATTGTGTGGTACTCGGGATGAATATCTTGTTTCATTGGTCGTATCTCCAAAAACGAGGCGTCCGTATAGGATATAGCGCAAACGAATGCAAGGCTGTTCTGTTCATTTCTTACTGGCTTGGTGCATTTTCTGTCAGACTGTCAATTGTTCGGCGACGGTTCGGCAGTAATTTAAACTGAATTGGGATTTGAATCGTTGGCTTTTGGCCTCATCGCGCTTATATGACAGATCAGTCCAGTGAGGAAATAAAGCCAATGAGCGACAGTACAATTCGCCAAGAACACCAGCCCCCTAAAGGCAAACTTGTCAATCTGAAAACCCTTTGGTCTTTCGTTCGGGTATATAAGCCCCAGCTTTTTTGGGCCGGCTTCTTTCTAATAATCGCCGCGCTTACCGTACTGATAGTGCCAACCGCCCTCGGCGACATTGTCGATAAAGGCTTTTCAGCCGACAACGCCCAGAAGGTGGACGACTATTTCTATATATTTTTCGGCATCGTTGTGGTTATGGCTGTTGCAACCGCCGCACGCTTCTACTTCGTAACCTGGCTTGGTGAACGGGTGGTTGCTGACATAAGAAAAGCGGTTTACGAACGACTAATCACCTTGTCGCCCGAGTTTTTTGAGGAAAACCGGCCTGGTGAAATTGTTTCGCGGCTCACCGCAGACACCACACTGGTGCAGACCATCGTTGGCTCAAGTGTATCAGTTTGGGCGCGTAATTTTCTAATCGCCGTCATCGGCACAGTGTGGCTGTTTTTCATGTCACCGGAGTTGATGACCTATATCCTGCTTATGATTCCCCTGCTGCTCGGCATCATTATTGTGGTCGGCAAACGTGTGCGCACCCTATCGCGCACCAGTCAGGACAAAGTGGCTGACGTGGGCGCACGTGCCAACGAATCACTGTCGGCGCTTAACATTGTGCAGGCATTCACCCAGGAACAATCCGAGGCGCGGCGCTTTGGCAGCCACGTAGACGATGCCTTTTTAGCTGCCAGGCGGCGAATTCAGGTGCGCGCCGCGCTTACCTTCACCATGATATCGATGATTTTCGGTGCCATTGCATTGGTGCTATACCAAGGCGCGCAGGACGTCATCGCCGGTTCAATGACCGGTGGTCAAATGCTCGATTTTATTATGCGCGCAGTCTTTGTTGCCGGGGCGTTTGGTGCTCTTTCTGAAGTATACAGCGAATTACAACGCGCTGCGGGGGCTGCCGGACGGCTAGCGGAATTGTTAAGCGCTGAGGCAATCATCAAGGCGCCAACCAAGCCTGTTGCTGTGCCCGCTGACCTTAAGGGCGAAATTCGCTTCAACGATATCACCTTTAATTACCCCAGCAAGAAAGATGAGGCTGCTCTTTCGGGCTTTAATCTGACCGTGAAGCCCGGTGAAACGCTTGCACTTGTGGGACCTTCCGGCGCTGGGAAAACCACCGTTTTACAGCTGCTGCTTCGCTTTTATGATCCGCAAAATGGTAAGATTACCATTGATGGAATCGATATTTCAGAAACCGAACCTACCGACTTCAGGAAATATCTGTCGCTTGTACCGCAAGAAACTATCATTTTTGCCGATTCGATTGCCGAAAACATTCGCTATGGCCGGTTAGATGCGTCCGACGAAGACGTGCGCGCGGCAGCCCAAGCTGCGGCAGCTCATGAATTTATCGAACGGTCTGATCAGGGTTACGATACTTTCCTTGGAGAACGCGGCACGCGGCTGTCCGGTGGCCAGCGTCAACGTATCGCCATTGCTCGCGCTATCCTGCGCGACGCACCTATATTATTGCTGGATGAGGCCACCAGCGCGTTGGACGCTGAATCAGAACTGAAAGTGCAGAGCGCGCTTGAAAATTTGATGAAAAACCGTACCACACTTGTGATCGCGCACCGACTGGCAACGGTGAAAAAAGCCGACCGTATTATCGTTCTGGACGAAGGCAAAATAGTTGCGGAGGGCACACACGCGGAACTGGTCGCCAAAGACGGGCTTTACAAACGATTGGCAGACCTTCAATTTGGAGGTGACACCGACGTTTGAAGTTGGAGCACGTAATGCCGCCACTATTGTTCATTCATATTCCTAAAACAGCTGGCACCAGTTTTAACAACGCAGCAGCACAGATTTTTGGTGATTCGGCGTTTGAGCGGGATTACGGGTCCGGCTCGCCAGACACATCACCTTTGGTCGCGAAGCATATATACGGCAAAGCTCAGGATGCATATGCTTTCTACCAGGCTTTCATGGCGGAAAAAAAACAATGGATGACTGGGCATGTTTTTGCCGAAACTTACCTGCACTTATTTGAAGCTGCCAACAGTATTGCTTTTGTTCGTGATCCGGTAGAACGCGTGATATCTGAGTTTCATCACCGCCAAAAACACTTTGACCTTGATAGGGACTTTGTCGATTTCTACCGCGACCCCAGCGAAACAAACAAACAGTTTCGCATGATTGGCCAATGTCCTTGGCAAGCCTTTCATATGGTCGGTTTGCAAGAACGCTACGACGAATGCCTCCAGCTTTTTGAACAAACAAAAGGACTGGCTTTTGAGAACATACGGATCAATACCCGATCAAGCGATCAGGCAACTGAAATTAGTCCTGTAGTAAGACAGGATATCTTGCGCTGGAACGAACGCGATCATATTTTCTATCAGCAGGTAGCAACCTATCTGGAGAAACAGCTTTCCGTCGCCGCAGAGAAAAAGCCGTTTTGTTATCATGACTTTGGATTTTCAGCGGGCGAGCATATCATCGGCTGGGCCTTCTACGTCGGGCAGGAAAATCCCGCCGAAATAGGGCTATATGTGGACGGGGAAATGGCAGCGTCAACCCATGCCAGCGAACATATTGCCGAATTGCAAAACATTGGTGTCCCGCGCGCTGGTAACGTAGGGTTTCGCTTTGTTTTGGATGGCTACAAGAATGCTGAAACGATTGAATTGAAGGCCGTGGACACAGACCAATCACTGTTCTTTTGGCAATCGACCTAAACGCCCGTTATTTTTGCCCATCAATTAGTGTCGGGACAATTTTTTGGGCAACAATCTGATTGGGAATAAACTGAGTCCGTTTGCCGTAGTTTTTTCCGGTAAATGAAGCAACCAAGTTAAGTTCTGGAACAATGAAGATAAAGTTACCGCCATTGCCGTGTGCGTACAGAAGGGTGACTTTTTTCCCCTTTACTTCGCCGCTGTCGCGCCACCAAAGATAACCATATTTTTCGCGGCGTTCCGGAATTTCAGTTTGTTCGGATGTAATGGTCGCAAGCCACTTTGCGTCAATAATTTGCTCATTGCCCCACTCCCCTTTTGCCAGCACCAGACGTCCAATTTTATGCAGGTCATCAAGGCTCAGTCGTAAATGACCGCCCGTGTCTGCATAACCTTTCGGTGTTTTTTCCCATCTGGCGTCAGTGATGCCAAGCGGGCCGAACAATCGCTGGCTGGCATACTCTGGCACCGACATACCTGACAGTCCCTTAATAACGCGCCCAAGCAAAACCACGCCGCCAGTGCAATAACTGAAATGCTTGCTACGCTCATAAGCCATGGGCTGCGACAGCAGGAACGCCGCCCAATCGTTGGTTTTATACATTTTATCTTCATGGCCGACGGACGCGGGTGCCCAATCGTTACAGGCTAAACCTGTTCGCATGGTTAACACATCTTCAACTGTAATGTTGCGGCGCGGATCCCCTTTCGCGATGTGGTTAAACTCGTCAGGAAGAATTTTTGACAGTTTGGTTTTCACATTCTTGAGGCTGCCGTCTGCAACCAGTTCACCGATAAGAAGCGCTGTAATGCTCTTGGTCGCGGATCGTATGTCGTGCCGCCGGTCCGCGGTGTATCTAGGGGCATATGCCTCAAACAACACCTCACCGCTCACGCTGACCATACCACCGGTAATGCCTTTATATTTTCCGGCGGCAAGGTCCGCTGCAATTTCATCAATCTCGCTCTGCGCAGCAACCGGCGCGCCGACAAAACACATCCACAAACAAAATAACCTTACAATCATAGCTACCCTTCAAATTCACTCAATCGGGTTGGGTCAAAATCGCCAGATAGGCACGAATGCCGTCAACATAATTGCCGAGGCGCAGGTTTTCATTGGGGCTGTGCTGGTTGTTCTCGATATAAACCGCCGGAACGAGAATCGCAGGCAGACCTAGGCTTGCGACAAACGGCGAAATGGGTATCGAGCCGCCGCCGGTTCTAATTTTGATCGGTTTTTCTCCAAAGGCCCGCACCAGCGCCCTTTCCGCCCAGACACCGGCGGGCGACGGCAATGGCGTGCGAAAGGCTGCGTAGGATACTTCATAATCAAACGAAATGAGCTTGTCATGAGTTGCGCGCTCCATGTCGGTGGGTGCATCACCGTCTATGATATGAAAGCCCTGATCCTCAATATGCTGACGGACCAAACCCACAAGCCGCTCTGGGTCACTTTCAATCACTAGCCTTATGTCAAGCTCTGCAGTAGCGGTAGCGGGGATGATGGTACGCGCCTGCGACCCCACCCATGCGCTTTCAAGGCCCAGAATACTCATGCTGGGGTATTGAATCGATTCCTGGTAAGTGGCCGCTACACGGTCAGGGGTCTTAATACCTATAGACCGTCTGATTGCCTCTTCGTCGTCCGGCACACTGTTGATAACGGCACGAACATCAGGTGCGATTTCAATACCGTCATAAAACCCCGGAATGATAACCCGGCCCTCGTCGTCTTCCATGCTGGCGAGCAATCTGCTCAGACGGATAGCAGGATTTGGCACATAATTGCCGTAGGTGCCGCTGTGTTGCGGACGCCTGGGGCCAAAAACAGTCAGTGAAACAGTGGCAATACCGCGGGCACCGAACACCAGGGTTGGTCGATTGCTGGTATGGCGTGGACCATCGTAAATTAACAGCATATCAGCGGCGAGTTCATCTTTGTATTTCTCAACGGCAGCAGGCAGGTGCGGCGAGCCAAGCTCTTCCTCAAAATCCATAATAACCTTGAGGTTATGCGTCTGTGTCAGCCCTTCCGCATTCAATATGTCCAGCGCGGTCAGGAACATGGCGACCGGGCCCTTGGCGTCCGATGCCGCGCGCGCAAACACACGCCATTCGGGGTTCAGGGCACCCTGCAGGTTGTCCCAGTCAATGATTTGCCACTGGCCCTCCCGTTGTTCTTTCAAAACTGGCCTATAGGGGTTTTCCTGATTCCATTTTGATGGGTCCACCGGCTGACCATCGATTTGCAAATAGATCAAAACGGTTTTGGCGGCTGCGCTCACTTTGCGTTCAGCCAGCAACAGTGGTGGACCGCCGGTTTCCAAAACAGTTGTCTCAAACCCACGACCGTCAAACGCGCTTTTCATCCAAGCCACATTCGCCGTGACATGTTCGGGGAAATGCGCGTCGCTCGGCACCGACAACAGGTCTTTCAATAACGGATAGGATTGTTTGACATATTTTTGTGTGAGGGCGGCAATTGTCTGGGTATCTGGGGCCGGCTTACCTTGAGCGGTCACCGCGCTCGCGAACATCGCCGCCAATAAAACCGTTACCGAAAAAAACGAAAATTTCATCTTCAATCCCCCAAACTGCTCTGTCGTTTTATGGTTTATCGTTGAGTTAAACGCATCTCGATACGCCGGTTGCGACTATAGGCAAAAATATTCTCGGCGGGATCAATAGGCTGAAACTCGCCGAACCCGGCAGCGGCTAATCGCTCTGGTGGCACGCCTGTCGACACCAAAAACCGAACCACGCTGATGGCGCGCGCACTGGAAAGTTCCCAATTGCTGGCGTAGGCCGCTGTGGCAATTGGTCGTTTGTCGGTATGGCCATCCACACGGAGTATCCAGGGCAAATCTGCTGGAATTTCCCGTGAGATAGAAATCAGAGTTTCGGCAAACTTTCGAAGTTCTGCTCGCCCTTCAGGGCCAAGTTCAGATTGGCCGCTGGCGAACAACAATTCGCTTGCGAAAACAAACCGGTCGCCTTCGGTGCGAATTTCAGGGCGACTGGACAGAACTTCTTTCAACCGGCCAAAAAATTCAGACCTGTATCCAGCCAGTTCTTCCACCTTGCTGGCGAGCGCGCGGTTAAGCCTGCGGCCCATATCAACAATCACCGCCTGATTGCGGCGGTCCCGCTCATCGCTGGCGTTCAGGGCTGCTTCAAGGCGAGAGAGCTGCTCCCGCAAAGCTGTCACATTGCGCTCAAGCACATTGACTTGCTCGCGGGCCTGGCGCGACAGGATTTGTTCCTGCGTCAGTGCATCGCCTGAAATCTGATTTTGCGCAGTCAGCTCTTTTGCCCGGACATCCAGCGCATCACGCGCAGCGGTAATTTCTGCGAGGCGGGCTTGCGATGCGGCCAAACCTTGTTGAGCGGTTTCTAGCTGTGTACCGAGTCTGTCACGGTCAGCATTAGCCGCGATTAATGATGCCGCCAGTTCCGCCATGTTACCACGCAACGAGGTATTGGCTTGCTGCTCCAGCCGCAACAGATTACCCAGTTGCGCCACCTGGCCCCGCAACTCCACCAGCGCTTGTTCACGGCCAGACAGTGCCTGCCCCAAGAAAAATTGCCCCAACACAAAGATTGACAACAGGAAAATTATCACCAACAGCAGTGACGACAAGGCATCAACAAAACCCGGCCAACTATTATCAGGTCCTGAACTACCGATACGTCTGCGCGCTGCAAACATCAGCTACCTCCGCCTCCGCCGTCGTTACGTTTTGCATCAAGGCCCGCTGAAATTGTACGAGCAAGCAGCTTCAATTCACTGCGCAAATCATCAGACAGAGCCTGACTGGACCGGGATTGTTCATCGATCATACGTTTGATGCCCACATCCAGGTTGCGAATATGCGACTTTGTCGCTTCGTCCATTGCTGGAACGGCTGGGGCCGGGTCAACGGTTACCTCTTGCGCCTTGGCTAATTTCTCTATCGCAGCCGTGAGCGCACGGTCCGATTGCTGGTTGCTGGCCAGATGCGCGCTTTGTGCCTCTAGCCTGTCACCGAGTGCCGCTAGCGATTCGGCAATAGACGTCATGGTTTGCTGACTCTCGGCCCGGCTGTCGTCTGATTGTTTGAGCGTACGCTGCAACCGGTCGATACCATCTGCGGTTTGCTCCATCAAAGCAGTCATATATGAGCTCGGGCTCGCCACGCCTTCGGAAACTTCGCCCCGTGACAAGTGGGTAACTGACGCAAGCCAGTCTTCAACATCATTGTAAAAACGGGTTTGCGACTGGGTCGCCTGCAAGTCCATGAAGCCCATGATCAGGCTACCCGCCAAACCAAACAATGAGCTGGAAAAAGCAGTCCCCATACCCGCCAGCGGCGCTTGCAGTCCAGCTTTCAATTCGTCGAACATCAGCGCCATATCACTGCCGTCGACCGAAAGGCCGTTTATGGTGCCGCCGATGGCCCCGATAGTGCCAAGTAAGCCCCAAAAAGTACCCAATAGACCCAGGAAAATAAGTAACTGAGTGAAATAGCGGCTGATCTCACGGCTTTCTTCAAGCCGGGAAACAATGCCATCCAGCACGGAGCGCATGGAGATAGTCGAAAGGCGCATACCGCCTTCTTCCTGCGCGGACAACAACGCCGCAGCCGGCGCCATCAGGCGCGGCGTCACTGAGGTGGCGGCGCTTTCATGACGTTTGAAAGCCTTGATCCATTCAATCTCGGGCTTCAGGTCCTGAACCCGCCGCAGGGCAAAAATAACGCCCACTAGCAACGTAAAACCGATCACGCCGTTAAGGACCATGTTGGCCAAAAAGGCGGTGATCAAGGCCTCGCGCAACAGCACTGCCAATATGATAACCGCTGTAAGAAACAGCAGCATCCGGTTCATGAATTTTTGTGGTTTCTGCATAAAACCGCCCTTCCCCGCCAGGCATTAAAGTCGACAAACCTCGACTTCCATCAAATGCCTAGTTTAAGGGCGAAATTATGACACGCAACCAGAAGGTTACGTTATGCCTATTTCAATTTTGTCGGCCTTAGGAGTTTAGGTTGCGCCGAACCCGCTTGAGCATACGATCAAGCGGCGCATGCAAGCGGTCATTAGCGGCAATGATAGTGCCCGCTTCAACGACATTTTGCTTGCCTTTATAGTCGGTTACATAACCGCCGGCCTCGCGCACCAACAGCACACCAGCGGCCACATCCCATGCCTTCAAACCCGATTCCCAAAAGCCGTCAAACCGACCCGCGGCCACATAGGCAAGGTCCAAAGTTGCAGCACCAAAGCGGCGAATCCCGGCCACCTGCGGTGCAATCTCACCCATTTCAGCCATGAACAGCTCATGCCCGTCTTTGCCCAAAAAGGGAATTCCAGTCGCCAGAACCGAATTATCCAGCTTGCTGCGACCCGAAACCCGCAGCCGTGTGTCATTCATAAAGGCACCCTGGCCTTTTTCTGCCCAGTAAAGCTCGTCGGTTATCGGGGCGTAGACAACGCCAGCAGTAATTTCGCCGCGTTCCTCCACCGCTACAGTGATCGAAAAATGCGGGATACCGTGTAAAAAGTTGGTTGTTCCGTCCAAGGGATCGATGATGAAACGAATGTCATCGCGCTTACCAGCAACCGCACCGTGTTCTTCCATCAGAAAGCCAAAGTCAGGGCGCGCATTGTGCAATTCCTCAAAAAGGAGTTTCTCAACGCGTTTGTCTGCGATAGAGACAAAATCTGCAGGGCCTTTGCGGGACACCTGCAACTGCTCTACTTCTCCGAAATCGCGGCGCAGACCTTTGCTGGCCTTCATAACAGCGCCAACCATTACGTTAATGAGGGGGGAACGACGGGCCATTGGCCTCTCCTTAATCGAAAACTCGAAACAAATGAAATGGGTTGGTTAGCCGTCAGCGCGGCTTACATATTCGCGCTCGGCAGTTGAAACAACAATCTTGTCGCCCTGATTCACGAAAGGTGGCACACCGACACGCAAACCGTTTTCCAGCAATGCAGGCTTGTAACTACTGGATGCTGTTTGGCCTTTAACCACAGGCTCGGTTTCGGTTACTTCTAGTGTAACCTTGTCCGGCAAAGCAACGCCAAGCGGCGATTCTTCATGAAACTCAATTCGAACTTTCATACCATCCTGAAGGAAAACAGCATCTTCGCCGATGTCTTCGGAAGTAATAGAAATTTGTTCATAGGTAGTCTCGTCCATGAAGTGCGCCATATCGTCATCGATATAAAGGAACTGATAGTCCTTTTGCTCAAGGCGTGCGCGCTCAACTTTCTCGGAAGAACGAAACCGTTCATTTAACTTGGAACCATCCCGAAGGTTCTTCAGTTCCACCTGAAGGTAAGCGCCGCCTTTACCCGGCTGCGTGTGCGCAATCTTCACGGCGCGCCACAAACCACCTTTGTGTTCAATTACATTGCCCGGACGGATGGAATTGCCATCAATTTTCATGGGACACCTCTCAGGATCTAAATAGGTCAAAGAACAAGTTTGGCGCGATGTATCAGATTTAAACCGCACATGCAATGCGCGATAAACCTTGAAGCCATGCCTCCAGGGCGCGTCTGCGTTGCCTATTTAGATATAGAAATACCCCGCTGACGAGATAGAAATTAGTCAGCGCGGCGCGTGCAAGTCATCTGGTACGCGCCTTTTTCCCATGTTTTCCCGCCGTCATAGGAACGGTCAGACTTCATCTTGAAGCTGTCGGCTGCAATTTCATAATATGTCTCGCGGTTTAAGTAAGCGCCGCGCTCGTCTTTGACACCCTCAATAATAACAACCATTTTGCCGTCCACAAATTCGGCCGTGGTATTGTGCCATGGCTCGGGGCCGCCCGGGTATACGTTTCGGCCAGTCCATTTACCCAAATTCGGGTCATACGCCCGCAGTTCTGCGCCGGTTATGTAAGGCCCGCGCCATTCCTGCATCACAACCTGACCGTTGACGACCCAGTGATTGTGCCAATGGGCCGTGTCAGTAAGTGGTGGCCTACCGGCAGCTTGCCACGTGATTTCCGCATCCCAATCGCCGATGACAAAATCAAATTCACTAAGTTGGGAGGCCGCTTTAGAATTGCGTTCACCGGTGGGACTATCGGGGTCGGGCTGGTAGATAATCGGCGGCGGTGCCTGCTGCGCTTGTACAGATGAGACAAGTAATATCTGCGCTGAAACAACAACGATAAAACCAAATAACGAACCTAACCTTCTCAATCCGACCTCCTGTGCATGACATTAATCTGCAACGTTATGGTAGGCTCGGCGGCTGCAACAACATAAATTCAGCCGTAGGGACGCGCTTCGGTTCACAAGGGACAAATTCTCTTAAAGGCCCTTCGATATGTTTTCATTTCGGTCGGCGAGAAATACCAACAATGCCTTTTTCTCATGCACACGATCTTGTTACTGCCCAGTGAACAACTCGCGTGGCATAGTCCCGCCAAAGTCATACAACTAAGGTTTAAGGTCCGTGAATATGTCCTCAAAATTACTCTCTCTTATCAGCGCGTTATTCCTTGCCACTACAGTAGCTTCCGCACAGATGGCCCCTTCCGAGAATATCGGTCCAAAAGTAGGCACTGTCATTGATCTGGACTTTGCTGCAACCGATCAACTGGGTGCACCGCAGAATTTCGACAGCTTTGTCGGTGACAAGGGTGCCATTGTTGTATTTTATCGGTCGGCAAAATGGTGCCCCTTCTGTCAGATGCAACTGATTGATCTAAATACCAATGCGGTCAAGGACATCAAGGCTCGGGGGTACGGACTGGCTGCGATCAGCTACGATAAAACCCGCGACCTGGAACGTTTTCACCGTAAATGGCGCGTTGAGTTTCCGCTGTTGTCCGACGAAGGCTCTAAGATGATCGACGCGCTTGGTTTGCGCAATCCGTTTTACGAGGAAGGGCACTATGCGCACGGTGTTCCCTATCCGGTCATTTTTGTTCTGGATAAAGAAAAGAAAATCGTCGCAAAACTGATGCGCGAAAGCTACCGTGACCGCCCCGAGCCCGAAGTTTTGCTCGAAACGTTGGATAAGCTAGTGGCTACCAGCCGCTAACTTTCGTTCAGAAAATAGGTCGAGGCTTCATCGCGATTTTGTTGCAATGATCAGCCTTGTCTTTGCCGCCTAGAGAGCATAGCATTTCCCAAATTCTGATTTGAGTAGGGAAACGAAATGGCGAAAAAGCAATCCGTTCCAATCACACAGTTTTACCGCGATCATCCTGGCGGTCCGGCGGCGGCAGAAAAAAAACTGTTTGGTCGGATCGCCCATTCAGACCGTCGCGCTTTTCTCAAAAATATCGGCTTGGCCGCGATTGGTACGTTTGTTGGGGCTGCAATTCCGTTCCACCGCAACATGCCAGCAGGCTTTATCCCCGCGGCGCTGGCTGACGCGCATGTGAGCGAAGACAAAGACGGCCTGACACTTCTGAACGACCGACCACTTAACGCAGAAACGCCCGCGCATTTTCTGGACGACGCAGTAACGCCCACAAGTCGCCATTTTGTTCGAAATAATGGCATTCCGCCCATTGATGTGGATGCTGCCGGATGGATGCTTACCCTCGACGGCCTTGTGGATACCCCGCTGTCACTGTCTATCGAGAACTTGCGTAAAAACTTCGAAGTGGTCAGCCAAAATCTGGTGATTGAATGTGGTGGCAACGGTCGCGCCATGTTCAACCCACCCGCCCGCGGCAATCAGTGGACCTACGGCGCGGTGGGTTGCTCCAACTGGACCGGCGTACGGCTGCGCGATGTACTACAGGCCGCCGGCATCAAAGACAATGTAATCTACACCGCACATGAGGGTGCGGACGCACACCTTTCAGGCAAGGAAGGCAAAATACCGCTGTCACGCGGCATGCCTATCACCAAGGCTATGGACGACAGTAACCTGATTGCGTTTGGCCAGAACGGCGGCGACATCCACCCAATGAACGGAGCGCCGCTGCGGCTTGTGGTACCAGGCTGGCCCGGCAGCTGTTCACAAAAATGGTTGACCCGCATTTGGCTGCGCGACCAGGTGCATGACGGGGCCAAAATGACCGGAACATCATACCGAGTGCCGAAATATCCGGTGGCACCGGGTACCAAAGTGCCAACGGAAGATTTCGAGATCATTGAGGCGATGCCGGTCAAATCCCTGATCACATTTCCTGCCGGCGGGCAAGAAATCAGCGAGCGTTCATTTGAGGTTCGCGGCCACGCATGGGCGGGAGACACAACCGTTGATGCAGTTGATATTTCCTATGATTTTGGCGCTACCTGGCAACGGGCCAATCTTGACGCCCCCGCCAATAAAGAGGCCTGGCAACAATGGCGCACAACGGTTGCGTTGCCGGAGGCAGGATACTATGAGATATGGGCACGCGCTACAGACGCAAACGGGCGCATGCAGCCATTTGCTATCGATTGGAACCCCAAGGGGTATCTGAACAACAGTTTCCACCGGATTGCCGTTACCGCAATCTGAAAATACGAGTAAACGAGCAGACTATGCGCCTTCTATTTTCCGTTCTGTTATTTGCGGTGATCATTATTCCTGGGTACGCTGGTTCTATGGCGAAGGACACTACGCGTGGCGAGAAATTGTTTCGCCGATGCGCCGCCTGCCACACTGCAGACGAAGGCGGGTCCAAGAAAATCGGCCCCAATCTTTTTGGAGTGGTCGGCCGCGATATTGCCACCAAAGATGGCTTTCGCTATAGCGAGGCGTTATTGGGCTTGGACGGCAATTGGACAGACGAGGCCCTTAACCAATATTTGCTTTCACCCCGCACCTATGCGCGCGGGACTAAAATGACCTTCGCAGGTCTGAGAAAAACTCAAGACCGGGCAGACGTAATCGCCTGGCTGAAGTTGCAAGTACCAACAGCGGTTACAGAAGACAGGAAACCGGATTCGCCGCCCACAGAAGACCCGGATTTAGCGCTATTGGCAGAGGGTGCTGGTCGGATGGAGACCTATGAAGGCTGCGTCAGCTGCCATTCGATCAAACTTGTTGTGCAGCAAGGCATGAATAAAGCCGAATGGTTGGAAACCATCGAATGGATGGTCGACGAACAAGGCATGGATCCTCTATCCGGTGACCTGAATGAGATGATCGCAAACTATTTGGCAACCCACTATGGCCGGGACCGACCGAACTTTCCAAAGTGACTAGTTTGAAAGTGCCGCGGCAAATTCCTTAACGGCCTCAACCGGCCCTTTCGGGTGACCCCAAACCCCGGAACTGACGGCAACAAAATGCGCACCAGCGTCGGCTAAAGACCGGCAGTTATCTACCGTAATGCCACCAATTGCCACGCAGGGAAGGTCCGTTACTTCGTCCCATACGGTAAGAATATCAAGTTCAGGCCGCGCGTCTGCCTGCTTGGTCGACGTGTCAAAAAAAGCCCCGAAAGCCACATAATCAGCCCCTGCTTCGCCCGCCTCAAACGCCAAATGTCGGCTGTCATGACAGGTCACACCAATATCCTTGTCGTGGCCCAATAGCGTGCGGGCGGCGCGAACATCGCCGTCGCCTTGTCCCAAATGGACACCGTCCGCATCTAGCTCGTGTGCAAGTGCAGCATTGTCATTGAGAATGAAAGCAACATCGTGAGCCCGGCACACCGGCATGATTTTCTTTGCGGCAGCGCGGACAATGTCATCGCCCACGTCTTTCAGGCGCAATTGCAAACAGGTGACAGTGCCGGTTGCCAGCGTCTGGTCCAACAGTTCAGAAAATGCGTCCAGGTCATCAATTTGCGGCGGCGTAATAAGGTAAAGCTCACACGCTTGTGCATCTTGAGCTGTTTCAGTTTTCGCCACAACACATCCTTTATTAAGTGGGAATTCCCGACGCAGTCTAGGCTTGCGCGATTGATTTGCCGCGCGATCCCAGATCAACAAAGGCTTCATCCAGCCTAGTCACCACCGATTGCTCTGCTTTTCGCAGCCACACCCGCGGGTCATACTGCTTTTTAAACGGCGTGCCTGTTTCAGGATGAACCTGCCATTTGAAGGCATCACTGTTTTCAGCCACATACCCGCCGACAGCCTCGGAAAATGCAAACTGAGTATCGGTGTCGATATTCATCTTAAACACACCGTAGCCAACGGCTTCTTCGATCTTTGCCTTCTCGGAGCCAGAGCCACCGTGGAAAACAAAATGCAGCGGGTTATTTGCCGTGCTGCGCTCACGCATAACCATTTCCTGCGACGCACGTAGAATTTCGGGCCTGAGTTTCACGTTGCCCGGTTTATAAACACCGTGGACATTGCCGAAAGACGCCGCCACCGAAAAATGCCCTAACGGCGTCAACAGGTCATACGCCTGCAAAACGTCTTCCGGCTGGGTGTATAGGCTTGGGTTTTCAAAATCATCGCCCACATCGGCACCGACGCCGTCTTCCTCGCCGCCGGTAACACCCAGTTCAATCTCCAGGCTCATTCCCAGCGGAGTCATGTCCTTGAGAACCCGCGCGCAAGTTTCCAAGTTGTCACTGATCGGTTCCTCGGACAGATCCAGCATATGCGAACTGTATAGCGGCACACCCTCGCGCTTGATGTTTTGACGGCTTTCTTCCACCAATGCGTCAACCCACGGCACTAGGCTGCGATTGGCATGGTCAGTATGCAATACAACGCAAATGCCATAATGCTCAGCCAGCAGCTGGGTGTGCTTTGCCGCTGCAACTGCCCCCAACACCTTGGCGCGAAAGCCATCCTCCATGCCCTTGCCAGCATAAAACTGCGCACCGCTGTTGGAAAACTGGATGATGACATCAGACTTGTTTTTACCAGCGGCTTCCATCACCGCATTCAGCGAATTTGTACCCACAACATTCACTGCTGGCAGCGCGTAACCACCATTTTTGCAAGCCTCAACGAGAGCCGCATAATCTTCGCCAAAAACAACACCTGGTTTCATGTTTATTTCCCACCTAACGGCAAACAATTTGCCGTATTTCCGTTACCCAAATTTTGGTTCGCAGAAGGCATCGCGCCACCACGAAAATCTATTGTTTTGATACACAGCAACGCACCCCAGCGCAACGATAACGGGCCAATTCCAACGGTTTAGACCGATATTGCAGCTGTTTTTTAATCGTGCCCAAAATGACAGCGCTGCCAATAGCATAACATCGGCATAGCAGTTGATCGTCGCGGTTGCTGATTCGGGTCTACGCTATTATCCGAGTGCGGCAACGCCCGGCAGAACGCGGCCTTCCATCCATTCCAGAAACGCGCCGCCCGCTGTTGAAATATGAGTGAAGTCGTCCTTTGCGCCAGCATGCGCAAGGGCCGCGACGGTATCTCCGCCTCCGGCCACGCTCAAAAGCGCGCCTGCTGCAGTTAACCGGGCAGCTTCGCGCGCCAGGGCGACAGTGGCAGCATCAAACGGCTTCATCTCGAACGCGCCCATGGGGCCGTTCCACACCAGTGTTTTTGAAGCGCCAAGAACAATCTTCAGCGCTGCGACCGTATCAGGGCCTGCATCCAATATCATTTCGCCCTCTGCAACGTCGCCCGCCAGCTTCACCGAGTTATCAGCGTTCGCCTTAAACTCACGCGCCGCGACCACGTCGGTTGGCAAATGAACAGCACATCCCGACTTGGTAGCGTTAGCCAGTATTTTCAGCGCTGTGTCCTTAAGGTCTTTCTCGCACAGGCTGGCACCAACGTCGAAGCCCTGCGCATACAAAAACGTATTGGCCATACCGCCGCCAATAATCAGATGGTCCACCCGTTCTACCAAATGTTCAAGAACTGCGAGCTTCGACGACACTTTGGCGCCGCCGACAACAGCCGCCACAGGATGCTCCGGCGCGCCCAGCGCGCGGTTCAATGCCTCCAATTCGGCGCCCATAGTCTCGCCTGCCGCTGAAGGCAGCAACTTCGCTATGGCCTCGGTAGAGGCGTGCGCCCGGTGGGCCGCGGAGAAGGCATCATTAATGTAAACATCGCCAAGGGCAGCAAACCGCGCGGCAAGTTCCGGGTCATTTTTTTCCTCGCCCGCAAAAAACCGCGTGTTTTCCATCACAACAACCGGCGTGTCAGGTAACGGGTCACCCAGCTCTGCAAAGCCTATATCGCACCCCAAAACACCGGCTAGTGCAGCAACGATAGGCCTGAGCGACATTCCTGGCACTACGGCACCCTTTGGCCTGCCAAAATGCGCCAACAAAACTGAGCGCCCACCTGCATTTGCAACGGCATCAACTGTTGGCTTTACCGCCTGCAGACGGGTGTCATCGGTCACCACGCCATCTATCATAGGAACATTGAGATCAACCCGCACTATCGCAGTTTTACCGGTCAAATCACCAAGATCAGAAATTCGTTTGAAAGCCATGTTTATCGTCCTGAAAAAGAAAAGGCGGCCTCAATGAGACCGCCTTGATATTCGCCGCTCACCGGAGCATTAACCCAATTTTGCCATCGCAACCGCAGTGTCAGACATGCGGTTGGAGAAGCCCCATTCATTATCATACCATGTAAGGATGCGCACAAACCGACCTTCAACCACCTTGGTCTGGCTGCTGTCGAAAGTCGAGCTGTTGGCGTTGTGATTAAAATCGATCGAAACTGCAGGTGTATCCTCATAACCGAGAATACCTTTCAGCGCGCCGTTTGCAGCAGCTTCAATAGCACCATTAATCTCGTCTTCAGTCGTGTCGCGCCCGGCATCAAACTTGAGGTCCACCAGAGATACGTTCGGTGTTGGCACCCGGATCGCCGAACCATGCAGCTTGCCGTCAAGTTCCGGCAACACAAGCCCTACAGCTTTGGCAGCCCCTGTGGATGTAGGGATCATGCTCATAGCGGCAGCGCGTGCGCGTCTCGGATCACTATGTAGAGTATCGAGCACTGGCTGATCGCCGGTGTAGGCATGAATGGTGGTCATATAGCCACGTTCGATGCCAATCAAATCGTTCAACACTTTGGCAACCGGTGACAGGCAGTTGGTGGTGCAGGAGGCGTTTGAAACAATCACATCGTCGGCTGTAAGGTCATCACTGTTTACGCCGTATACTACGGTGCGATCAGCACCCGCGCCTGGCGCAGAAATCAGTACTTTTTTGGCGCCTGCTGTCAAGTGCATGGAAGCTTTTTCGCGCGCAGTGAAAATGCCTGTGCATTCCATCGCAACATCAACGTTTTCTTCGCCCCAGGGCAGCTCTTCAGGATTTCGTATTGCGGTCACCCGAATACGATCACCGTTCACAACAATATGGTCACCGTCAACGCTAACATCTGCACCAAAAGGACCATGCACACTATCGCGTCTCAAGAGATAAGCATTCATCTCCACATCGCCGAGGTCATTAATTGCAACAACGCGAATATCATCGCGTCCGCTTTCGTATATTGCCCGCAGAACATTGCGGCCAATGCGGCCAAAACCATTGATCGAAACTCTTACAGTCATTGAGGCTCTCCTCTCAGAAGAAATTAATATGGTATCCTAAATCTCTTTTTAGAGCGCGGCTTTCACTGCAGAAACCAGCGCGTCAGATGTTATGCCGAAATGTTCATACAGATCGGGGCTCGGAGCCGATGCGCCGAAACTGTCCAGTCCAATATTGGTGCCGTTCAGACCGGTGTAACGTTGCCAGCCAAAAGTAGTTGCCGCTTCAATAGATGCCGTTAGAACACCCTCTGGCAATACTTCTTTTCGGTAGCCCGCATCCTGACCGTCAAATAACTCGGTGCACGGCATAGACACAACCCGTGTCGGAATGCCCGCAGCTTCAAGTGCCTCGCGTGCTTCAGCGGCAATTTCAACTTCTGAGCCGGTACCGATAAGCACCGCCTTCGGGGTTCCGCCAGATGCTTCATGCAATATATATCCGCCTTTAGCGCACAGGTTTTCGTCCGTGTTAGTCAGGCGTTGTTGCTTGAGCCCCTGCCGGGTCAGTGAATGCACGCTGGGTGTTCCGGTTGATTGCAGCGAAAGTGCCCAGCACTCGGCTGTTTCCACCGCATCGCAAGGCCGAAACACATTCAGGTTTGGCATTGCTCGCAGGCTGGCAACATGTTCCACCGGCTGGTGGGTCGGGCCGTCTTCGCCCAAGCCAATGCTATCATGGGTCATGACGTATATGGCACGCTGTTCCATCAAAGCTGCCAAGCGGATCGCCGGGCGGGCATAGTCGGTAAACACCAAAAATGTGCCACCGTATGGAATATGTTGGCCGTACAGCGCCAGACCATTCATGGCAGCGCACATTCCAAATTCGCGGATGCCGTAATAGACGTAGCGTCCCGAAAAGTCGTTCGCGGAAATCGGGGCTGTCTGGCTTGTTTTTGTCAAGTTTGAACCCGTCAAATCTGCCGAGCCACCAATGGTTTCTGGCACGACATCATTGATAACTTCAAGCGCCATCTGACTTGCTTTTCGGGTAGCAACTTTAACCGGTTCCGCCACCAGCTTGGCCTTGTAAGCATTGATCGCATCATCAAAGCTCTTCGGCAGTTCCTTGTTTTGCCGACGGTCAAAGTCTTCGCATACGAATGCGTCCAGTTTATCGAATTCTTTTTGCCAGGCGGCAGAGGCTGCAGCGCCAGCTGCACCAACACTGCGCCACGCTGCAAGTACATCGTCTGGAATTTCAAACGGCGCTGAGTGCCAGTTCAACAGTTCGCGCGCGCCAGCAATCTCATCGTCGCCCAAAGGCGCACCGTGAGTTGCAGATGTGCCCTGTTTAGTGGGTGCTCCGTAACCGATGGTGGTACGGCAGGCAATCATCGACGGTTGATCACTGGCTTGCGCCTCTTTGATTGCGGCCTCAATGGCTTCGGGGTCATGCCCGTCAACCGCCTGAACATGCCAGCCCACCGCCTCGAAACGACCATGCATATCTTCACTGGTTGAGAGATCTGTGCCACCATCAATCGAGATTGAATTATCGTCCCACAACACAATCATTTTGGATAAATTCAAATGACCCGCAAGCGAAATGGCCTCTTGACTTACGCCTTCCATCAGACAGCCATCGCCAGCAATAACATAGGTGAAATGATCAGTGATGGCATCGCCGTATTCAGCGTTCGATAGCCTCTCACCCAGCGCCATACCGACAGATGTTGCCAGGCCCTGGCCAAGCGGCCCTGTCGTCACCTCAATGCCGGGGCATTCGCCATATTCAGGGTGGCCCGCGGTTGGGCTGTGAAGCTGCCGAAAGTTCTTGATGTCATCAATGGTTGGCTTCTCATATCCGGTTAAATATAGCAGCGAATATAAGAGCATCGAGCCATGACCCGCCGACAAGACGAACCGATCCCGGTTTGGCCAGTCGGGCCTACTAGGGTCAAACTGCATAAACTTCGAAAACAAAACCGTTGCAACATCAGCCATTCCCATGGGCATGCCGGGGTGGCCAGAATTGGATTTCTGGATCGCATCCATCGACAAAGCGCGGATCGCATTGGCCATATTGTTGTGGGTTTCAGTGTCGGAAGAAAAAGTGACGTCATTCATATTAATCAACTTTGCTCGATGAGGCATAAGAAAATGGCCTCGAAATGGTTGTTGGCAAAATGGCGGGGAACGGATCGCTAGTCAACCATTGAACCAGCTTGACGCCAGAATAATTGTGATTTTATCGGCTGACATTTGACTGTGTGATTGACCTTGATCTACCAAACGCTTTATCCTCAACAATAATCTAAATTTCGGCGCACATTTGTTGCTGCATTACCAGTGGCATTCAACGTCGTCTATCCGAGGAACAGCGATGGCCAACACGCAAGAAAAAAATGCCTTAGAGGCAGCGCGGGCGCGACTCGAGCAGGCGCTTTCCAAACTGACACAGGATGTCGCGTCATCCCGCTCGACACTAGAAACGGCGCTGGCGGACGGTGCCTCTGCCATAACTGAACAAACTGCGCTGGCCGAACGCATGCAGGCATTGGAACAGGAAAACCTGCGCCTTCACGAGCAGGTTGCTACCATTTCGTTGCAGCAACCTTCTGATGACAATCCTAGCGATAATTCTGACGGCACGGCTGGCGACAACGACGAAAAACTTGCTGCAGTCGAAGCCGAAAAAGCTGCATTGCAACAAAACTACGAGCTTTTAAAGCGCCAATATACCAGTTTGCAGGATGAATTTGAGGGACTTCAGGATCGAATGGGCCATGAAAACGCTGACACTGCAAACGAGGATGCTTCTTCAAGCGACGAAACCGGTGCCTTGCGCCGACAAATTGGTGAACTGACGCGAGAACGCGACACAATGCGCGACGAATTGGACGGCGCAATCGCCGAACTGGAGGGTTTTCTTGCAGACAGCAAGGTTGTGACCGGGGGGATGCACTGATGGCACAGGTTAATGTTACAGTTGCAGGAAAATCTTATCCGCTAGCCTGCGCGGAGGGCGAAGAAGATCGGTTGCATAAGCTGGCTGCTTACATCGACAGCAAAACCAAAGACCTGACTGGCAAACTTGGACATGTGGCCGAATCCCGCCTTATTTTGATGGCTGCAGTGCTGATTGCAGACGAACTTCATGACACGCTGGAGGGCAAAGGCCACGATGGTTTGATGGCCGGATTATCGGAAGATGACCTTGCAGCGGTGCTTAATGAAGTGGCCGGAGAAGTAGAAGGTATTGCAGATCAGCTCGTAAGAGCTTAAGCAAGCCAACATCCAATAAACTAGTAGTAAAATAAACTTTCATATTCTTACGTGAGGCGAAGATATCAAGGTTGATACCTTCGCCCTACCAAAGCTTCACTAATCTTTCTGCAAAATCTGGATTACAAATGACCCTGGAAACTGTTCATATTCCGACCGCCCCAACCCAATCACTTAGGCAATTGGAAAACATTCTTCTTTCGAAGAAGCGAACACGGGACATTGCCTCGGCCTTAATGAAGATCCATGACGAACTCGCTGCGCGAGAGTTTCCTGATTTGCAATACACTGACTATTTAAGGCAAAAACATGTAGAAAATAATATTGAGACCTATTTAGAAGTAGGCGTTCGTTGGGGTGACGCCCTACGCCTTGCGAATGCGGGCTGCCAAGCTGTTGGCGTCGACCCAGAGTTCGACATAAAACATCCTTTATTAGCAGATCCAACTCTATTCGGAATGTTGAGTGATGACTTCTTCTTTGAATATTCAGAAGAGTACAGAAACACCTTTGAACTGATATTTTTAGATGGCTTGCATGAAGCGAGGCAGACTGCAAAAGACATATATCACGCATTAGAAGTATTGAAAGAAGGCGGCGAAATACTTGTGCACGACGCAATGCCAATTTCTTTGGCCGTTTCAACGCCCACACAACAAACCCGGTTTTGGACGGGTAATGTGTGGCAAGCTGCCTACGCTTTCAGCTCCTCTGAATTCCCTTGGAAATGGGAATATGTCCCAGCATACCCAAGTGGATTATTCAAGCTTTACAATATTGATCCTGACTTCAAACCCTCTCGCTCGCGAATAATGAACCGCGTAGCAGAAGCTTCAAACATGAAATTTGCAAATGCGCCCGCATTGCTGAGCTTTCTAAAGGCACTCTAAAGCTACGATTCAAGCGATCACGTAGTGTCTCGTCACGTTCAACTTCAAATGTATCTTCGAAAAATCGATAAACAGAGATTTCTTTGGAAACCCCGTTTTGCAATACTGATGCGGTACCTTCAGATGTGTCGAGTCCCATTCGAAACCTGAAAAAACTCATGCCGCATTATACTCGTTCCGGTGCAACACCCCTTGCACCGACCTATAAAGATCAGCTTGTGATTGTGGCTTCGTAACAATTTCATAAGGCGGGAAATAATGTACCAGATTGCACTCTCTAAACCATTGATATGCTGCTCCCGCAATATTCTGTTCGAAGCCAGTGATGCTTGAAAAGTGCCCTTCTCCTCGTAAGTAGCAATCACCATAACCGGAGATACCGCGAGCAATATTTTCAGACACCGCTGTAGTTTAATTTACTCCACAAAGACGAGTCCTATTGCAGATCAGCTCGTAAAAGCCTAAATACAGCGCGCGGGTACTGCGCTGTTTGCACGATATGAAGTAATCCCCGGGGCTATAATTCTTCCTAGGGAGCTGTCCCTGACTTGAACCCTGGTTCTTGTCATCACGGCGCCCACCTGATTTATCAGGCATCGGAGGATACAAACGTCAATGCGGCAGAGGCGGTCCCGCACCCTTCTCTTTTACTTCGGTAGCCCACTTATTGGTCATTGATAATATGACAAATCTGAAAACAACAATCCGAGCCAACGCCAAGCGCATGCGCGCAGGGGCAAAAGAAATGCTCGGCATTCAGGCAGCGGAGGATGCAACGCACTACGCCATGCAGCTGGTAGAAAGCCTGGACCGGTCTAATATCATCGGTGTTTACTGGCCCATCCGCGATGAACTGGATCCCCGTTTTCTCATGCAGCAGCTGGAAAAGGCAGGGTTTCCCCTAGCCTTGCCCGAAGTTGTTGCCAAGAACGCCCCCCTTATTTTCAGACGGTGGGGCTTGGGAGACGACTTGGTATCCGGCATGTTCGGCACAGAACAGCCAACAACTGATGCACCCATTGTGGTTCCAGATGTTCTCATTGTTCCGCTCTTGGCGTTTGACGGCGACTGCTACCGCCTGGGCTACGGTGCCGGGCACTATGACCGAACCCTAGCAGCCAACCCCCACATAAAAGCTTTTGGCTTTGCTTACGGTGCGCAGTTCGTGGAAGATGTCGCCAAAGAGGCCCATGACTGGCCGCTGCAGGCAGTAATAACCGAAACCGGCACGGTGCTGCCCCGGATCAAATAGCACTGGCTTTGAAGCCACAGAGTAGAAAGAAAACCATGCGTTTATTGTTTTTGGGTGATTTAATGGGCCGAACCGGCCGCGATGCCGCGATCAGCGCGCTGCCGGATTTGCGAGCAAAATTGAAGCTGGATTTTGTTGTGGTTAACGCAGAAAATGCCGCTTCCGGATTCGGCACCACGGGTAAAATTGCAGGTCAGGTCATCCAAGCTGGCGCAGACGTTCTGTCTGGCGGCAATCACACCTTTGACCAAAAAGACATCCTGAATGTGATCGATAACGACAACCGAATTTTACGACCGATCAATTACCCGGACCCGACGCCGGGGCGTGGTTTTGCAATCTATGATGCCCCTCGCGGCAAAAAAGTCATGGTAGTTAACGCCATGGGCCGCGTGTTCATGAACGAGATGGACTGTCCCTTCAAAGCCGTTGATGCGGCATTGAAAAAATATCGGCTCGGGGTTGCAGTACATGCAGTGATCGTCGATTTTCATGCAGAGGCAACGTCCGAGAAAATGGCGATGGGGCATTTCCTGGATGGCCGCGCCAGCCTTGTGGTGGGTACCCACAGCCATGTGCCAACCGCCGACGCTCAGATTTTACCTGGTGGAACTGCCTACCAAACCGATGCAGGTATGTGCGGCGACTACAACAGCGTTATAGGTATGGATAAGGCCGAGCCTATCAGTCGATTTCTGACTAAAATGAACCGCGAGCGGTTCAGCCCCGCGAATGGCAAAGCAACTGTGTGCGGCACTTTTGTTGAAACCGATGACCGAACAGGACTGGCAACCCGGATCGAACCCCTGCGCTTAGGTCCAAGGCTCGCGGAACATATACCCGAAGTTTAAGTCGGCCTTTAGCAAAGATAACCAAAGGCCAAACTATTCTTTTTCCTTCTTGCTCACGCGGGCACTTTCTCCACTGATAAATTCCTCAACCGTGACTATACCGTTCCTGGCGCGCCGTTTGTATCGTTCCTGCACTGCTTGCATAAATGTACGGATATGCATTGGTGTAGCACCGCGCCCTTTGTCGAGGGCACCCGTATTAAAAGCAGTTACACTGTGTCCGCCAAGGAAATGCGCTAGAGCTGCAGAACTTGTATTGAAACTACCCCCGCCGTATGTATCGCCACTCTTGATATCTGCAATTCCCCAGTCATAATTCTTGATGCGGAAAGATCCTGCTTTATGCAAGTCACGCTCTGTGTCTGCATTGGCAAAAACAAGCATATGCGCCTTGATATCCTCATCGAAGTTAGGGAAATAATGGGCGCCAATTTGATAATGGTCAGAGACACGGCCGTGCCCTGACCATAGCTTGAAGCCACGCAGGCTATTGACAAACCTTGTCGCGTTGTCACGGAGCAACTTAACAACGTTATCACCGGTAAAGGCATGGTCCCGAATATTGGGCCCGCCAACAGTGCCCATAAAAAAGCCATAGAGAACAAGCGGGTCATTCCAGTTGGCAACGACATGCTCTTCTATGTCCCTGATCGAGGTGGGTACGCCGCCAACCGAAATGGTTTTCTTGTCCCACACGCTTTTCCGGCCTGTATGAAGGCCTTTCACTTTTTTGACCGGGTATTCGCTGGCCACTGCCAGCATTACGGCCACATTATGCAGGTTAAGCCAATAGGCAAGCTGCTCATTCTTCGAGAAGTTCTCCAGCGGCATAAAATCAGGCACAGCTTCAAGGTCCTGCCGGATTGCCAGTATATTATCCCTATGTGGCTGCCTGAATTCATCAAACAAGACACGATTGCCTTCATTGGCCGTCACACTATAGTTGCCGTGTTTTATCTTGGTTGAACTTCCTCTCAACCCAGAGCGGCCAGCGCGACGCCGATCGGAAAGCCCTACATCAAGCACCGCTGACGATAGAAGCAAATCCCAATCGTCATATTTGATCGTATATTGGCTGCCAAGACTATATTCCGTCGGCAGGCCATCACTTGCAGCTGCATCCAAACTGCTACTGCAAGCTAAAACAAAAACAAGCGCAATGCGGGCTAAAAAGGGTTTTTTCATTTTGACCTCAATTTTTGAGCAAAAATGACCAGTATACCGGCTACTCAGAATAGGTCTAAACACCATAGCACATTAAATTTGTTTAGACTGCATCGAGCCTATCGGTCACTTCTTGACTAAAATGAACCGCGAGCGGTTCAGCCCCGCGAATGGCGAAGCAACTGTGTGCGGCACTTTTGTTGAAACCGATGACCGAACAGGACTGGCAACCCGGGTCGAACCCTTGCGCTTAGGCACTCGACTTATAGAACATACCCCAGCCGTTTAACGCCCTAGTCTTCAATATCGGCCAAGAACCTGCATACATTAAAAAGGAACCCTCGGATATGACCAGGGGTTCCTATATTTTATCACCGGAAGTTCAAACGACTTTCATTTAATTCGCTGGCTTTTCTCCGTCATCTTCATCTGGCGAAACAGCCACTTCATCGTCTTTGCCTTTTCTGACAATCCGGCTGCCTTCACTACCGACAAATTCCTCGACAGTAACAGTACCTTCGCGCTGACGGCGGGCATCGCGCAGCTTTATTGCCCGCAGCAATGCTTGAGTTTGTGGTGATATTTTTGCCGATAAGGTCTTATTGAACTCACCGCTCGTAAATATAGTATCAGGCGCTGACCCTTGTACAGGTGGCACAAATAAACCTGTGGGCTCCGACCCGGAAGTCGCTGTCGGCGTGCTGGTAATAAAGAAGGCAAGCGCGCCGGAGCTGGTATTGAAGCTGCCTCCACCGTATGTATCCCCGTCTTTCAAATCAGCGATGCCCCAGTCGTAATTTTTAATTTTGAAAGACTTCGCTTTTTGTAAATCTCGGCGGGTGTCAGGCCGTGCATAAGCCCACAAATGATTCCTGATATCTTCTTCAAAATTAGGGAAATATTTTTTTCCCAACTTATAATGATCAGAAACTCTGCCCTGACCGCTCCATAATCTGAAACCGCGTAAGCTGTTCACAAACTGAAGGGCGTTATTTTCAAGTGCCTCAGCTAAATTGTCGCCTGTGTAGGCCTCGGTGCGAATATTGGGTCCGCCAATAGCGCCCATGAAAAAGCCATAGAGAACCAACGGGTCATTCCAACGGCGAATGACATATTCCTCGATATCACGTATCGACATTTCCCGTTTGCCGACCGACATGGTTTTATTATCCCAAACACTTTTTCGACCCTCAACCAAGGATTTAACTTTTTTGAGTGGGTATGCTTTCGCCACCTCCACCATAACGGCCACATTGTGAAGGTTAAACCAATAAGCCAACTGCTCATTGGCGGAAAAACTTTTCAGCGGCATAAATTTTGGAACGGCCTCAAGGTCTTTTCGAATGGCGAGAAGATAATCCACATGTTCTGGTTTTAATTCGTTGAACGAAACACGGTTGCCTTCCGTTGCGGTTGCACTGGTGTTCCCGTGCTTCATTTTTGTTGATGATTTTCTTGCCCCTTTACGACTGGCAGGCCGGCGGTCTGACATGCCAACGTCAAGAACTGAACCTGACAAAAACAAATCCAGGTCATCATATTGAATTTCAAATTCATTTTTCTGTGGCGCTGTAGGTTTCGCCCCGCTTTCCTGTGCAGTAACCTGCAAACTACCACCACTATATAACAGGAAAGAAACTACAAATATAATACGCGCTGCAAATAACTGCTTCATGATACACCCCAATCAATTGTTCCTGACAAGCTACGGTCAATCATACCCAAACCTCACTTAAGCTTATCAGATAATCCGATGCTGGACAAATTTGACGGTGATTTCGGAGGAAATATAACCTTCGTTTAGAGGCAGAATTGTCTGGATTTCAAGCCCTACAAGAACCGGCCAACTACGTCTTTGTATGACCGGCTGACCTTCAGTTCCATGCCACAAGACAGGGTCAGAAAACACTCTCCGTTTGAGTGAGGCCGCACTTCCTTAACCTTGTCAAGGTTGACGATGGTAGATCGATGCACCCGCTGGAAAATTTTAGGGTCCAGCCGCTTTTCCATAGTTTTCATGGTTTCACGCAGTATATGAGTTTTTTCGTCAACATGGATGCACATGTAGTCACCAGCAGCGTCGATATAGTCTACATCTGAAATATCGACGATGGTAATATGGCCGCGGTCCTTGATCCGCAAATGCGGGTCATAACGCGCTTCGCGCATCTCTGTTGGTTGCTCCAGAAGAGCCGTGAGCGCCTCTTTGGGGGGCGTGTCCATATTTTCCAAAAGCTCAACCAGCCGTGAGTTCTGCTCAATGGCGATGCGCTGACTGATTGCGTCACGCACGCGCACAATGGCTTCGGCCAGGCGATCCTCTTCAACTGGCTTGAGAAGATAGTCCAACGCATGGGCTTCAAACGCCTCAAGTGCATATTGATCGTAAGCCGTTACAAACACCACCAACGGTATTTCCGCCTCGCCTACCAGTGAACGAATAACTGAAAAACCATCGAAGCCAGGCATTTGAATGTCCAAAAACACAAGGTCAGGCTTCAGTTCTTTAATGGTTTTCACTGCCTCGCGACCATTGGAGCAGGAGCCAACAATTTCCACATCGCTGAAGGCCTCCAATCTGATAGTCAGTCCGCGCACCGCTAGCGGTTCGTCGTCTACAAGTAGGGTGCGAATTTTGCTCATTATCAATCCTTCTTTTGGCTCTGACCTTTTTTGTGGTTTTCGCTTATTTTTACTCGGGTGTTTTATTTGAAGCTGCCCGTGTTCCTGCTTTCTCGCGTGGTATTCTAATAGTGATACCAAAGCCGGTTGGCTCCAGATTTTCAAGTCTGAACTCATGGTCGTCGCCGTAGATCTGCGCCAACCGTTCGCGGGTGTTGGCAATACCTACGCCTGAGCCCGACTGGCTGACCAGATGGTGGATGTCATCAACACCCGGACCGGAATCTTTCAGCGCCAACACCAACCGCTGGCCAACAGCCTTCGCACATATGGTTACCGTGCCCCCGTCGATGGACGGTGCAACAGCATATTTGATCGCATTCTCTATCAGTGGCTGCAAAATCAGGCTGGGTACCAAGGCTGCTTTTGCTTTCTCATCAATATCAAACTCCACCGTCAACCGGTCCTGAAAACGAACTTTCTCAATATCCAGATACAGCCCGAGCGCATAAAGCTCCTTGTCCAGACTGATGCGCTGCGTTGGTTGGTTCACGAGTGTGTAGCGCAGGAAACTGGATAGTTTGGTTAGCATTTTATTGGCGTCTTCTTCCGACTTGTCCAGCACCAACGTCGAAATGGCGTTGAGCGTATTGAACAGGAAATGCGGATTTAACTGGTACCGTAGCATTTTCAACTGCGCCTGATGTGCCATGGCGGTAGCTTTTAAAACTTGCGCCTTTTGTTCCTGCAAGCTGGAATAATAGTGGTAACCAAAATAAATTGCGGACCAGGCAAACAATGCCGTGGCCTCGAACATTGCGTTACCAAACAAAGCTAGCCCCGCAAATGGTGCAACTCCGGGCACCAACACCGGTGCTAATGCCAGTTCGAGCGAAGAAAACAAAAGTCCAAACGCCGCACACAAAACAATTACGACTGGCAGCACGATTGATAAAGGTTTATCCCGAACAATGCGATACACATGTCGCAAAACAATCGTCATCGACACGCCGATAATGACAGCAGCCAGATATTGGATCGAAACCGTACTAGGGTCCTGTTCGTTGGTGATTGCCTGAAACATGCGCACTAAAAAATACCCGGTCCAACCAAACAGCTGGAACGACCAGAATGTCGCTTCTTTGGTGCCAAATAACCGATTTAATACAGACATCGCGTTTGTTGGTACCTCATGCGTCCGTTCAGGCAGGCCCGCACCAAATGCTTGCTCCCGAACCAGTTTCTTTTCTCTATCCCGTTCAGGGGCATTATGAAGCTCATCACCGCGTGAGCCAAGAGGGTTTGTTTGTTTATTCATTAAATTGACCGGTTCACGCCGCTATTACGGTCAGTTTCTGTGAGGCGATCATAGGCTAGCGGCTTGTTGTCAGCTCGCCGAAGCGTACCGTTTGGCCCGCGCGCAAGCGCTCTCCGCCACGGATTACAACACGGTCGCCGCTTGCTATACCGCCCAATATGGCGACACGGCTACCGCTTGCTGCACCTGTGCGCACCAGCAAACGTTCAGCAGTGTTGTCTTCTTTAATGCGGAACACATAAGTACCGTCACTTCGAAGTACCAACGCATCGCGGGGTACAGCGACAACTTCTGCAGGCGCACTGGACGGAACACCGATTTGCAACGCAGTGCCAACCACATAAGACGCACCGACAGGAACATTGACGCGTATCTCCATTGTGCGACTTATGGTGTCACCAACCGGTACCAAGGCGCGAATGGAACTGTCCATTGAGGCCGCATCCTTGCGCAGTAACACCCGTTGCCCGTCGCGCAGCAACCCCGCCAGATTGACAGGCGCCTGAGCACTTATCTCCAGATTTTCAGTGTCAACAAGCCGAACAATCTGCCGACCCGGCACTGAATATTCGCCTGCCTGCGCCAGTCTTTCAACCACCCGACCCGGGAAGGGCGCGCGCACTTTGGTGCGGGCCAGGTCAATTTCTGATTGCTCCAACGCGATGCGAGCTTGCGCCAGTTCCTGGTCTGTCATGGCAAGCGTGCTTTCAGCTTCTTCAACACGACTGGCTGGTACGTTGTTAGTTTCAGCCAGCTCCCTTAAGCGCGCCAAGTCTGCCTTCAAATAGGTGACACGTGCTTCGAGCCGCAGTATCTGTGACTGGTTACGCCCCACCGCCAATCGGTGGTTGCGGTTGTCAATTTCAGCAACAACGTCCCCTTTTTTTACCAGCGTGCCTTCAGTTGCAACCCAGGTTACCTGGCCAGTAATTTGCGCCGATATACGGCTATCATTTTTGCTGATAACGGTGCCAGGCATGTAAACTTGCGGTGCCATCAGCTCCGCGCTTGCCTGCGCCACTTCTACAAGGGCGGGCGGCGCTGGTTGCTGTGCATTGGCACCGAAGGTCATCACAACCATCGCTGTGGCCACAACAGTTATGTTTTTTGCTTGCCTCCACATAGACGGCATCTTGGTGGGTCGGGGGTTACTCATGATATATTCCTCGCATTCGTCGATTTATTTTATGATTGTTCATTCAGGCTTTCATTCTCGGGGTGCAAAACCTGTTTGTTTTTGCGTTTAAACAGACGGCTTATGGCGCCGTCTTCATCCAGCCGTAACAAGGCGGGCAGCATCACCAGTGTAAACAGGGTCGAGACACACATGCCGCCAACAATTGTCGTTGCCATGCCACGGTATATATCGCTGCCCGCACCCGGGAACAGTACCAATGGCAACATACCCATAATACTGGTCAGTGTGCTCATGAATATGGGCCGCAACCGCAGCGCCAGCGCCCGCTCAACAGCTTGAAGGCGGCTAAGGCCTTCGGCTTCGCCTGCGCGCGTTTGGGCCACCAACAGGATCGCATTATTAACCACCAGGCCCAGCAAAATGATAAAACCAATCATGGTAAGCAGATCAAGCGGTGTGAAGGCAAATATATTAAGCACATTGAGTGCAAGCACGCCGCCAACAGTTGCAAGCGGGATCGTAATCACGACAAAAAAGGCGTCTCTGGTTGACCGGAATAGACCCGCCAAAATCATGAACAACAAACCGAGCGCCAGGACAAAATTCATCGACAGAGATGACACCGCCCTATCCAATGCGTCAGCGCTACCGCCATATGAAATACTGGCGTCGCTTGGCAACAACGGTTTGATCTTAGGTTCAACCTGTTGCTTCAGGATGTTGACCATATCATCGAGCGCCATATTATCGGGCTGACTGATATTGAAGGTAACCGTACGTTTACGGTCAACCCGTTGCACAAATGTGGGGCCAACGCTGCGTTCGAACGCAACTAAGTCGCCCAATGCCACTGTGCCGCCTAGGGGCGTAGCAACTGGCACACCGCTCAATAACTCTGGGTCTGCCCATTTCTGTGATCGCAACATCATATCCACGCGGCGCTCACCGTCGAAATGTTCGCCTAGCCATAGCCCGTCGCCAAGGGCCCTTAAAATCCGGGCGATATCGCGCCGGGTAAACCCAACTTCAGCCAACCGGCGGTCATTGGGGAGGATTTTAAGCTCTGGTGCTGTGACGTTGGGATCAGGGTTAGGCTGCGCCCGCGATCCTGGCAATGCCTCAGTGATAAAGCCCATGGTTTGACGCGTAACCTCTTTCAAACCATCCAGGTCCCGCGAGTGAACATTCAGCTGAACCGACCCCGCACCACCAAAACCGCCAAACAGATTGCCTTGTTGAGCGAAGGCAAAGACATCCGGAAAACCAGCCAATATTTCCTCATTGACGATTTTTTCCAATTCTTTGACCCGACCTTGATCGCGCGCACGCACACCAATGCTACCGCCTTGGCCGTTAGGAAAGCTTATGAAATAATAATTCTTAAGTGCCGGTTCTTTTTCCCCGGTGAGATATGGCTCTAGCCGGTCAACGATGACCGAGGCGATTTCGCGGTCGACAGTTTCCAGGTCCGCACCGGACGGGAAGGACATAAAGGCATCCACGGCGTCTCGTTTTACTGGCGGCAGATAATTCAGATTAGGCAACATAAACCAGCTGAGGCTAACTGCAGCCGTAACTAGACTGCCAATAAGGGCATACCGCCGAACCGGCGTATTAGTCAGTGTCATCAACTTGCTGGCGGTCTTCTTGGCGCGTGTGCCTGCGCCTTCATTCGCGGGCAGTTTTTTAAGCCAATGCTCAGCGGCCACCGGTAACACCGTTACAGCAACAATCAGCGAGATTGCGACTCCGACCGCAATAGTAATGGCAAGGTCGGAAAACAACTGCCCTTCAGCGTCCTTCAAAAACAGGATGGGAACGAAAATCGCGACCGTGGTTATGGTTGAAGCGAGCAGAGCGCCCCAGACCTGCTGCGCACCCACAAGCGAAGCAATCGAGGCCTTCTCGCCGCGCTCACGCAGCCGCACAATATTTTCGAGAACCACAATTGCGGCATCAAGCACCATGCCTGTAGCAAACGCCATTCCAGCCAGCGAAATCACATTAACTGATCGACCAAACAGCGCCAGCATAACCACGGTAGTCAACAAGCAAATCGGAATAGTAAGCGCGATAAGAATAGTCGCTCTGATTTGGCGCAGGAACCACCACAACACGCCAATTGCCAGAAGGACGCCAATCACCAGATTGGTCGACAAAAGGCTGATGGCGCGCTTAATAAAGACAGATGGGTCAAAAGATTTCTCAATGGCGATACCTTGCTCGGCCAGAATACCCGCATTCAATTCATCAATAACCACTGTCAAGCGATCAATTGTTGCTAGAACGTTGGCGCCCGACGTTTTGATGATTGGCATACCAATGGCCGGGTTGCCGTTTTGGTACACCACCTGGCGTGCATCAGGCGGGCCCATAGAAACGGTTGCTATATCACCGAGCGTAACTGGGCTGCCACCTCGCCACTGTAGAATAAGGGACCGCAACTCTTCCGGCTCATAGCGGCCCTGGAAGTTAAGCAGATAGCGCCTGCGCCCCACATCCATATAGCCGCCGGAACTGTCGACAGTACGGCCAACACGCTGGGCTATATTATTCAGGTTAACACCCAGTTCCGCTGCCCGGATTGGATCAAATTCGATCAAGAGCTGCTCACCGGTGGCAGCGTTTATCTGAACGTCAGCAACACCTTCAACCGCCTCAATGCGCGGTACAACGTTGTCTTCGATGAAAGCAGAATATTCTTCTGGTGCCAGAACGCTGTTTTCCCTGAACTGCGTGAACAGATAAATAAGGGTTTCCCCTTGTGGATTACCGCCATTCATTACAATTTGAGGGCGGTCAGCGTCGGCGGGCAATGGTGGCAGACGGTTAAGCCGGCTAATAACTTCAAGCAGGGTACGGTCCATATCAGCCTCTAGGGCAAACTCCATGGATACCCACCCGAAGCTTGGGTTGGAATAGGTGCGTAGTTCCTCAAGGCCCGGCATACCCTGCATAACTTCTTCAATCGGCTCGACGATTTCAGATTCGATTTCAGTGGGACTAGCAGCGCGCCAAAAAGTTTGAACCGCGAGCTGGGGTCGCTCAATCGCGGGAAAAAGCTGAACAGGCAGCCGTGTCAACATCACCATACCCAGCACTAGCGCCATCGCAGCCACGACAATGACCGCGGCCGGGTTTCTCAGGCTTTTTTCCGTTAGTTTCATTGGACCCATTCCTTATTATTCGTAACTATGTAACGAAAAAAGGTATGAGCCTTTGGTCAAAAGCCGCAAACGTCATTGCGGTAAAAGGTGGGACGGCTGCGACAAGGCGCAGTCCAAAATAGATCGAATTTAAACCTATATAACAATAGTTTATTAAAAATAAAACCTAAGTAAACGAAGATATCAAAGCAGTGCTGAAGAGGGAAACCAGGGGCTTATTCGTCGGATTCAGCCTTTGGTTTTTTCTCATATTCCTCAAAATCGCCAAGACCACAACTACCCCATGACCGCCCGAAACTGTCCAGAATAATTATGATTTGCGCCCTGCACAGCGACCCAAAAGAATTGGAATAGGCAAAACGTTCTTCCCGCACCAAACCGCGGCAGGCATGAGGCAATTTATTCATATAACCCTTACGGCCGATCGACTCGAAAAAAATCGTTTGATCATCAAGAATGATAGACTGCCGCAGGCTGCGCATGGGCACACAATGTCTTGTTTTGCCGGTCGCTTGGTATTTTTCCATAATACGTTTGCGTCTTTTTTCGGCGCGCTTTGCTATCCTGCCTTTTGGCTCGGCCTCCTCGGCCTGTTCCTTTTCAGGAGCCCCATCCTGGCCACCGTCTTGTGCACCATCCTGAGCAATTGCGGTTGGCAGCGCCATCACCATCGCTAATAAAAATACTGAAATAAATCGCATGTGGGTCACGTTACTTTCCGTGTCTACTGTCCATATTCCCTCATGTAACCTACATATTATGAACGAAAGCTGAACGCTATTATTCTCGTGCGCCGCAAGCTTCATCCGAGAGTGTGGGCTACAGCGAGTCTAATTCCTTTTGCATCAATGCCCGCAAATAAGCGCCCAAATTAGCCAGCGCAATCTGCTCATTTTTGCCCATTTTGGTGAGCTTGTCATCAAAAGCGAGGCCGTGCACCTGTGCTATTTGCAGCAGATAGGCGACAAAAGCATCGGCTCGTGCACGGATCAACCAGAGAAAAAGGCTATGTGGAAGAGCGTTTTCACTACATCCGTCCCGAAAGGTTTGAGCCAAATGCGGCAGTAAATTATCACCGATGCTGCGCAAGCCATTGCAAAAAGCTTCAAACGGTGGAATAGGTTCGCTGCCGTCATCGCCGGTGTCCTGCTGGCACGAGGCAACCCGTTCCAGTTCACGCACCATCATATCCAGCTCCCGGTCGAGCCGTTCTGCCAGCGCATCACTTGCTTTTTGCTCAGCAGGCGACAGAATGGAGCGACCGGAGGTCTCCATGCCCTGCAAGCTGGCGCTGATAAAGTCGATGATGGTTGCCTGTTCGGGCATTTGAGCTCCTGTTAGGCCCCAGTTTGAATCCGATTTTCCGACAGTATCTATACAGTCTGATTATGATATCTATACAGTTAGATTATAATCGCGCCAAGTTTTCAGTCCAACCAGTAAAAGTTTGCGTAAAGACATTTAGAAATTCGTAATCAGTCAGGACAGGACCAGACCTATGCTCGACCTATATTTTTCCACTGCCACTGTGCTCGGCGCTGTTCTTATTGCCTTGTGGGCCATCAGTATTCTGATCGGTCGGGTAAGTTTCATCGATGCATTCTGGGGTGTCGGGTTTGTTGTGGTTGCTTGGACAGCGGCATCAGAGGCCGCTGAACTAGGCCCCATTCAAATGGTCGTTCTGGCACTCGTAACCCTGTGGGGGCTCCGGCTTGGGCTGTATCTTCTAAGGCGGTTCCTGCGTGACGGCGAGGATAGCCGCTATGTGCGCATGACCAAGGGCAAGGACGGCGTGTCTCGTCATATATTCACGCTGTGGTTTGTGTTTGGCCTGCAGGGCCTGTTGATGCTGGCGATCAGCGCACCATTGATTTCAGCCATGGCCCAACCCTCTGCGTCGTTGGATACATTCGCCTACGCAGGCATTGGCCTTTGGACTGTGGGCGCCTTTTTTGAATGGGTAGGTGACCTGCAACTATCAAAATTCAAGGCAGACCCTGCCAGCGAAGGCAAAGTGCTGGATACTGGCTTGTGGGCCTGGACGCGTCACCCCAATTACTTCGGCGACACCTGTGTATGGTGGGGTATTTGGCTGGTGGGCCACGACCTGACGGTTATTTTTGCCCCTGCGCTCATGACCTTCTTGCTGATGAAATGGTCTGGCGTGCCGCTTCTGGAAAAAGGCCTGAAAAAGCGGCGACCCGGTTATGAAGATTATATCATGCGCACCAGCAGTTTCTTCCCGCGCCCTCCAAGGCCATAGTTAAAATGGGATGGCTCAAGAAAAAACGACCCCAAATTCGGGGTCGTTTTTGTTAGCTCGCGTGGCAATCCTAGTTGTAGGTTGTACCCTCGCCAGCTTTTTCCATCAGGCTTTTGCCTTGCTTGGCTTTAAATAGCTCAAGCCGGGTGCGCACAGGGCGGCGCGGCCAATGGTTGTTTTCCAGGTTTGCATCTGCCGTTTCCCTGTGTGGGTCCAACGTGATCGATTTTATTTCCTTGTCACTGGTCACCAATTTAATCACGCTATTGGGGTTGCGGCGCCACAGCTGAGCAGGCCAACGGCGGGTCTCGTTGGTGCCATCTGCATACTCAATCTGCACAATCACCGGCATCACGAGGCCGCCCTTGTTAGAAAATTCAAGAAAGTAGAAATTCTCTTTTGTATTGAGCAATTCCCTTTCCCAGTCCGCCAAGCTTTCTACATATTTGCCGTAACGGTCACGGTCAGCATCAGTCACGGTGTAATCGTCATTTTTGTTGTAAAAATCCTGTAACTCAGGACGTTCAAGTATGCGGCGGCGGTCGTCGGCGTGACGCTGCTGGACCATAGTTTTGCCCAATGCGTCATCCTGTTCTCGCTTGTAGGCTGCCTCGGCATCCGGGTCTTTGCTGTTAACTGTGCCCCAAGTAACCCGGTCAAGCGAGATGTCCGCATGATCGGTTGAATAGAACCAACCACGCCAAAACCAATCCAGGTCAAAGCCGGATGCATCTTCCATGGTGCGGAAAAAGTCAGACGGATAAGGCCGCTTGAACATCCAGCGCTGGGCGTATTCCTTGAACGCGTGGTCAAAGGCCTCGCGGCCCATGACTGTTTCGCGCAGAATATTAAACGCCACCGACGGTTTCCGATAAGCGTTCTGGCCAAACTGAATAAGCGACTGTGGGTCTGTCATCACAGGCATCTGATTCTTGCTGGTCATGAAAGGAACGATGGTCTCAGGCGAACCGATATTGCCCGGCCAACCTTCTTCCCATTCGCGGTGGGCCAGCCCCTGCAAATAGGTATTGAAGCCTTCATCCATCCAGAACCAATCACGCTCCGGCGTGTTGACAATCATAGGGAAATAATTATGCCCCACCTCATGAATAATAACGCCGACAAGGCCATATTTTGTGCCACGACTGTATGTGCGTTCGCCAGTTTCCTTGTCTTCAGTTGGGCGGCGCGGATTGAAACTGACCATTGGATATTCCATGCCGCTTGTTGCGGAATTCACTGAGATAGCCACAGGGTATGGGTAGGGGAAGGTGTATTTGGAATAAACTTCCAGAGTATGCACAACCGCCTCAGTTGAATATTTGTCCCACAGCGGCATGCCTTCTTCAGGGTAGAAGGACATGGCCATAATGGTGCGACCATCGCTTTCCTGACGGTGGCCCATTGCATCCCAAACAAATTTGCGTGAAGAGGCAAAAGCAAAGTCGCGCACATTCTCAGCTTTGAATTTCCAGGTTGCTTTGTCCGTCGCTTTTTCTGCTTGATTGGCCAGTGCTTCGTCACGGGTTACAATCATAACAGGGCGGTCCGCGCCGCGGGCTTCTGCTAGCCGCGCGCGCTGCTCATTTGTCAAAACATCGCGGCTATTTTGCAGCTCGCCGGTGGCGGCAACGATATGGTCAGACGGCACGGTGATTTCAACGTCATAACTGCCGAACTCCGTCTGGAACTCACCAAGACCGTAAAAAGTGCGGTTATTCCACGCTTTCAGGTCTGTATAACCTGCAACGCGGGGGTACCACTGCCCCATATTGTATATATTGTTACCGTCTTTCTCGAAATGATCGAAACCAGACCGTTTTATCGGAATTTTTTTCGATTCGATAATGTTGTAAGACCATGCAATGCCAAAGGTTAAGCTGCTGCCAGACTTCAAAATCTGTGGCAAATCTATACGCATCATAGTGCCAACGATAGCATGCGGAAGCGGATCGCCGCTTTTGTCTGTCACCGCTGAGATTTTAAATCCACCGTCAAATTCCTGACGGTATTTTTCGTGCCGCAGCGCAGAAAAAGACATGCGGGTTGTCGAATTGGTGGGCTGAGTTAAGTGATCATCCGAATGTTTGGCAAACCGGTTTTGGTCCAGTCGCACCCATATGTAATCAAGGGCATGGGGGGAGTTATTTTTATAAGTGATCGTCCCCGACCCGGTAATGGACTGGTTGTCGTCGTTTAATTCAACTTTGATTTTGTAATCGGTTTGCTGTTGCCAGTATCCGGGGCCCGGCTTGCCAGAAGCAATACGCTGGTCGTTGGGTGTGGCCAACGCTTCATCCAGCTGGCGAAATTTATCTTCGTGGTGCGGCTGCTTGGATTGTTTTATTTGTGCCGTTACCGGGTTTCCTATCAGAAAAACACCCACGACAATTATCGCAATCGCTTTGACTTCACGTAACATATAACGATCCCCTTTAATCGTGCCACCCCGGCACCGTTTGCAGCAGCACAGTTGGCTCAAGGCAATGAATTTAACCAGAAAACTCCGGAGGCGCCGCTGCAAACGCGGCAACGATAGCCTGCAGTAGATTGTTTGGCAATCATCCGGAAGAAAGTTAGGCGAAATGACTATTTTTTTGTCAAAACGTCGGGTTTATTGCAATTTCCACACGATATTATTCCGATTTTATATAACTAAAGTTTTATAGTTTTTAATATTGATTATTAATTGCAAATAATACATAATCTCTTTGTAGACGGTGATCAGCCATCGGCGACCCGCTTACCAATACCGTCCCGGTCCTGACAGCGGGGACGGTTCCAGGTTTCCTGTTGGCCCGGGTGCTTGGAAAATCTTTTGACCCTGCAGCAGGGCAAAAGAAAAAGGCCGCGCCTTCCCTAGGCGCGGCCTTCTAAGTTTCTGATTTCAAGCCTGTTTAGTTCAATGACTTATTGATCTCTTCCACCATCTTCTTGGCGTCGGAAAACAGCATCATTGTATTGTCGCGAAAGAATAGTTCGTTATCCACACCAGCGTATCCACTGCCCATCGAGCGCTTGATGAACAGCACTGTCCCGGCTTTTTCTACGTCCAGAATTGGCATGCCGTAGATCGCGCTTGTTTTATCAGTTTTGGCGGCTGGATTGGTGACATCATTAGCGCCAATCACAAAGGCAACATCTGCGCCCGCGAACTCGCTGTTAATGTCTTCCAGTTCAAACACCTCGTCGTACGGCACCGTTGCTTCAGCCAGCAACACGTTCATATGTCCGGGCATCCGACCCGCAACCGGATGGATTGCGTAAGCCACATCAACGCCCTCCTCCTTAAGGATGTCGGCCATCTCCTTCAACGCGTGTTGGGCCTGTGCCACCGCCATGCCGTAACCTGGCACAATGATAACCTTGCCCGCATTCTTCATAATGAACGCCGCATCTTCTGCCGAGCCTTGTTTCACTGGCCGCGTTTCCGCACCCAGTGGTCCCGCCGCTGCGTCTTCACCGCCGAAACCGCCAAGTATAACTGAAATGAACCCACGGTTCATGGCTTTACACATGATGTAAGACAGGATCGCACCCGATGAGCCCACAAGAGCACCTGTCACGATAAGTGCAGTGTTTTGCAGCGTGAAACCAATGCCCGCAGCAGCCCAGCCGGAATAACTGTTCAACATGGAGACGACCACCGGCATATCAGCACCGCCGATTGGGATAATCAGCAAGAACCCAATAATGAAACTCAGAATAGTGACAGCCCAAAAGACACTAATCCCGCCAACCATGGCACTTTGATCAACAGCGAACCATGCAATGCCACCGACAATACCAGCAGCGATGATGAGGTTAATTAAATGCCGCGCCGGTAGCATGATAGGCGCACCCGACATGGTGCCGTTCAGCTTGGCAAAAGCAATAACCGAGCCGGAGAATGTTATCGCGCCAATAGCTATACCCAACGACATTTCGATTTTCGATGCCATGAACATCTGACCCGCTGCGTCTGCGATACCGAAGGACACCGGATTTAGAAACGCGCTACCGGCCACCAATACGGCGGCCAAACCAACAAAGCTGTGAAAAGCTGCCACAAGCTGCGGCATATCGGTCATGGCAATACGGCGAGCGGTGATAAACCCGATAGCACCACCAACAACTATTGCCCCTATTATCCAGTCATAACTGACAATCTCGGGGTTCAATACCGTGGTAATAACCGCGATAGCCATGCCGAGCATACCGAACAGATTACCAGTACGACTGGTCTCTGGGCTGGAGAGCCCGCGCAGGCTCATGATGAAGAAAACAGCGGCAACCATATAGGCGACAGCCGTCATATCGACGAAAAACTGATCCATGACGGTGCCCCCTATTTCTTTTTCTTATACATGGCGAGCATGCGCGCCGTGACGGCAAACCCTCCAAATATGTTGATCGCTGCCAAGCCGATAGCAATAGCGCCAAGTATTTTTGAAATGCTCGCGCCGTCGGGACCAACCGCGATAAGCGCACCAACGATGATCACACTGGAAATGGCGTTGGTAACACTCATTAACGGTGTGTGCAGCGCAGGGGTTACTGACCAGACAACATAATACCCGACGAAGATCGCCATAACAAAAATGCTGAATTGCTGGATGAATGGGCTAGTTACTAATTCTGTCATTTATCGCCTCCTGTCAGGCGTGGGTGGATGATTGCGCCGTCCTTGGTGACAAGGCTTTCGGTGACAATCTCGTCTTCAAAATCTATGGCAAGCGTGCCTTCCGATACATGCGGCGTGATGAAATGCATCAAGTTGCGTGCATAAAGCGCCGAGGCATCTGCTGCCAACCGCGAAGGCACATTTCTGTGACCGACGATGGTAACGCCTTCTACCTCAACAACCTCACCAACTTTCGATAGCGCACAGTTGCCTCCCATCTCAACAGCCAGGTCAACAATCACGCTGCCCGGCTTCATGGATTTAACCATGTTCTCAGTGATCAGTTCAGGTGCTGGCCGTCCCGGAATCAGTGCCGTGGTGATAGCAATATCCTGCTTGGCCAGAGTTTCCGCAATCAATTTAGCCTGTTTGGCTTTATACTCATCGCTCATTTCCTTGGCGTAACCGCCGGAGGTTTCTGCTTCCGCGGTTTCTTCGTCCTCTACCATCACAAACTTGCCGCCCAGGCTTTCAACCTGTTCCTTGGTGGAGGGGCGAACATCGGTCGCGCTGACCACCGCACCCAGTCGCTTCGCCGTTGCGATCGCCTGAAGGCCCGCAACACCCACACCCATAACCATTACCTTTGCCGGGGCCACAGTGCCCGCGGCGGTCATCATCATCGGGAAGGCCCTGCCATATGCTTCAGCGGCATCAATAACCGCTTTGTAACCGGCCAGATTGCTTTGACTGGACAATACATCCATCGACTGAGCCCGGGTTATGCGCGGCACAAATTCCATCGCCACCGCCATCAGCCCCGCGTCGGCGTATGCCTTCAGCCTGTCGCCGTCAACAAATGGGTTGAGAGTTGCAAGCTGCAACGCGCCCTTCTTGGCCTTAGCGGCATCACCGCCTTCCAGGCCTTGCACCGAGAAAATAACGTCAGCGTCACCGACAGTAGCAGCCAAGTCAGATGCAATCTTTGCACCGGCAGCAGCGTAGGCGTCATCAGTGATGGCTGCGGCGACGCCTGCGCCCGCTTCAATGCTGACCTCAAAACCAAGCCCTACCAGTTTTTTTACCGTATCCGGGGAAGCTGCAACACGCTTTTCCGCCTCGCGCCGTTCCCGTATAACTCCTAGTTTCATGAACATTCTCCGTGAAACTGTTAATTCAAAATCGAATAACGACCAGGCCTGTTATGGGCCAAGTGTCAGCATCTTGCGAACATACCGACAGTAACTTTACCTCACAAATTGACCTTTGCCGTGACCGAAAAGGTAACGCAATTACCGCTGGGAGCAAGTTTCTTTCTTGCCATGAAGAAAATAGAGAAAATTTTATCTTTACGATTTTGTTAACCGCTGTCCTGAAATGATACAGAAACCGACCCGAATCAGTGCAAACCTCGCAGGTAACAACATTAGGTAAACGCAAGCGTCATGACACAGAAATCAGTTCTCATTGTTGAAGATGAATTTACCCAAAGCGCGTTGCTTGAGGGCATTGTAAAACGCGCTGGCCACGTTGCCCATATCGCACACAATGGTAATGAGGCGCTGACTTTCATGGCAGGTGCGCAAGGTGCCGACGTGGATATCGTGTTGTTGGACCTTGTCATGCCGGGAATGGACGGCATCGAAGTTTTGCAGAAACTGCGCCCTAGTTGGCCAAAGCTGCCGGTTATTATGCTCACGTCACAGTCTTCAATCACGACGGTTGTTGACGCCATGCGCGCAGGTGCCAACGATTTTATTGTCAAGCCTGCCAGCGCCGAGCGCATTCGTTCTGCCATCAACGCCGGGCTGGAAACCGCCTCGTTTGTCGGGGAAATCGAACCCATGCGGATGGGCATGGCCGCCACCAACTTTACTAACCTGATCGGTGAAAGCCACGGCATGCGCCGGGCGGTCGCGTTGGCGGAGCGCGCAGCCAGCGCCAGTATTCCAGTGCTTATTGACGGCGAATCAGGGGTGGGCAAGGAAGTATTTGCCCGCGCTGTTCACACCGCCAGCGACCGCGCGGACCGACCATTCGTTGCGGTAAATTGCGGCGCAATCCCCGAAAATCTAGTCGAAAGCATCCTTTTTGGGCACGAAAAAGGGTCTTTTACTGGTGCGACCGAAAAACGGATCGGCAAATTCGCCGAGGCCAACGGCGGCACATTATTTCTGGATGAAGTGGGGGAACTGTCTGCCGATATCCAAGTGAAATTATTACGGGCACTACAGGAAAAAGAAATTGACCCCGTCGGTGGCCGGTCCAGCCTGCCGGTCGATATCAGGGTAATTTCTGCGACCAATCGCAATTTGGCGGAGAGAGTGGCCGAGGGCTGCTTCCGCGAGGACCTGTTCTACCGTCTAAATGTTTACCCGATTACTCTGCCACCGCTGCGCGAGCGCAAGGAAGATATTCCGGCACTGGTTGATCATTTCTTGGACCTAATTCCGGAGATGGAAGGCCTGCCTGTCAAAACGATATCTCCCGGCGCGCTGCCTGCATTGGCAGCTTACCATTGGCCTGGCAATATCCGTCAGCTGCAAAACGCACTGTTCCGTGCGGTTATCCTTTCGGACCACAAACAACTTGAAGTACGGGACTTTCCCCATCTGGAAGGTGCAGGAATCATTCCCACGAATCTACTGAGCGAACCGGGCCAACGCCTTTTGGATCCCGTGTCAGACGCCCCGGCTGGTTTTTCCGCTGGCGCGCCGGTAGATGATACCGTAATTAGCTTATTAGCAACCGGCGGGCATTTTCGTTCACTTGCAGATATGGAGTCCGAAATTATTCGTCGCACCATCGGATACTATGATGGCAAGATGGCCGAGGTTGCACGGCGGTTGGGGATTGGTCGATCAACACTGTACCGCAAATTGGACGAATATGGCTTAAAACGATAGGAGCAAGCTTTGATTGGTGTTTTTGATTCGGGGTCAGGCGGTTTGACCATATTGAAAACACTAACCGAACGCCTGCCAGATCAAGACTTCCTCTATTTCGGCGATCACGGTAACGCACCTTACGGCCATCGCAGCAACGAACAAATTGTCGAACTGACTAAAGTCGGTGTTACGCGGTTGATGGATGCTGGATGCAGTCTTGTTGTTCTTGCCTGCAACACTGCAGCTGCCATTGCCCTGCGCAGCCTGCAGGAAACCTGGCTACCTGAGCAGTTTCCCCGCAATCGAATTCTTGGTGTATTGGTGCCCATGGTAGAGGCAATCACCGGCGTTCCCTGGTCTCAGCAAAACCAATCCCCCAACCGAGACGCAGAAAAAATCCTGTTATTTGCCACTCAAAAGACAGTCGCCAGCGGTGCTTATCAGGAAGAAATTAACAAACGCGCTCCGCAGGTTGATCTGGTTCAAAAAGCTTGTCCCGGTCTGGTTGATGCCATTGAGGGCGGCGCTGGTCCTATGCCGTTACGCGGAATGATAGAAGGTTTTATCAATGAAACCGACGTAGCCGGGGTCTCAACGGCTGTGCTTGGCTGTACGCATTTCCCGCTGGTTGAAGGCTATTTCAAAGCGGCTTTGCCCCAACACATTTCAATATTATCTCAGCCGGAAATTGTGGCTGATGCGTTAGCTAACTATCTGAACCGGCATAACCATTATCGGACCAAAGGCACAGGCCGCGTTACCTTGCTCACAACGGGTGACCCAAAAACCGTCAACAGCGTCTCTCGCAGGTTTGCTGGCCATAAACTTATCTTCACACGCCAGTAATTTTACCGCTAATCCTACTGCGTCAATCTGGCACCCATTAAGAGTGCAAATTTTTGACTTTGGTCAAGCGCAGAAATAATGCTCTAATGTATGCGTACGTCTATAGCTTATAGGGCAATTGAGCATGGACTATCTGATTGTGCAGTGTCAGGCGGCAATACAAGGTAACGGCGGCATTTTAATGTCGTTGTTCCTTGCTGGTCTTGTGGGCAGCGTCCACCATTGTACCGGCATGTGTGGTCCCTTCGTTATTGCTCAGATCAGGGAACCAGCTTCAACTGGCTTTGGCAGACTGCGGGGCAGCGCGCTCTTGCCATACCATATGGGCCGCATCACCACATACATGATGCTTGGAATTGTCGGCGCGGGCCTGTCACATCTTATCGTCGGCACACCGGTCCAGCGCGGAATCGCTGTTGGTCTGCTTACCATCGCAGGGTTTTTGTTTTTAACCAGCGCACTGCCAAAATTGCGGCCAATGGTCTTGCCGCAAAGTTTTGTCGGGCTTGGAGGCTCTGTCGGTAAATTTATTGGCAAGGCGGCACGCCCATTTTCCAACAATGGTGGACCGCTACCGCAGTATTTCCTTGGTATAATGCTAGGGTTCTTGCCCTGCACGCTAGTGATGGCGGCAGTGATGGCTGTGGCGGCAACCGGGCAACCAATTGCTGCTGCACTTGGAATGATGTTTTTTGGAATAGCGACCATTCCGGCGCTATTTATGGTGGGCAGCGGTGCCCAAGCGGCCCTGAAACGCTGGCCGCAAAATATGCAAAAAATAACCGCCGGAATGATGGCAATAAACGGCGTCGGCTTAATTGGTCTGGCCGGTGGCATGGTCTTTTGAGGAAACAGAAATGAACACACTCAATGAAAAACCGAACTATAATGATGACATCGTAAAACTTTTCACGATTGCCACAATTTTTTGGGGCATCGTCGGTTTTACAGTGGGTCTTTTTATTGCGCTCCAACTGGCATTCCCAGTGCTTAACTTCGGCGAATATCTCACCTTTGGGCGGCTGCGACCCTTGCATACGTCAGCTGTGGTTTTTGCCTTTGGCGGCAACGCGTTGTTTGCCACCAGTTATTTTGCCGTCCAGCGCACGTGCCGAACAAGGTTATGGAGCGACGGCTGGTCCAGCTTTACCTTCTGGGGTTATCAGCTTTTCATTGTGCTCGCCGCCATCGGTTACGTTACCGGCATTACTCAGGCTAAGGAATATGCTGAACCTGAATGGTACGCTGACCTTTGGCTCACGTTTGTCTGGGTGGCCTATCTGGTCGTCTTTATGATGACGCTCAAAAACCGGAAAGAGCCACACATTTACGTGGCCAACTGGTTTTTCCTTGGGTTCATTGTGACGGTAGCAGTGTTGCATCTGGTTCAGAATATTTCGGTCCCGGTTTCAATATTCGGCACCAAAAGCTACCCGCTTTGGGGCGGAGTTCAGTCCGCCATGATACAATGGTGGTATGCCCACAATGCGGTTGGTTTCTTCCTCACAGCCGGCTTCCTGGGCATCATGTATTATTTTGTCCCCAAGCGCGCTGGCCGGCCAGTTTACAGCTATCGCCTGTCGATCCTGCATTTCTGGTCACTTATCTTTATGTATATCTGGGCGGGGCCACACCACCTGCATTACACTGCGCTGCCAGACTGGGCTCAAACACTGGGCATGACCTTTTCGATTATGGTATGGATGCCCTCTTGGGGCGGCATGATCAACGGCATGATGACGCTGTCGGGTGCCTGGCATAAGTTGCGCGAAGATCCGGTCCTGAAATTCATGATCATTTCGCTGTCCTTCTACGGCATGAGCACATTCGAAGGTCCGCTGATGTCGATCAAGGAAGTGAATGCCCTCAGCCACTATACTGACTGGACCATCGGTCACGTGCACTCAGGTGCACTTGGCTGGGTTGCCTTCATCACCTTCGGCGCGGTTTACCATCTGGTACCAGTGCTGTGGAAGCGATCAGGTCTATACTCGCTGAAACTCGTGAACACCCACCTGTGGATCGCTACAATCGGCATCGTGCTTTACATCGCGGCCATGTGGGTTACCGGCATTATGGAAGGCCTGATGTGGCGCAGCTACGACGAACTTGGTTTCCTTCGCTGGAGCTTCGTTGAAACGGTCCAGGCAAAGCATATCCCGTATCTTATCCGGGCGTTTGGTGGCCTGCTCTTCCTCGCCGGAGCCCTGATCATGGTTTACAATGTTGTGCGAACCATTCGCGGCGATAGTGCTGGAGAAGCTGTCCAGGACATGGTGCATGACCCAAACCGAAACGACGCCCAAAACAATAGCCGAAGCACTGGGGAGGCAGTCCATGTATAGTAAACACGCAGCTTTGGAGAAAAACTCCATCCTCATGCTGATCTTCGTTGTGATCACCATCTCAATTGGCGGTATCATCGAAATTGTCCCGCTGTTTCGGATGGAAACCACCATTGAACCCGTAAAGGGCATAAGACCCTACACTCCGCTGGAGCTTGCCGGGCAGAATGTCTATATCCGCGAAGGTTGCTATGGCTGCCACAGCCAGCAAATCAGGGCGCTGCGGGATGAAGTTGAACGATATGGTCACTATTCGCTAGCAGCAGAAAGCATGTATGACCATCCATTCCAATGGGGATCAAAACGCACAGGGCCCGATCTGGCGCGTGTTGGTGGCAAATATTCCGACGAGTGGCATGTTCAACACATGATCAATCCGCAGTCACTGGTTCCAGAGAGCATCATGCCGTCATACCCGCATCTCTCTAGGCGGGTTCTCAATCTAGCCGACATAGGTGACGACCTGATTGCACTGCGTGCGGTTGGTGTTCCCTACACTGATGAAATGATCAGCAGTGCGACGCAGGATGCCTATGCCCAAGCGTCACAGGATAGTGACTATCTGGACGGCCTTTTCGAACGTTACGGCGAAAAAGTTGTTGCCCGCAATTTTGATGGCGAAACACACACATCCGAAATGGATGCACTGGTCGCTTATTTGCAGGTGCTCGGCACGATGGCGGAACTACAGGACTACAAACATGACGGCAGCAAAAGGAGCGGGCAATGATTGAGTGGCTTTCCGATAACGCTGGCATGACCGGCCTATTGTTCTTTTTCTCGGTATTCTGCGGGATCGTCATTTGGGCGTTCCGGCCAAGCCAGAAACAAACCATAGAAGACCATAAATATATTCCTCTCAAAGGGGACGAGCAATGAGCAAAATTGATAAAGACGAACACTCCGGTGTTGAAACCACCGGCCACGAATGGGATGGTATTAAAGAGCTAAACAACCCGGCACCCCGCTGGTGGCTTGGCGTTTTTGTCATCACGGTAATTTGGTCCATTGGTTATTGGGTCGTTTACCCGGCATGGCCCACGCTATCAGGCGACGGTGAACGGGGCGGCACCACCGGCAATACCGGCTGGACCCAATATAGCCAGCTAGCGGAAAGCCAGGCAGAAATTATGGCGCGCCGTGCGGCTTATCTGGACCGGTTTGACGCAGCCACCTTTGAAGCAATTCAAGCGGACAATGGCCTCTATGCGTTCGCACTTGCAGGCGGTGCATCTGCCTTCAAAGACAATTGTGCCACCTGCCACGGCACCGGCGGCGCAGGGGCCAGCGGTTACCCCAACCTCAACGATGATGATTGGTTGTGGGGCGGTACCGTTGACGCGATCGAGGAAACAATCAAATTCGGGATTCGGGCAAACCACGACGAGACTCGTTTTTCCGAAATGCCTGCCTTCGCTGACATTTTCGCCGAAGATGAAATTTCGGACATAGCCGATTATGTCCTAAGCTTCAGTACAAACACCATCTACCCCACGCGCGGCAAGACATTGTATGACGAGCAATGCTCGCTTTGCCATGCGGAAGACGGAACCGGGGACCGGTTTCAGGGCGCCCCTAACCTTTCGGATGCCATCTGGTTTTACGGTGGCAAAAAAGGTGAGATTGAAGCTCAGATCAGAAGGCCAAAACACGGCGTAATGCCAAATTGGAATGTTCGATTGAGCGACAGCACCATCCGCCAGCTGGCCATTTATGTTCATTCGCTTGGCGGCGGTGAGACGGAGTAGTACCCATGTCCGACGCGGCACAGCCAATCAAATATTTCGAGAAGCGGGAACGGGCTTACCCCAAACGCATTTGGGGTAAGTACCGCAAGCTGAAATGGATCGCGATGATCGTGACACTCGGAATTTACTATCTGGCTCCCTTTCTACGGTGGGACCGGGGTCCCCACGCCCCTGATCAGGCCATTTTGATCGATATGTCTGCTCAGCGTGGCTATTTCTTCTTTATCGAGATATGGCCCCAGGAAGTTTATTACCTGACCGGTATTCTGGTGCTAGCCGCCGTTGCCCTATTTTTTGTCACCAGTTTAGCTGGACGGGTATGGTGCGGATATACTTGCCCGCAAACAGTTTGGACTGACCTGTTTGTATGGGTGGAACGCATCATTCAAGGCGATCGTGTCAAACGAATGAAGCTGGCAAAAGGTCCTTGGAGCCTCGAAAAAATCTGGAAGTTTGCCCTGACCCACTCCCTATGGATCGTTATCGGCATGCTTACCGGTGGGGCCTGGGTTTTCTATTTCAACGACGCGCCTACCCTTCTGGAACAAATCATCCATTTTGAGGTGCCCTGGAGTGTTGGCGGCTGGATTGTTGCACTGACCTTCTCCACCTATCTGATGGCAGGTTTTGCGCGCGAACAAGTGTGCATGTATATGTGCCCCTACTCCCGGTTCCAGTCGGCCATGTTCGACAAGGAAACCATGGTCATCGGCTATGATGAAGACCGGGGCGAGCCCAGAGGTCGACACAAAAAAGGGGACACCTGGGAAGGGCGCGGCGACTGCGTTGACTGTACCTTATGCGTGCAGGTATGCCCGGTTGGAATCGACATTCGCGACGGATTACAGATGGAATGTATCGCCTGCGGATTGTGCGTGGATGCCTGCAATCAGATAATGGAAAAAGTTGAACGCCCGGCTGGCCTTATTCGCTATGACACCACCCATAACCGTGAAGCGAGATTGAGTGGTAAACCCGAGATAACCCACGTTATGAGACCGCGTACCTTCTGGTATATGTCTGTGCTTGTGGTTGTTGGCGGTATAATGCTGTACGGGCTTCTCAATCGTAGCGCATCAGAACTGCATGTTCTGCATGACCGCAACCCACTTTATGTCACTTTGTCGGACGGAACCATCCGCAACGGTTACGACATTCGCATTCTGAATAAAACGCACGAAGACATCCTGTTCAAGCTATCAGTTGACGGTGTGCAAAACGCCCAGGTACGGATCCAGGCTGCAGGCAACCCGGACCCTTCGGCTTTACTTGTCTATGCGGACAGCGTCGCGCACTATAGGGTGTTCGTATCCGCGCCAAAGCCATCGACGGCGCGCTCCACCCTTACCTTCACCGCTGCAAGCGCTTCAGGTGATATTATCGAAACATACTCGGGTATTTTCCTGAGTACCGGACGTTAGGGAGCCTATAAATGCCGGAAACTGCATTACCCAAGACAGGCCCGCGAAAAAGTGACCGGTGGATACCTTGGTATTTTGTCGGGTTTTTTGCCCTTCTTTTTATGTTTGACGGTGTATTTGTCTATCTGGCGACCAGCACTCACACCGGCGTGGTAACCGAACAAGCCTATGAAAAAGGCTTAAACTACAACCAAACCATCGAAGCTGCGGCTGAACAAGAGGCGCTTGGCTGGCAAGGAGAAGTGACCTACGATACCGGCAACCAGCTCAATTATGTGGTGCGAGACCGTAATGGTGCATTGGTAACCGATGCCAAGGTAGTTGCTGAACTGACGCGGCCAACCCATAATGGCGTCGATTTCAATAGTTCCCTGCTGGAAATTGCACCCGGCATCTACCAAGCGCCCATTGAATTCCCGCTTGACGGGTTGTGGGACGTCAGGATTTTTGTAACGTGGCAACAGACACAGTTTCAAACTGCACAGCGGATAGTTGTTCGCCAACAATGAGCTGCAGACATTGCGGCAGCGCCTCAAATGGGGCCGATTTTTGCTGTGATGGTTGCGCCGCCGCGCATGCTGCAGCCAAAGAGGTCGGCACAATCAACGCAACCAACATATATGCCTCGCTGGCGCGCCCGATAGAAGAAGGTGCCTTTCAGCTTGAATTGATTGTCGAAGGCATGCACTGCGCCGCTTGCTTGCGGTTGATTGAAAACGCCCTTGCCGCTAACGATGATGTAATGTCTGCGCGGGTCAATATGACCACCGAACGCCTTACATTCAATTGGCACGGCACACCGGAGCGCGGCGACGCGCTTGCGGGGCAAATTATCAAGCTTGGCTACAAATTGCATGACCCCGGCGACGGTGCCGCTGACGGCCACAATCAAAACACCGAGAGGCGGCTGCTTAAAGCCATCGCTATTGCTGGCTTCGCGGCAGCCAATCTGATGCTACTGTCAGTGGGCCTATGGTCATCAACCGGCGAAACAATGGGATTTGCAACCCGAGAATTTTTCCACTGGATTTCCGCGTTGATTGCCCTTCCAACGGTCGCTTACTCAGGCCAGCCATTCTTTCAGTCAGCCTACTCCGCGCTGAAAGAACGCCATACCAACATGGATGTGCCAATTTCACTCGCTGTCATTCTTGCGTCGTTGATGAGTATATCTGAAGCCGCGCGCGGCGGAGAATATGTCTATTTCGACTCCGCCGTAATGTTGTTGTTTTTCCTGTTGATCGGCCGTTACCTTGACGCTCGTGCCAAGGGAAAGGCGCGCGAAAGTGCATCCCGGCTACTATCTAAACTGGCTGGCTCTGCTGCTGTCATAACCGACGATGGTGTTAACCGCATTCCAATCAAGGAACTCAAGGCAGGCATGCGGCTACTGGTAGCTGCGGGTGAAAATATTCCCGCTGATGGCACCATTCAGAAAGGCGAAACCGACATCGATCTGTCGCTAATTTCCGGTGAAACCATGCCTAACCACGCCGGTGTAGGCGCCGCGACGCTTGCTGGCACCCTCAATCTGACCGCACCGGTTGAGATTATTGTAACCAAGGCCAGCGAACAAAGCCTGCTGAGCGAAATTGTTCGCATGATGGAAACCGCCGAACAGGGAGCAGCCAAATATGTGCGGCTGGCTGACCGCGCCGCATCGCTTTACACACCGGTTGTCCATATATTGAGCGCCGCCACATTCGCCGGATGGTTATTGTGGGGCATGCCGTGGCAGGCCTCGCTGTTAATCGCAGTTACGGTTCTGATTATCACTTGTCCCTGTGCGCTGGGATTAGCCGTTCCTGTAGTTCAGGTTCTGGCCAGCGGCAAGCTGCTGAAAAACGGCATATTATTGAAATCTGGGGATGCTCTTGAACGCATCGCTGGAGTAGATAGCGTCGTTTTTGACAAAACCGGGACGTTGACTGTTGGCAAGCCCGCATTGGAAGGCGGGTCATACAGTCCGGATGATCTGAAACTGGCGGCGTCGCTTGCACACCACAGCCGCCACCCGCTGTCGGTCGCGCTTGCGCAGAGCTATAGCGGCGAACTCATTGACCTTGAGGTCAATGAGGTACCCGGAAAAGGCCTCACTGCAAATCAAGGCGGCAAAACTATCAAGCT
>JAALKD010000067.1 GCA_011088215.1 Sphingomonadales bacterium | reverse complement strand
TCGGCTATGAAGATCAGATGAATATGTATGGATACGTGAGTAATGATCCGGTGAACGCGACGGACCCTGCGGGGACAGATACAAGATTTATTGGTGGAGCGGGTGTTGACGGTACTTACATTAAGGACATGAAAAAGGCCTTAGAAGAAGCTGGAATAGGAAATGTTTCGACCGCTACAAATGCGGATTCATCAACAGGGAATACAATTACCGATGCTCTTTCTGTGATGATGACTAATGATGTTCAGCCTGCACATTTAGATGGCGGCAACTTTACGATTGGTGCTGATCTGGCAGAAGGTGAGCAGCTAAACTTAGTTGGTTATTCTTGGGGTTCCGTTGTTGCTGCACAAAGGGCAAATGCCGCAGCCAACAATGGTCAGACGATTGATAACCTTGTTTTGGTTGGAGCACCCATCAACCAAGATTTGCTGGGCGCTGTACAATCGAATGCTAACATTCTGAATGTACACGTTATCAATCTTGAAGCGCAGGGTGACCCGATTTACGCGGGCATGAGCGACCTTAGTTTGGCGGCTTCAGTACCTACTCTTGCTTACCAGATGTCTCAACAGAGTGGGCACTTCTATTATGCGCCAAATACGTCTCAGGGTGCAGCACGTAGGCGTGCTTTAGGCAAGCAGCTACGTTCACTGGGGTTGAAGTAATGGGAATTGAAGTGGAAAAAGCACCAGCCAATAAGTTAGGCCGATTCATGATTGCCGTGGGCTTAATAGCCTTTTTGAGCATTGTCATAGGTCTCTTAGTTATTGACCCTGCAATTCTGGCAAGTGGGCAAATAGGCTTCTTAACGGTCATCATGTATTATGCAGCGTACTTAGTTTGCATGGCACTCTATTGGGGAGGCAGCTATCTATCGGGTGCTTGGCGCAACGTTAAGCTTTCCCTTTTGTTCTGGATAGCGTGTGGTGGATTGCCCTTGTTTTTATCCATGTATGGTTATGGGGGTCCGAACTAGAAAAGGCTCACTTGCCGCATGGCTCCCTGCATGAAGTGGGAGCCTTTCTTTTGACGGTTCTCCAAGTTTACAGGTTCTCGGATTACCTTTGCGGGTAGCCGCTAAATATCTTCAAACCTGACGCACGGTAGTGCGACCCCATAGGGTGATGCCAATCAGTAAACGCTTGTGCTGAACCGCCAGTGGCACTTATCAACTATGTATTGCTGTGTTTATCACGTTATTGTATAACCTCCCTCGTCGGGAGTGTTCCAAATCGAAATTTTGAAGCAAAAACTAAAATCCAATAAGCGCATGCAGGGCCTTGTCTTGGCAGCAGCCTTTGTTGCTGCACAGCTTTTGATCACATTACACCACGCAAACGGCCTCCACAGCGTAACAGATGCTGACGATGCCTATTCTATCGAGTGCGGGGTATGTTTGGTTTCGGCAGACATTTATGACGCGGCGCCTTCAACTAAATTAATCTCGTTTGTTCAAGATACATTTCAGCCACCAGCAATGGTGTTTGATATTCAATCGAACTCTCGCCACTTCCAGCCTCAACTCCCCCGTGCGCCTCCAATAATTTCCTAGAACTACAATCAAGCTCCAGCTTTAAGCTGGCTATTTGAAGCCGTTATCGCCTGATCAGGCGCGATACGTTGTTCAAGGATATTTACTATGACAAATACACTGGAAAGGTCTCCTGATACAGCAGGGGCCAATGTGGTGCATTCTACCAAGATAGAAATGCCGCTGCTGACACGAAACCAAGGCATGATTTATGACACTTTGCTTCGACTTAACCGAGCCGCCAAGGCTTATGAGTTAATAGATGAATTACGCCCTCAGGGAGTGAAGGCTGCACCAACGGTTTACCGTGCTTTGCACGAATTGGAAGAAAAAGGATTGGTGAAACATTTAGTTGCTTCCCGCAGTTTTTATGCTTTCAAAAAGCCTGCCTGCCCTCAGACACAAAATATTGCGACGATATGCAGTGATTGCGGCAACACCCATTTTTTTGAAGATGAGCCGGTGATGTCTGCACTTCAGTCCAATGCTCACAAGGCTGGTTTTACAGTACGAGACTACCACATCGAGCTTTCAACATATTGCTGCGGTTGTGCCAAAAAACCTGAGCTTCCGTCATGATCGAATCAAACCATCAAGCACGCATAGACAAATGCGGTATCTTTTTCGGTAGCCTCTGCTTTTTACACTGCGCCATTATTCCGGCCCTTGTTTTGTTAATTCCGTATTCAAGCGCTTCTCAATGGACACCTGAATGGCTGCATTCGCCGCTCGCGCTAACAGCCGCCTTATTCTGCATGGGTGCAATGATGCTCGGTAAACGTTGTCATAGACGTTGGTACCTATTGGTGATCGGTCTGGCTGGTGTCGTGATGCTTATGTTTTCACTGGCAGAGGGCCTTATGGGAGCTTTTGCAGAATATCTAGCGAGTATTGGTGCGTTAACCACAGCAACAGCGCACCTGTTGAATATGCGGGCAACTGTTAGCACTAAACCAAGCAATGTTATTAGTTCAAGGTTTTACTGATGGCACGTCAACGTCACTCAGCATGGGGGAGAGATAATGATTCATAAGAATATTAAGTATGCAGCAAACGCTATTTTTCTAGCCGCAATAAGTAGCAGCTATGTAGTTGCGCAGAACACCGATGGTGAAGAGGTAAAGCAAAGTTCATTGGTAGCAGGTCAAGAAACTGCAAAGGTTTATGAACGTGCCTTTTTTGATCAATATATTCCGCAAACAGCTCGGGATATGATTGATCGCCTTCCAGGGTTTACGCTGTCTTCTGGTGATAACTTGCGTGGATTTGGTGGTGCTGCTGGAAATGTATTGATTGATGGTGAAAGGCCGTCTTCCAAAGTTGGCGGGATTGAAGATGCCCTTGGGCGTATTCCAGCCAACCAAGTTGCGCGCATTGAAGTTATTAGAGGGTCTGCTGGGTCAGGCGAGGCCGCTGGTCAAGCCGTAGTTGCTAATGTTATCCGTGCAAAACAGGGGGCGGCGGGTAGCTGGGAGGTAAAGCTTGAGAGAGCGGCTGATGGCAAATTAAACCCCAGCGGCGAATTTACAATCGTCAGACAAATTTCTGATTGGAAAACATCAACCAAAATAAATGGCCTATGGGAACGCTATCCTCTTGCTGGCACACGAACACAACTGGATACTGCAGGGAGCTTACTATCTTCTCAACTTGAGGATAGGCCTAGTATTCTTGCTGAGGGATTCATTTCTTCAGAGGCGGAACGTGCGCTTGCAGGTGGCACATTGAAGCTCACGGGAAGATTTGGCCGAAGTGCCTTTTTGCCTGATACAGAACGTTTGAGATTTGATGGCCGTTTACCCGACGGTAATCCAGATAGTCGGTTTTCTATTGATTTAGATAGCGTCTTTTATGAAGGAGAATTCGGCGTTGATTGGAATAAGAAGTTAAATAACTGGACTGCAAAACTCCTCTCGCTTTCTTCGTTTCAAACATGGGAGCAGGAACAACTCAGCACATCGGAAGAGCCCATTAACTCCAATATATCAAGTTCGCTTTTTTCACGAAAGAGAGACCAGTTTGAAAGCGTTTTTCGGGGTTCTCTAACAAAGTCTACCAATGGGCGGTTCAAGCCTGAATTTGGCGGCGAAATTGCTTACAACCGCGTTGACAATCAATTGGCGTTGCAATCACAAGACGCAAACGGTGTTGTAACCATTATAGACCCGCCAGCGGCCAATGTTTTGGTCGAAGAAATCAGAAGCGAGGTTTATTCAAACCTTATTTGGCAAGTGGGAGGCGGTTTGTCGCTAGAAACAGGTATTGCAGCTGAGATTTCGCAAATCTCTGTGTCCGGGGATGCCGAAAACAGTCAGTCCTTTTTCTTTGTTAAGCCTTTTGCAACCGACATATATGATGTTAGCGCGGGCGTTCAACTGCGCCTTGGCGTACGAAGAACTGTCGGCCAGTTGGACTTTAGCGAATTTGCAGCCTCCGCTTCTGCTGAAGATGACAGGCTATTGGCCGGCAACCCCGCACTTGGGCCCGATCAAACCACCCGCGCTACCTTTACAATTGATCTTCGCTCTGAAAAGCGCGGCGCTATAAATGTGGAGATTTTTCATGAATGGCGCAATGACCTCATTGAGCAAGCGAGATTGCCGTCGGGTTCCTTTGGTTCCGCGAATGCAGGTAGTGGGCGCGTTTGGGGTGTAACGACGAATGCCAGTGCGCCTCTTGGGTTTATTATACCGGGCGGCCTTTTAGAGGTAGAAGCTGATTTTCGCGATTCCACTTTCCGGGATACTTTTACTTCGCTTAACCGGGATATATCAAATGTGGAGTCTCCAACCTTGTTTGCGGAATTCCGGCAAGACCTGCCCGATAAAAAAATCGCATGGGGCGTTTCCTACAGGGCACCTCAAAAAAGACGCTTCTTCTTTGCCAATGAAATAAGTTTCACGCGCGACGGGGGGCAATTGGGTGCCTTTGTCCAGTCAAATCATATCAAAGGTTGGCGCACCACGCTTGAGCTTCGTAATATCGACACCCGTAATTTCTTCCGCGAACGTACATTTTTTACACCCAGTCGAGCGGATGATCTGTCAGGGTCTGAAATCATTGATCGTGATCGGGGTATTTTCGTGTCTCTAACCATAGCAGGGCAGTTCTAGTGAAGGTGTGGGGCGTTGTTCCGATTTTTTCTTCGGTGTTTTCATAAAGTACTGAAAAATATAGGTAAATTAACCAAGGTATCAAGGATTTTCTCGACTGTCATCAGTTATAACTTAAGTGATAGGCAGCCTTCGCTATAGCGAAGCAACTTGCAAAAATAAAAAAAGTGATATAGTAACGATTTTATGGGGAATGCGAGGGAAATCAAAAGCGTTTCTAGGGTGCTGACTTGGTGTTTGGCGGCACTTTTTTGTTTGGCTCAGTTCCAGATAAGCACGCACTCCCATGATCAAGATGACGTCAATCTAAAGCATGAATGTACAGTCTGTGCCGCTGCTTCGCATCTTGACGATGTTGATACCGCAGAGTTGGAGCTTGTAGCTCAAAGTCGGCCATCAGCAGCACCTACACTACAATTTCGCAACCTATTAACACAGTTCTTCTTAGCCGACACCCATGTGCGCGGCCCTCCTGTTTCTATGCATTTATAGTCATAACATCCGCTGAATTTATTTTGGCGGATCACTGGCACAATTTCACAAAAAAGAACCAGACTTATGGCGCAATTCTCTCGGGAATTAAGTGTCTATGCATAAAATGCTCAGGAATCGGAAGAAATGAATACCGGAATTTTTAGGGGTGTATTGTTAAATACTGCCGCGTCTAGCGCGCTTATTATTAGCCTCTCATCACAATCGTTCGCTCAAAACGAGAACGAAGATACCGACGAAAGCTTAGAAACAATTGTCGTAACAGCAACTCGAACGGCGCGCGATACGCTTGATGTTCCGGCTCATGTCACTAATTTGGATATTGAGGTTTTGCGCAATCGCGGTTTCTTCGCCGGCGCTGATGAGTTGCGCGGCGAACCAGGAATTTTCTTCCGCCGCGGCGAAGGCGATAACGATGAATTTCTATTTATCAATATTCGGGGTATTACTGGTGCAAGCGGCAATGATCATATTCTTGGTTTGCTTGATGGTATACCGCTTATTTCGCCTGATGATGAAGTGCTGCTTGCCGAAGTTCCCTATGTGGCCATTGGCCAGACTGAAATTGTCCGCGGGCCTATCTCGGCGCTTTATGGCAGGAGTGGTGTTGCCGGCGCAATCAACTACCGGCTGCGCGACCCATCTGATGAATTTGGCGTAAGCCTGAGCCTGCGTGGCGGCAGTTATGGACTCTTGCGCGGCGAGGCCGTGATTGAAGGCCCTGTTGCCGAAGGTGTTAAAGGCCTTGCCATGGTCAGCCGGGAGCATTCTGATGGTTGGCGCGATAATAATGAGCGCGATATCTTCACCTTGTTTGGCAATCTGGAGGTTGAGCTTTCAGACGCAACTAGCCTTGAGTTGTTCCTTACCTATTATGACCGCTCTAGCGAATCTGGTAGCCCCATCCCACTTTTGCCTGACGGGTCATTGGTTGAAGTTGCCGGTGGCCGGGAAGCTTTTCTTGGCCCGAGGCCCCCAAAAAATGAGGTGGAGAGCCTCATGGGGGCGGCGCGTTTGCGCCATGAAGTCAGTGAAGGCTTTGCCCTTACAGCCACCTTCAGTGCTCGCAGCCGGGAAACTTTGACAAGCTTGAACTTTCTCGACAGCTTCGAATTTGACCCTGCTAACAACATCGTAGGCTTCAATGGTTTCCAATCACCAAATAAGGGTGATCAATATTTCGGAGAAGTCACAGCAGAGTGGAATACAGAAAACCATTCATTCGTTGCTGGCGTTAGCTATGAAAGGGCAAGCCTTACCGAGCGATCACAGTTTACCGGGCAGAACGGTTTTACATTTGAGTGTGGTTTTAAATTCTTTGCAATATTGGTTGATTATTCCACCGGTGATATCCTCAATCAGGATCATCCCTGTTTTGTCACCAACCAAACAACCTTCTCGGCGGACGCAGCAAGCGACTATTTTGGCGCTTTCATCCAAGACGAATGGCAAATTCTTGACCGTCTGACGTTAACTCTTGGGTTGCGCTATGATAGTTTTGAGCGAAACGTGGACTTTGCTTCCCTGCCGCCCTTCGATCAATCGCAGCGCGTCACTGATACCGCAGACCAGGTCACGCCAAAGGCTTCGCTTGCGTACCGGTTTGAAAACAGCTTGGCGTATTTCTCTTTTGGGCGTGGTTTCAGCTCTAACTTTGGTTCTGTTTTCCTTTATGATCCCACTCGGTTCAAGCGTGATGTAAAGCCTTCCACCCTCGACAGCTTCGAGTGGGGCTGGAAGGGGCGTGCGCTGGACAATCGGCTCCAATACCAGTTTTCGTTCTATTATATTAACCAGCGTGACCGATTGATCACAACGGCCAACCCAGATGCGGCGGGAGACTTTACCCAGCCCGGCACTCTGGTCACAACCGGCCAGAAATATGTCAGCAAAGGACTTGAGGCGAGCTTCGCAATTCGCCCCGATGATGCAACGGTTCTTGATATCCGTTACGCTTATATTGATCCCGAGTGGGACGAAAACATCATCAATACATTTGATGGGCCGTTCGACCTTTCCGGCAATACCCCGCAGGGGGTTCCGGCCCACACCCTCTATCTTGCTGCAGAACGGCGCTTCACAGACTGATTCAGTGGGCGCGTTTCCTTTGAATGGTACGATGATTACTTCGTGACATTAGATAACAGCGTGGAAGGTGGAAGTTATAATCTGGTGAATATGGGCTTCACGTTTAGCCCCTTTGGAGAAGAAGGGCCTCACCTTGACTTGGAAGCAACCAATCTTTTCGACAAGAACTACAATTTTCTTGCTGGTGGCGTTGCCAATCCAATCCTCGCAACACCGGGAGTGCCGTTCAGCTTGTTCGCGACGCTGAGACAGAGATTTTAATGCCGGCCTTGCCGACAAAAATTGAAGGAATAAGATGATGCTAGGAACTGAAAACCTTACCAAAAAATTTGGTGACAAGCTCGCATTGGATAACCTCAACTTGGTTGTCAACGCGAAGGAAGTTGTTTGTTTGCTGGGCGCAAACGGCGCAGGCAAAACGACCACAATCAACCTATTTTTGGGGTTTCTCGAGCCCACATCAGGGGCAGTTCTTGTCGATGGCAAGGACGTGGCGCAGAATGTAGAAGCAGCGCGTGCCGATCTTGCTTATGTGCCGGAGCAGGTCAGTTTGTATCCGGTTTTAACGGGCCTTGAAAACCTCGTCTATTTTAACCGTTTGGCTGGCAAGGACGTTTCAGACCCAAAAGTGCTTCGCACGTACTTTGACCGCGTTGGTTTGGATCAGGGCGCAGCAGATACCCGGGTTGAAAGCTATTCTAAGGGCATGCGGCAAAAAGTTGGTCTTGCCATTGCTCTCGCAAAAGGTGCGAAGGCGCTTTTACTTGATGAACCTTTGTCTGGTCTTGACCCAAAAGCCGCCAATGAATTCTGTGCTTTGTTGCGGGCGCTGTCCGATGATGGAACTGCCATACTGATGGCAACCCATGACCTGTTCCGCGCCAAGGAAGTAGGAGACCGCATTGGCATCATGAAAGCTGGTCGACTGTTGGATGATCTGCAAACCTCGGAGATCAACCACAACCAGCTTGAGAAAATCTATCTTGATCACATGCATGATGGCGGCCCGGCGACAGGAGAGGCGGCATGATCTCTGCCATTGTTACAAAAGAATGGACCGAATATCGCCGTGATGGTCGGGTGATCAGCGTTCTTGCCCTTCTCATGCTGCTGGTTATTGTGGGGTTGGTCGCCGGCTGGGCAGGATTGTCTGAACAACAGCGGCAGGCACAATCAGCGCAGAGAGGCGATCAGGAAGTATTTCTTAAACAGGGGGAAAAGAACCCTCATTCCGCGGCTCATTTTGGCCGTATAGCCTATAAACCCATGCCGCCACTTTCGGTTTTCGACCCCGGCGCAACGCCGTATTTGGGTCAAGCAATTTGGCTAGAAGCGCATGCCCAAGACCCTGCCATGTTCCGCCCGGCCGAAGACGCGCCGGATCTCAGGCGGCTTGCCGACTTAAGTGTGGCTGGTGTGCTTAGCTTGCTTCTGCCGCTTCTGGTTTTTCTAACCGGGTACGGTGCATTTGCCGGTGAGCGAGAGCGCGGAACCCTGCGTTTAGCCGTGAGTTCCGGGTCTGCCTTGAAGAATTTATTCACCGGAAAATTGACAGCGGTTGTTATGATAGGGGTTGGCGTCGCGATTGTTGCAATCGCTGTGTCAGCCATCATGGCTATGTTAGCGCCGGTGGGTGTTTCGGTCGGCGAAATTCTGCTTAGAAGTTTAGGCCTCTTGCTTGGGTATACTCTTTACGGCATTGCCTTCACCGCTCTTGCCCTTTTTGTGTCGGCTCGAACAAAAAGGGCCACGTCTGCTCTTCTGGTCCTGCTTGGCCTCTGGGCGCTTTCTGTCGTTGTTATGCCTCGCGTGGCGGCAACGGTTTCCGAACATCTCTACCCCGTCCCTGATAGTGAGACATTTTGGTCAGAAACCTATTCAACTATTCGGGCAAACAGACCTGATCGCGATTCTGCAGAATATAAAGCTGCAGAAAGGTTGGTGCTTAGCCGCGCCCTTGGCCGTGAAGTAAGCGACGAAGAGCTTGCTGAAATGGAACTCAATCGCAGCGGGTTAAGACTAGAGGTCTCGGAGGTGATTGATGCCAATGCCTTTGGTGCTGCATACGAAGAATTGTATGCCGCCTATCAGCGACAGAAAGAAGTGCGCCGCGCGCTTTCAATCTTTTCACCGGCCATTTTGTTGCAACATTTTTCTTCTGGCCTTTCCGGCACAGACATTGCTGCCCATAAGCACTTTGCGCTTGAAGCTGAAAAGCAGCGCAATGTAATCGTTCGCGAGATGAATGAGGATATGATGCTCAAAGGGGCTGGCCAGAGCTTTTCTTATTTGGCTGACGCGGATTTCTGGGAAAGCATCCCAGATTTCCAGCACCAGCCTCCACCCTTGTCATATGCCGTGCGATCGGTGCTTTGGGACTTTGTTTTGCTCGGATTGTGGGCAGTGCTTTCTCTTTGGTTTGCTTGGCGGGCAGCCCGTAAACAACAAATAATATGAGGCTTGAGATGACTTTATCGCACATAATTTCCCATGAATGGAAAACGCGGCTGGGCCGCCCGGCAGGGCTTTTCAGTCTATTACTTTTCGCGGGCTTGCTTATATACGGTGCTGTTAGTGGCCGTATGGAACGGGATGCGCGGCTCGAGGCTATTGAAGCTCATGAAGAGCAAATTGCTTCTGCTATGGAAAGCTGGCTTAAGAATGCACGCCTTCTGGAGGAAAAGGGCGCGGATGCTGATGTTCCGGCTTGGAGTGGCTCTGCGTTGGATGTAACTTTCGCCTCTGCTTTGCCGCCGGGCCCGCTCGGTGATTTTGCTATCGGCCAATCCGATATACTGCCTGGCCTTGGCGGTTTGTCCCTCTGGTCTCCCGATATTCGTCTGTTTTCCAAATATGAATTTGAAGACCCTGTCGCGTTAGCGCTGGGTGGGTTTGACCTTGGCAAAGTTGTTCTTCTTGTTCTGCCGTTGCTGTTGATTGTTCTTTCCTTCGATATCCTCTCAGCTGAACGCGATGCCAACCGCCTTGGCCTAACGTTGGCACAAGGCGCGAAATTGCGATCGCTGTTCTGGAAAAGGCTTTTTATCAGAGGCTTTTTTGTTCTCGGTATCACCTTCCTAATAATACTCGCGGCTTTTCTGATTCAGATCGGTAATGCAAGCTTACTTGATCGGCTGCCATATTTCGCCCTTTGGGGTATAGCCGCATCTCTGTACGCGCTTTTCTGGATTGGCGTAATTGCTTTCGTTGCGTCACGTAACCGGGGCGGCGAAGTGAACGCTATTATACTGCTTATTACGTGGGCTGGTTTTACCTTGATCGTTCCTGCGAGTATCGCCGCAGTTGCGGAAAGCGTTTACCCGGCGCCGTCGCGTCTTGCTTATCTGGCGGAAGCACGAGAAGCGGAGAATGAAACAAAGCTCAGAGAAGCTGATATCGCTAATGAGTTCATCCTTGACCACCCTGAAATGCTAGTGAATGAGACAAGCGAAATACCGGCCTTTGTAAAGTCGGCTTTTATCGTGACCTCAACCGTGGACGAAGCCACGAAACCGCTTCTTGCAGAATTTGAGGCTGAGGCATTGAAACGAGATGCGTCACTAGACTGGATGCGGTTTTTGTCTCCTGCCATCATCACGCACACTTTGTTTAATGATGTTGCCGGGGCAGATTCCGGGCGGCATCAACGCTATATGAAATCTGCCCGCGCCTTCAAAGCCGCTTACGGCGAAAAGGCGGGCCCCTACGTTATTGCGGGTAATAGGTTGCCAACTGAAGAATTCGCTTCATTGCCTACTTTTCGGTTTGATGAAGAAGGTATTGGTGGTGTGCTGAGCCGCCACTTGGGAGCCTTAGTTTTCCTTGTTTTTATGGCGGGCTTTTTGTTGTTTTTAGCTGACCGTCGCCTGCGGGCAATCAGGGGACCAAATCAATAAGGTGCCAAATGTTTTTGCACAGTGGCTAGGCGGCTAACGGATGATGTTAGACGTGCGCTGCAAGCAATATTGCTGCGCGACTTAAAATATTTCCCAGTTAATGGAAACACACATGCCTCTTTAGCTTCTGCAGGAAAAGAGCGGATTAATTCGCTAGACTTTATTCGTGGCGTCGCGATTTTGGGCATGCTTGTGGCAAATGTTCCGTGGCATGCGGGTAATTCAATGTCGCGGGTTTACGATGCTGACTTATCAAGCACTCTCGCTTGCTTCGCTCATACCATACCTTTTTTTGTTATGTAGGACACCCGATGATCCGCGCAAAATAAGACTTTTGTTGAGCAGTTCTTTGTTAGATTACCACAACTTCTCTTTAGCGTTTTTTGTTCTATTATCCAATTTGCAGGGGAAGTTGATCTAATAAGATCTAGTCCAGATATATGTTGTAGGATGGTCAAGTTCTTTGAAGCATTTGAGTAATTTTATTATAGATTATTTGCTGGGCCAATACGTTCCCATTGCAATTGACTACTTTTGATCTCCGGCTGCAGCTTCTATCGTTAGACGTAGACGAGAAAGAAGCGGAGCGGGGTTTTGGAAGCTACGCAGCCGGGAAGGAAACACATCTTTTAGTCGGCCATTACCCGACCGACCGCGATCATCGAAAATCTCGCTCGCAAACATGGCCCTGATGAAGTGATAGCCATACTTGATACTCGCGACCGCGTTATAGAAAGGTTTGAGGATACCAGGATTTTGCTTGAGGGTATAGAAGCGAGAAAAGCCTCTGAATTTCTGGACCTGTTAAATCAAAATTGCGAGGAACTGCTAAAAGCACAAAGTGGAAGCAAACCGGACTGCAAGCAAGAACTGATGATTGAGATTGATAGAATTGCGGATGAGGTGATGCCAATTGATGCGGTTTTAGGGCAAGCATATGATAGTCTTGCGCAGATAGATGATATCCAGCGTAGAAGCGAGGAGCTTCTTAAATATGAAAAAATAATTGATGTTGTTTGGCAGCAGTTTGATTTCAAGGACAATGATTACAATAGATTCGAAAAGGAGTTTTCTGGCAAACTTAGAGGGTCGATGAATGAAGCTTCCCTTCGATATGTTTCCCGGATGATTGTAAAAGAAATAGAGAACGTTGCGCGAAACAAGGAGGCTTTGCGCATGATGAACAGCTTGGTACCTGGCTTCCTGTTGAAAAGTCAAAGTATCGTAGACATCCTTGATAGGATTGAAGACTCGCAAGATAGATTGAAGGCACGGCGCGCGTTAAGAGAACTGGAAGGCGTTCCAACAAGTGAGCGCAACAATGTAGTTTGGATAGAGCAGTCTAGAGTATTGCATTGACGCCATGCTGAATGGCTGACGTTAAACGCAGAATCGTAGTTCTATACCTGAATAAGCTATTACGAAATTATATTAGATGAATGTGATACAGTGTCAGCTCTCGACCCATTGTGGACATTCGGATTTTTTATTTCCGAATAGAAGGTCTATTGTTTGATTGTCTCTAGTTCATTGCACTATCGCTGTACCGGATTTTGTTACCTGTGATGTTCAGTTTTGAGCCCGATTAATATACATGCAATTTGATGATGCTGGTTCAATCCGGCGCATACAAAGGCGCCGGACTGAAAGTGCTTTGGATTTAGAACTTGAAACGAAGTCTTGCTGTCCCACCGTGGCTTGAGTAACCAGACCTGAACTCACCGTCATATCCAACAAGTACGGACAATTTTTCACTTGAATAGAGCCCCACAGAAGCATCTACCTCAAAGCTACTGCGGCTAGGGTCTACACCTTCGAGTGTGAAGGCATTCGATCCCGTAAAGCTAGCATTCACGAGGTTTTGGTCACCGATGAAATCATAGTAGTAGCCAACCGACACTTCCGGTTGGAGTTGGAAGCCGCTTTTATCAGACGGCAACGCCAATTTCACACCAACACCTGCCTCGAACAGATCAATACCACCTGCGTCTACATCGAGATTTAAACCGCCGCGTTCGCTATAGTCCTCCTGGCTTAATGTCGCATATTCCAAACTCGCAAACGGTGTTACTTCCCAGGAGCTCAATTGACGAGTATGGCCTGCTTTCAGCGTTGCCGCGAACTGATTGACGTCAAATTCTCCGGAGACAGGGTCGCCCAAAAGGCCATTTCGCTGCGCCTCCGCATCGTTAAACGAGTAAGACAGCGCTCCATTGACGAATGCAGTGCCCTGCTCGTAGGCAAAGTATGCAGACACGGCATATCCCTCCACAGACGTGTTTTCACGCGCGCCGCCTGTCTCATCAATATCGAGGTCAGAGTATGAAAAAGCAACGCCAGCGCGGGTAGTATCACTGAGCAATGTATCAGCCCCCAGAACAAACCCGTATGCAGTTGCATCATAGCCCGTCAGCGTTAGTGATCCTTCACCATCTCTGTCGGCACTGCGGACAAAAACCTGCCCCCACACCGTCTTCTTTAGAAGCAGACGGAGAAACTTCTTTAGAAGCAGACGGAGAAACGCGATCGTCAATCAAGGACAGAACTTCGCTCTGTGTTTCATAGATTTCGCGCAAAACACCGTTGTTCAGCGTTGGCAATAAGGCTGCAGCCGCACCTTCAAACTGCGCATTGCTGGTAAAGGCATCAATTGCATTGGCATTAGCTGCAAATGCAGCATCACCGCCGCCGCCCAACGCTGAAGCAAAGGCTCCACCAAACGCATTGGTGTTTGCATCTGATGATACAGTACCAAGGTTCGCTACAGTTGGCGTCAATGACAGACCAGAAGCCGTTGACGCAAGATCAAAATCAACCAGGAAACTATTGTCAGTGAACGTAGCGCCACCGTCAGTGAACGTACCCGTCGCAGTGATCAAGTCTTGGCTTTGGCCAAACGCGAGCGTTGTCACATCCGAAAAGTCAAGAGCAACGGCTGTATCTGAGGCAAGTGTTACATCACCCGTTACAGCAAGTTGGCTACCAAGACCAAAGCTCACTGCATTAGCAACTGTTACATCACTGGCAATTGTCCGTGCTGCGTCAACAGCAAAGCCTGAAGCAGCTGCAATGTTCACAAGGTTAGTACCTGTGCCCAAGTCAACGTTACCGTTCAACGCGCCACCAGTGATGTTAAGAACATCATCACCAGAGCCCGTTAAAACATCACCTTCAAGGCTGCCTGCTACTTGGTTAATAACAACATTACCAAGAGATGTACGCGTATCAATCGCTGCAGTAGCACCGGAGATAGTTCCTGAGTTAGTGATTGAACCTGTAAACGTAATGTTTTCAAGTAGAATACCTGCAGATGTTTCTGAACCAACCGTACCGGAGTTATCAATAGTCAGATCAACTTCAGGGCGCATCATGTTCGGCGGATAGAAAGCACGAATACCAGCTGCTGCACCAGACGCGAGTGCGTCACCGCGACCCTGAATGGTACCGCTGTTGGTAATTGTGTGCGTGCGAGTTCCCGCAAGTGCTTGAATAGAAACACCAGAACCATTGTTACCAACACCTGCGTCAATCAAACCAGTGTTATTCAATGTGACGTTGTTAGCTGTACCATCAAAATACACTGTACCGTTACGTTGATCACCTGTGCCGATGATAGAACCAGTGTTGTTCACCGTTAGACCAACACCATCGATGTTCAACGCACGACTATCAGATGAAATTGTACCGGCATTATTTACAACGCCACCTGTGTGGTCAGCGCCGCCCGCAGGAACTGGATTACCGAAGTAAAGACCATTGTTCACACCAGAGATAACACCGCCCGCTTCATTGGTTAATGTGCCTTGGAAAGACACGCCGTTGACGAAACGGATACCGCCGGTAGTACCGGCAGTTGCTTCAGAAGTGATGTTACCTGAGTTAGTGATAGTGCCAGTGAACAAGCCTGTAGTTGTGCCGTCCAAAGCACCACCAACACGAGTACGCTCAAAGCGAATACCATCGCCAGCAGTGGCAGCACCGGCACTCGCTTGTCCGCGACCAGTAATGTCACCAGAGTTGGTGATCGTGAAATCATTACCAGCACCAGATAGCTCTACAGAGAAACCAGCACCTTCGTTGCCTTCACCCGCGTCAACTGTACCACTGTTGTTCAACGTAAAGTCTTGCGCCGTACTATCAGCATATACTGTACCGTTGCGCTGATTACCTTGACCAATTATTGACCCAGTGTTGTTGATCACTAAGCCAGAACCATCAATATTTAATGCGCGGCTCGCAGAAGTAATCGTGCCCGCATTATTTACAACACCGCCCGCATGATCAGCATCACCAAAGTAAAGGCCGTTGTTTGTGCCGTAAATTACGCTGCCTTCTTCGTTGGTAAGCGTACCAGTGAAACCGATACGGTCATTGAAACGAATACCAGATACAACACCTGTTGTGCTCTCGGAGCGAATGGCACCAGAGTTAGCGATGTCCCCAGCAAATTCATACGCAGGAGCAAGACCCGGGCCTCCAAAACGAATGCCATCACCAGCGGTATTATCCGGTGCGCCTACCTGGCCACGGCCCTGGATAAGACCAGAGTTAATAATGGTAGATGTGTTGGGTTGGCCGCCAACTTGTACAGAAACGCCTGCACCGTTGTTGCCTTCACCAGTGTCAATGGTGCCGCTGTTATCGAGCGTAAATGCATTCGCCGTTGCATCCGAATAAACAGTACCATTGCGTTGGTTACCTGTACCAATGATAGAACCGCTGTTGTTTACAGTGAGACCCAGGCCATCAATATTTAGCGCGCGACTGTCAGATGAAATTGTACCGGCGTTGTTCACGACACCGCCTGTGTGGTCTGCACCGCCTGCCGGTGTCGGGTTACCGAAATACAGCCCGTTATTCACACCAGAGATAACGCCGCCCGCTTCATTGGTTAATGTACCTTGGAACGATACGCCGTTAACAAAACGAACGCCGGCAGTAGTGCCCGCTGCCGCCTCAGATGTAATACTGCCTGAGTTGGTAAGGGTGCCATTGAACAAACCCGTTGTTGTGCCATCTAAAGCCCCGCCAACACGGGTGCGTTCAAAGCGGACACCATCACCAGCGCCTGCTTCGCCCGCACCCGCCTGGCCACGGCCGACAAGAAACCCGGAGTTATCAATCGAAAATTCATTCCCTGCTTCAGAAAGTTCAACAGAGAACGCAGCGCCGTTGTTGCCCACACCAGCATCAATTGTACCTGAATTATTCAACGAGAAGCTTTGCGCAGTGCTATCGGCGTAGACTGTACCATTGCGCTGATTACCCGTACCGAGAATGGAACCGGTGTTGTTAACGGTTAAGCCGAGACCATCGATGTTTAGTGCGCGGCTATCTGATGATATTGCGCCCGCGTTATCAACAACACCCTGAGAATGGTCTGCATCGCCAAAGTACAAGCCATTATTCACGCCAGAGATAACGCCAGTTTCAGTGTTGGTGAGTGTGCCAGCAAAATTAATGCGATTGCTGAAACGCACGCCTGATACGACACTTGCTGCACCTTCAGATGCAATAGTTCCCGAGTTATTTATATCTCCGTTAAACTCATAAACCGGCGCCAAGCCAGGACCAAAGAAACGGAGGCCGTCGCCAGCTGTTCCACCCGTTACTGACTGCCCGCGGCCCTGAATTGTTCCTGCATTGGTTATTGATCCGGTGATGGGGTTACCACCGCCACCGATTTCAAGAGCAATGCCCGCGCCTTCATTCCCAGCGCCTGCATCAATCAACGATGACGAACCGATATTATTAACGACGAAATTGGTGGCGGTGCGGTTTGCATAGACTGCACCGTTGCGCTGATTCCCGATACCCAGAATAGAACCACTATTGTTTACGGTAACATCATCGCCTTCAATGTTAACCACACGAGATTCACCCTCCAACACGCCAGTGACGCCGTTGTTCAAAATACTGCCTATGGTGTCAGCGTTAAACTGAACTGTTTGAGTAACATCGCGCGAACGCAAGGTGCCAGCGTTGGTGATAACAATATTGTTGGTCGCGCCAACAACGACCGGCGCTCCAGTTACTTCGCTAGTAACACCGGATGCCACCGTGATTGTTTCGCCGTTCACCTGAGATGTCACGGTAACATTGTCACCATCATCTACAGCTGTCTGAGCATTTGCTGAGCTGATAAAACCTGGCACACTGAGTAGTGTTAATATTGATACCGATGTCTTTAGCAGTGAAAGCCTGCTCGACTTCAGTTGCGTAGTGTTTGTAGCCTGTGTCATTTGGAACCCTTCCGTGGTCATGTAAAATTCAGAATTTCAGAAGAGCTATTTGGATAGGTACGCAACCGATACCGTAAGTGCAGTCCTTCTGATATGTAGCTCAGTCGGATCAACATCGAAAAAGGTTCAAATTATTTTCAGAAAGAAAAACTTTGAGATAAGCGGCGCAACATTTGGGTCGTTCAAATAGATAAATAAGCTATCTACCCTTAACTATTTGAAGAACATTCTTTGTGACCACGAACAAGCCCGGCACCAAAAACAGTGTCTCGGCCATATATGCCAAGGTCCATTACCCTGTCAGCTATATGAGCGCGAACGGAATCAACTGATTCCATTTCGGCAGCTTCGCTGTCACTTGCGATTACTGCCGTTACAAAAGGAGCCGAGAAAGATGTTCCACTCCAATACCCTGCCGAATGGCCATCATCAATAAAGATATCAACGCCCGGAGCGGAGAAATCTACATGATTTCCGTGGCCAGCCCGACTATAAATCATACGAGTGGCATCCACCGCAGTTACAGCAATAACGTTGTTAAATGCTGCCGGGTACAACGGCTCAGCGTTTGGTCCACTGTTGCCAACCGCCGCGACAAAAACCATTCCACTATCAGTAGCGCTCTCAATAACACGATCAAGGACGGCACTGTAGGGCCCAGCCAGACTAACATTAACCAACGAAACATTTGATGACTTCATCCAGTTTATAGCTTCAATTATTTCGTAAACGCTCGCCCGCGATGTGTTGGTTTTTCCAACAACAGAAGCACTATAAAGGTGGGCGCCTTGCAGTCTGCCTGGGCCAACAAGCAGCGTTGCAATAGCAGTTCCGTGCTCTGATGCCCCCGGTTCACCATCGACAAAGTTGCGCGCGGTAATCATGGCGCCTGAAATCGCGGGCGCATTCTCGTCAACCTGCCCGTCAATCATGCCGATTGCGCTCGTCGCGGCACACCCATGCTCTGGCCAGTCCACCATTAGATGCGCATACTGGCGTGGTTCTGCCGTCGCTGTTCTTGCTTGAATTACATAGTTGTGATCAAGTTCCGCGATCGCACTTGGCTCCATTTTTTTCATGTCATTGATGGCGATAACGCCGGTAATTCCGGGCGGGCGCTCAAAATCCAGCAAGACAAGATTTAGACCCGACAAGTCAGATTTTCTATTGAGTTGGTAGCCGCCTCGGGCGGCGTTTACCATCAACCGGTTTGCCGCATCATTTGAGCTAACGAGAATAATGACATTGGTACTATCATGGGTATCCTGATTTACAGAAACCGGGCCAGAATCCGTTGATATACTCGTCGATTGAATCGAGCAGCCCGTGGCAGCAAAAAGCGCGATGAACATTATACATAGAGTTGATGGTCGCATAGCTACTGGCCTTATTAACTTATTGTATTTCTATCGGTCGTCTAGCGGGCTCATTAGGTTCAAACTTAGCTCATTTAAAATTGTCGCCTGAGACTCAAAAAAATCCTCGTGGTGTCTGCAGCAAAGGTATCTGTTTTATAGGCGGCAATGCCCGCAGACAAAACATTCCCTCGGTACGTTCCTTCAAGATTAATGTCCGTTTCCCGTCCATAGCTAGCTCCGCCTTGCTCGGCGCTAAACCAATGATGACTTACCTTGGCCGACACACGATTAAACTCCGAAACTGTTCCGGCTTCCCAAGCGAAACTCGCCTCCAAATCAACAACGCCGTCAAGTGGCGTTCTAAGGAACACATTTGCGAAACCTTGAAATTTTCGGAGAGACCCAAGTGGGGTTTGGAACGCTTGGTCACGTCCACCACCTAAAGATTCTGCGCGGAAGCCAAACCGCGTTTCCCCCGCAAAGAATTGGGCCCGCGCCAACCAGTAATGTGCGGTATATTTGCGCGGGTTGTCCGCGTAATTTTCCTGTCGGGCATAGGCACCTTCCCAATCTACACCGAGACCATTGGAGTGCGAACGGCCATCCAGTCGGATTCCGGTCGTTTGCGATGAAGCCATGTTATTTGGATTAAGGTTTGTCGCGGTTTGAAGGTCTAACGCGTAGTGAAAACCACCCAATCGGCCAATGGGTGTCTGAATGTTGCCAGTCAGAAAATAGGAGTTACCCTTAAACCGTCCATTTACATTGTTTCGGCCGAGAGCACCGTTCACTTGGTTCAAATAACCAGCCTGGAATATCGCACGGCCCCCAAATCGCTTGGAAAAATGCACAGCGTCAAAAGTCTGTGTGTTTTGACGAAACGGTGTTGCACCGATAAAGCGCTGATCGTCTATTGCCAAAGTCTGACGACCAACCGTTAAAAAAGATTCCCCGCCCAGCGAGTATTGAAGCTGTAGTCTATTAAGCTCCAAAGCGTTGGGGTCAGGTATCAGCAAGCGGTTTGGGTTGTTTCCTGTGCCATCGTTGAATTTTCCCACTACTGCAACAACTGTCTCACCCTCAACCAAAAAGGTTAACCGCGGTGTAACCCGCCTTTCCACAGCGAGCTGCAACGACTGCGTCAAACCAACCGCTGTTCTTGGCAGAAAATCGTTTTCAGCAACTTGAAACCGAGTCAGTGCCCGCCCAAAAATACTCAAATCTCTTAATTGATCTGATGCCATAGCTGCACCGCCAAGTAACCAATGTTGCAAGGCAGATATTAGGGCAAAAATCAGATGTCTTTTTGAAAACAAAAAAGCCTCGAGCATTTGTGGTTTTGTAGAAAAAGTCTATAGCGTCAGCCTCCTCTACAAGCATGAAAGGCGAAAACGGTGTAAAATAATTTGAACTTTTCGTGATGCTGATACGACAGAGAAACATCTATGCATTGTTTGGATAACAATGTTGACGTTATAAGTGGGCTGTGTTTGGGAGGCGAAAGTGTCTGACTTGTTCAAAAATATGTCCGAGGACAACAGAAGTGCAGCGATACTGGACTATGTCAAAGGTCGCGCTGCCCGCAGCCTTCGTGCCCAAATTGAAGCAGCAGCAAAGTCTGATGCCTGCGTTGCAGAAGAAATAGCCTATTACAAAGGCTTGGCAAATTCAGTCCAAAAACCTAGCGATGCCGCGCCGTTTGATGAATTGGGTTGGGCTCGACTTTCTCAAAATATCGACCGAGAAGAACTAACTCACGCCGTGCCAAGTGCAGCGAATGACAATGGTAAAGTGTGGCGCTATGCAACGGCGGCCCTCGCTTTTATTGCATTCGGACAGGCAACATTTTTCGCGTTCCAAAACAACAGCCAAAACGAACAGCCTACTTATGAAACTGTCGGTGAAGTATCTGTTGGTTACAGTCTACAAGTTACATTCATTTCCAGTGTCACTGAAAACGAAATTCGAACTCTTTTCCAAAAAGCCGGGGCGAATATCACGCACGGCCCGAGCGCCTTAGGCATTTATGAGGTGTCTTTTGCAGACGAAGCAGCGCGAGCCGAAGCTGAGGAAGCATTTAGTGCTGCTACGGAAGTTGTTGAGAGTGTTTACAAAAATTAGGAAGTGTTACTGACCCAGGCACCGCATCAACAATTTTTTAGCGTGCATAATCCGTGTCTTGATGGTTCCTACTGGCCGTTTTTCTACTTCGGCAATTTCCAGGTAGGTAAGGTCTTCATAAAATGCCAAATGAATTACAGCTTTATGCAACGTACTCAGTTTGCCGATACAAGCACGGACACGATCGGCATTTTGGAATTTTTCCGTGATGGCTTGGGGATCAAGCGCATCGTCCACAATATTTTGATCCAACTCTTGGTTTATTGACCGGGAAGCTTTGCGGTTGCGGTCAATAGACTTGTTTCTTGCAATGCTGAATATCCAGGTTTTTGGAGATGAGCGATTTTGAAATTTTCCAGCTGATCGCCAAACTTCAATCATTGTTTCATGAAGAATATCTGATGCCTCAAACGGATCACTCAGCCAATTTTTCGCGAAGGCCGTTATGCTTTCAGCATACCGACCGTAGAGTTCCCGCAAAGCCTCGCGGTCACTTTTTGAAACCCGATCAAGTAACATTTCATCATCGATGCGATTTGCCATCCAAAACCCTCTACCCCAATGGCGAACACGGATGCTGCGCGAACTACCTTCAATTTCACGACAGTTGTTGGAGGGCATATCAGAAATTGTAAATACAAATTACAGTGAATACTTGTGATATAGAACACAGCAAAGGAACCAATTTGTCATCACCCTGAAGGCTTCCTCGTCATTCCGTTTTCGGCTCCATATGAACCTGACAGACGCTTGGAATTGATCCGTTGAACAAATTTTGCCCACGTCCGCTTTCGGCCAACAGCGGACATTTGTGACATCACCCCTAAATGGCCCTCATTGGACCTATCCAAGACGTTTGGTCTTTTATTGGATGCCCAGAAGTTGGATATGGAATTATTACGCTTTTCGGCCCTATTGGAGAGGCAGAGGGGTGTGCCCTTTGAACCAGTTCATCTAGAGCCCAAAAGTGATTTTGAGAGACT
>JAALKD010000142.1 GCA_011088215.1 Sphingomonadales bacterium | reverse complement strand
AAACTGTAAAGTTGCCTGGACCAACTTATTATAGTTACGGTAAAGCTGCACTTGCGTTGGGCAATTTCAGCGCAGCGTTAGAAGGTTTCTCCCGTGCCGTCAACCTATTGCCCGGCGATCCAAGGCCTAAGTCCGGTAAAGCCATTGCGCTTGCTGCAACTGGTAAAATAGCCGAGGCCATCGTCACACTCCACGGCACCAATGACCGGTCAAGCCTGTCGAACAAAGCGTTGGTACTGGCCGCTACCGGCAGCCCCGGTGCGGCGATAGATATCCTTGAACCGCTACTGCGCGGTGGTGGGGCCCAAGCCCGTGACCGTCAGAATTTGGCGATGGCTTATCTGCTCGACGGCCAGGAAGACCGGGCTTTTCAAGTGGCCCGCCTGGATCTCGACGCCGCCAGCGTCAATGAAACCTTCACCTTTTACCGGTCATTGGCCAGCCTTGGCCGGGCCGAGCGGATGCAGGCACTGGTTACCGGCACCATCGACCCGGCATGGACCAAATCAGAGGCCGCCAACCTGTCGCTGGAGGAAAGCAAAGACCGTCAAATAGCCGCCCAGCGCATGGTGACCAAAAAACCGGCGCCTATTTTAGCTGCGGCCCCAATAAAACCAGAGCCTGTAAAAAAAGTTAGGCCAGTCAACTATAAGCCGGGAGACATCCCACCCCTGCTGGAGCCTGAAGGCTGGGCACTGCAAATCGGCGCCTACCGCACACTGAAACGGTTAACCGATGGCTGGGGCATTTTATATGAGCGTAATATAGATATTCTCAAGGACATCCCTCCGCGCCGATCAGAAATGGATTTTGGCAGTCGCATTGAAGGGCCATCGGGCTTTTATTTCCGCCTGAACGCTGGCCCACTGAAAACCCTGGCTGAAGCCAAGGCACTGTGCACCGAACTGCGCAAACGCGGTACCAGCTGCTGGATCAGGCCGCCTGAGAGCAGCGAAGGCAAGTTGCCAACGGCACAAAAAACAGAAAAAGCTCATTCAACCCAAACGGCAAGTCGCTAGTAACAGCGCAGGGTATTAGACGGAAATTCAAATTTTTCTTGATGCTGACCGGCGGCTCGCGCACACTGCAGGCAGGCGCCCATTTGGGGCCTTTCGTGCCGTGCTGTATTGCGCTCATCCATTACGATGCCGGAACGATGTGACCACGCTCAATCAGGAGGTGCCCCATGTCACGCATGTCAGTGTTTAACAGTCCGTTTCTTCTGGGCTTCGACCAGCTGGAAGACCTGCTGGACAGCGTTGCCAAAAACGCAGGCGAAGGCTACCCGCCCTACAATATCGAACATATGGCCGACGAAGCGATCCGAATCACGCTTGCGGTTGCCGGCTTCACGCAGGACGATGTGGCCATTTCGCTGGAGGCAAACCAGCTGATCATCCGTGGTAAACAGGGTGAAACCCCGGCGGGCAAGGAATTTTTGCACCGCGGCATCGCCGCCCGGCAGTTCGTGCGCAAATTTGTGCTCGCCGACGGCATGGAAGTGACCGATGCCTTCATGGAAAACGGCCTGCTGCACATAGATATGCACCGCCCCACAACAGACCCGGTGATCAAGACAATCCCGATCAGAGCGTGAGCGGTCCGCACATCAACACCACGGCACCATTTCGGTTTGCACAACCGGTTCGGGTTGCGCCAATTTGCAATGAGCCACCGCCTTGAGGGCATAAACCCCGAGCGATTGTTTAGGTCGATGCGCCTCTCTAAACTTTAGTGCGGTAAGAGAATTATCAGTTGAGGCAACTGTCGACGGTGATATTGTTTGCTGAATCAAAAAAGGGCACAAGGGGAACTCGTAATGCATCGTCTCGTCAAATCTGTATTTATCACATCGGCGCTGTTTGCTTCAGCAGCCTTATCTTTAGCACCGGTCCACGGCCAGTCAGACAATTCTGACGACCCGGAAGCCATGTCCAGCGCGACATTTTCTGCGATGAAAATGCGCAACATCGGCCCTGCCTACATGTCAGGCCGAATAGCCGACATCGCGGTTGACCAGACCGATCCGTCAACCTGGTATGTCGCGGTGGGCTCCGGCGGCGTCTGGAAAACAGAAAACAATGGCACCACCTGGGCGCCGATCTTTGACAAACAAGCCGTCTATTCCACCGGCGACGTAACAATCAGCCCAAGCAATCCGAACATCATCTGGGTTGGCACAGGTGAAAACAATGGTGGCCGACACATCAGCTTCGGTGACGGTGTTTACAAATCCTATGATGGCGGAAAAACCTGGAAAAACATGGGTCTTGCACAATCGGAGCATATCTCCGACATCGTGATCCATCCAACCGACCCGGACACTGTGTGGGTGTCCTCGCAAGGGCCGCTGTGGACCAGCGGCGGGGAGCGCGGGCTCTATAAAACAACAGATGGCGGCGAGACCTGGAACCGGGTTCTGGAAACCGACGAATGGACAGGAGTCACGTCGCTGCTGATGGACCCTCGCAATCCAGACAGGCTTTACGCCGCCACCTGGTCGCGGCAGCGTACAATCGCGGCCTATGTAGGAACGGGCCCGGGCGCAGGTATCTTTGCCTCCGATGATGGCGGTGATAGCTGGACCGAGCTTAAAACGGGTTTGCCAAAGGGCAACATGGGCAAGATTGGTCTGGCGATTTCGCCGATGCAGCCTGATGTGGTGTATGCCGCCGTTGAGGTGGACAACCGCAAAGGCGGCCTCTACCGGTCAGCGAACCGCGGCGCAAGCTGGACCAAAATGTCCGACGAGGTTAGCGGCGGAACCGGTCCTCACTATTACCAGGAAATGTTTGCAGATCAGCATCAGTTTGACCGCATTTACCTGATGAGTAACAACAGTCGCGTTTCAGACGATGGCGGCAAAACATGGGGCCCGCTCGGCAACGACAAGAAGCATGTTGATGACCATGCAATGGCGTTTCACCCAACGGACCCAGACTTTGTTCTGGTGGGGTCGGACGGCGGCATCTATATGTCCCACGATCGCATGAAAAACTGGCAATTCATCGACAACCTGCCAGTGTCTCAGTTCTATAAGGTCGCGGCAGACGACGCCAAACCGTTTTACTTTGTTTACGGCGGCACGCAGGACAATTCCACCCAGGGCGGACCCTCGCGCACGGACCGGGAAGAAGGCATCAAGAACAAAGACTGGTTCCTGACCCTGTTTGCGGACGGTCACCAGCCG
>JAALKD010000141.1 GCA_011088215.1 Sphingomonadales bacterium | reverse complement strand
TATCATGAGCGAGAATAAAAGTGCCCAAAACCCGGTCAACCTGCGCCTGCCCGACGGCAGCGTGCGCACGTTTGATGGCCCGGTGACAGGCACCACCCTCGCAAGCGATATCGGCCCCGGTCTGTTGAAGGCAGCGCTGGCCATTAGAGTGAACGGTGAAGTGTGGGACCTGTCGCGTGAAATCAACGCCGACAGCGAAGTTTCCATTGTGACCAAACGCGACACTGACGAGGCACTGGACATTCTGCGCCACGACTGCGCGCACGTAATGGCCGAAGCGGTACAGGAACTGTTCCCCGGCACTCAGGTTACCATTGGCCCCAACATCACCGACGGGTTCTTTTATGATTTCGCCCGCGACAAACCCTTCACCGAAGATGATTTGGCGGTGATCGAAGCGCGCATGCATGAAATCGTCAAACGCGATGAGCCTATTGAGCGCGAAGTATGGGACCGCGACGCAGCGATCGCCCATTTCAAGGAAATTGGTGAGCATTATAAAGCCGAGATTATTGGCAGCATTCCAGCCGGCGAAGTAGTTACCATCTACCGTCAGGGCAAGTGGAAAGACCTGTGCCGCGGGCCACATCTGCCGTCAACCGGCAAGCTAGGCGATGCCTTTAAGCTGATGAAAGTGGCGGGCGCATACTGGCGCGGCGATAGCAAGAACGAGATGCTGACCCGCATTTACGGCACTTGCTGGACTGACAAGAAAGAGCTGAAAGCCTACCTGCACCGGTTGGAAGAAGCAGAAAAGCGCGACCACCGTAAACTGGGCCGTGAGATGGACCTGTTCCATCTGCAGGAAGAAGCGCAAGGGTCAGTTTTCTGGCATCCGCAGGGCTATAAGGTATGGCTTGAGCTGGAAAAATACATCCGTGGTCGGCTCGGTGACAATGGCTACAGCGAGATTAAAACACCGCAGCTTTTGGACAGCAAATTGTGGGAACAGTCTGGCCACTGGTCAAAGTTCCGCGAAAATATGTTCGTAGTGCCCGACGAAGTGCCGTCTATCGATGATGACACACCTATCCTAACCGGTGACGCGAAGCTGATGGCGCTAAAGCCGATGAATTGCCCGGCCCATGTGCAGGTATTCAAACAAGGCATCAAAAGCTACCGCGATCTACCTATCCGATATGCTGAGTTTGGCTGCTGCCACAGGAATGAAGCGCACGGTGCGCTGCACGGCCTGATGCGCGTGCGCCAAATGACCCAGGATGATGGCCATATTTTCTGCCGCGAAGACCAGGTGACGGAAGAAAGCGTTGCTTTCTGTGACCTGCTGGCAAGTGTGTACGGCGATTTGGGTTTCCCAAACTTCAAGGTGTTGCTAGCGACCCGCCCCGAGGTGCGCGCCGGATCTGACGAAGTGTGGGACAAGGCCGAAAAAGCACTGGAAATGGCGCTGAAAGCACGCGGCATCGATTTTGATTATGCCCCCGGTGAAGGGGCCTTTTACGGGCCGAAACTGGAGTTCCACTTGTCAGACGCCATTGGACGCACATGGCAGTGCGGTACCCTTCAATCAGACTTTGTGCTGCCTGAGCGACTAGATGCGACCTACATCGCAGAAGATGGCAGCAAACAGCGCCCTGTGATGCTGCACCGGGCCATTCTTGGCACGCTGGAACGGTTCATCGGCATTATGATCGAGCATTTTGCCGGACGCATGCCCCTGTGGCTGGCGCCGACACAAGCTGTGGTAACACCGATTACCTCGGACGCTGACGACTATGCGACCAGTGTACACGCAGCACTTGAAGCGGCAGGCCTGAGGGTGAACCTTGACCTGAGGAACGAGAAAATTAACTACAAAGTGCGCGAGCATAGCCACGCGAAAGTGCCGGCCATTTTGGTGGTTGGCATGCGTGAGGCTGAAAATAATCAGGTCAGCGTGCGCCGGTTGGGCAGTAAAGACCAGACAGTTCTGGACCTGCGTGACGCGATTGCATCGCTCGCGGCAGAAGGAACACCGCCGAATGGAGAAGCATCAGACGCCTGACCAAAAAAGAGGCCATGAAACGGTTGTGTTTCATGGCTTTGCAAGCTGAACCTAACTAGGTATACTTAAAAAGACTCACTACTGAGTCGCTTATAGAAACAACAACAGGAGACTAGACATACGTAGAGGGAATTTTGCAGGACCGCCCAAAAAGGCAGGTCCGCGTTTCAATGATATGATTACCGCGAGCGAAGTGCGGCTTATCGGAGCAGAAGGGGAAAACCACGGAGTTGTAACCAAGCCACAAGCGATTGAAATCGCCCGTGATAGTGGCCTTGATCTCGTGGAAATTTCACCCAACGCAGAACCCCCTGTATGTAAGGTTCTAGATTTCGGCAAGTTTAAATACGAGCAGCAGAAAAAAGCCAATATGGCTCGTAAAAACCAGAAAACTCAGGACGTTAAAGAGATCAAGATGCGTCCCGGCATCGACGTTCATGACTATGATACCAAGCTTAAAAAAGTTAATCAGTTCATCGAAAACGGCGATAAGGTTAAAATGACCATCCGCTTCCGGGGCCGTGAAATGGCACACCAGCAATTGGGCATGGAAGTGCTGAACCGGGTGGCGGAACAAATGAAAGAAACTGCTAAAGTCGAGGCATGGCCCAAGATGGAAGGCCGTCAGATGATTATGGTTATCTCGCCCAAATAATCGCAGAAACCACTAGTGCAGATCTCAAGAAACCGGCTCCTTGGCCGGTTTTTTTTGGCCTAACTGTCACATTCTCAGGTGCGCCATCGTCGCCTTCTTGTCACCACGGCACAGGAGAACCAACATGGCCACCAATATTTCCCTCGGCACTTCCTACAATTGGATCAATATTTCACTACCATGACTGCAGGTCTGTATGCTCTTTGGTTCGCCTTGCTCTGCACCTATATGCTTGTCGACTCGGCAGACTGGTACAGCTCAACCCTGACAAACTTTCGCTGGCTGACAGGGAAATGATGCTGATTTAATCGGCAGGTAAGGCTGCCAAATATTGACGCACTATTTTGAGGTAAAACGCCTCGTCAGCGGCCATGGTGGCATGGCCAGCATCCGGAATAATAGCGACGCTTGACCCCGCTATCATTTTGCTGAATCTGCGGCAGCTTTGCGGTGCCGCCTCATCAAATTCGCCGCAAATGAAAAGCGTAGGCACTGCAATTTGAGGTAGTTTCGGCGTCAGATCATAATCTTTTAGCGTACCGATGCCGCGAAAATCAGTCGGCCCCCACATGGTTGCATACATTTCATCGTTGCCCGCC
>JAALKD010000140.1 GCA_011088215.1 Sphingomonadales bacterium | reverse complement strand
CGGGATTGCCTACTGGGAATGCAAATACATAGCCTCCGTGCTCAACGCCGCCTGCGCGCTGCAAATACTCGGTGAAGCCAGCAGCATAATAGATATTGTCACCAAGCGCCAGTGAACATGGTTGACCTGCAATAAAGTCTTCGCCGATTAGAAAGGCTTGGGCTAGCCCGCCGGGGTCAGGTTGTTCAGCGTAATGCAATTCAATGCCCCACTGCGAACCATCGCCTAGAAGGTCGCGGTACAAGGGCAAATGCTGCGGCGAGCTGATGATTAAAATTTCGCGAATGCCCGCTAGCATCAATGTGGTTAGCGGATAATAGATCATCGGTTTGTCGTAAACCGGCAGCAACTGCTTGGATATGGATTTGGTGATGGGGTACAAACGTGTGCCAAGCCCACCAGCCAGAATAATGCCCTTCATAGATCCCTCATGTCTTATATTGCGGTGCGCCAAATGCCCACGCTGCGCGAGATTAGCTCAGCTCGTCTATTTGCGAAAGCCGTTTGACACAAGCCGACGTGCTTTCTCGCCAATTCGGTAATGAAATACCGAAGTTTTGCTCCAATTTGGCGCAATTCAGCCTTGAATTTGCCGGTCGGCGCGCCGGTGTAGGATAGTCTGCAGTGGTAACGGCGCTTAAATTTGGCTTATTGAGGCCGTAGCGCGCGCCTTCTTCGAAGATTGCGCCAGCAAATCCGTGCCATGTAGTGTCGCCGCTGCCGGTCATATGATATAGACCAGCCTGCGCCTCTGATGGTTCCTTACCACCCAATTGGTGGACGATAGAAAGCAACGCGTCAGCGATATCCGGCGCGTAGGTTGGGTTGCCCCGCTGGTCCGCCACAACAGAAAGTGCATCGCGGCCCGCCAGCGACAGCATGGTTTTCAGGAAATTTTTGCCGAAAGGGCTGTAAACCCAAGCCGTGCGCAGAATGATGGCATTTGGGTTCGCGGCGATTACTGCGCGCTCACCTGCAAGTTTTGACCGGCCGTAAGCTCCTGTAGGCCCGACAGGGTCGGTCTCATCGTAAGGCTCATCCTTGGCGCCTTCGAAGACGTAGTCAGTTGACAGATGGAGAAAGGGAATGCCGCTTTCTGCTGTGATGGCTGCCAAGGCGCCTGCGCCTGCGCTGTTGATCGCAGTGGCGGTGTCCTCGTCGCTTTCAGCAGCATCCACAGCAGTGTAGGCCGCGGCGTTAATGATGGCGCTCGGTTTGCGCGCTTCAATCGCTGCTTGCATGCCGTCAGGGTCGGCCAGATCAAAGGCGGGCCTGCCTGCGCATGCCAGTGCAACTCCGGTCTTCTCGGCAGCTTCCTGAAGCGACAACGCAACTTGACCGTTATTGCCAGCAACAAAAATTTCCGTGCTGTCAGACGTGGCAACCATTTATTTGCCCTTCAGAACGCCTTCGCGCTTGGCTGCATGTTTTCTGAGCGGTGCCCACCACCATTCATTGGCCAGGTACCATTCAACGGTTTTGCGGATGCCGCTTTCGAAATTTTCTTCGGCCTTCCAGCCCAGTTCGTCTTCCAGCTTGGTGGCGTCAATGGCATAGCGGGCGTCGTGGCCGGGTCTGTCCGTTACATATTTGATCTGGTCTGCATAAGGGCTGTTTTTCGGGCGCACATCATCAAGAATGGCGCAAATACGGGTCACCACTTCCAGGTTGGTGCGTTCGTTCCTGCCACCAACGTTATATTTTTCGCCGATGTGGCCTTTGCTCATAACCGTAAACAGTGCTTTTGCATGGTCATCCACATACAACCAGTCACGCACGTTTGAACCGTCGCCGTATACCGGCAGGTCCTCACCGTCCAGCGCATTCAAGATCATGAGCGGGATCAATTTTTCTGGCAGATGATAGGGCCCGTAATTGTTGGAGCAATTGGAGATAACCACTGGGAAACCATATGTTTCCACCCAGGCATTTGCCAAATGGTCTGCTGACGCCTTGGACGCCGAGTAAGGCGAACTTGGGTCGTAAGCTGTGGTTTCCTCAAACAGCCCTTCTGCGCCGAGCGAGCCATAAACTTCGTCCGTGGAAACATGAAGGAAACGGAATGCTCTTTTCTTGGCATCGTCCAGTGATAGCCAAAAAGCGCGCGCTGCCTCCAGCATGTGAAAAGTGCCAACAATGTTGGTTTGGATAAATTCGCCAGCACCGGTGATAGACCGGTCAACGTGGCTTTCAGCAGCCAGATGCATCACGGCATCGGGTTTATACTGATCAAAAATTCGGTCCAGCGCGGCGCGGTCACAAATATTTGCCTGCTCGAAATGGTAGTTGGGGCTTGTGTCCACTTCTTTCAGGGTTTCCAGGTTTCCGGCATAGGTCAACTTGTCCAGGTTAATGACTGTATGACCCAGATCGGCGACCAAGTATCGGCAGAGCGCAGAGCCGATAAACCCGGCACCGCCTGTTACAAGTATTTTCATGATTGAGGCTTCTCGTATGTGAACGGCGATTCAAAGTTTTTAAACGCCTGCAATTTTCGGTCTTTGTCAGAGAGAATCAGGGTTTCGGCATCAAACGGCCAATCAATAGCCAAGTCAGGATCGTCGTAGGCGATGCCGCTATCAGAGGTTGGCGCGTACAACTCTGTCACTTTGTAGCAAAATTCCGTATCTGGTTCCAGCGTGCAAAATGCATGGGCAAAGCCCGCGGGCACCCAAAGTTGTCGCCAGTTTTCGGCGCTTAGTTCCACGCTGGCGTGTTCGCCGTATGTAGGCGAACCGACGCGCAAATCAACAATAACATCCAACACCCGCCCACGCGGAACCCGCACTAGCTTACCTTGCGCGTGCGGCGGCAACTGAAAATGCAAGCCGCGCAACACGCCTGCCGAACGAGACATTGAATGGTTGTCCTGCACGAATTCAATGCCGGGGTCGATCTCGTCAAACGCCGCTCTGCTATATGTTTCCGAGAAAAAGCCGCGCTCGTCGCCAAAGCGTTTTGGCGTTAGGATATAGGCTCCAGGGAGCGATAATTCGTCAATTTGCATGGATGTCCCCGCAAAATAAGGCTGGTAACAATAACCGCGCCTTTATATTAAATGACATAGGGATTGGAAAGCACCGATTGTGTGCTTTTTCACGGAGAGGGACGTTTATGGCCAATGGGCCGCATCCAGATGCCGCGATAGCGGACATTGATCGCAGTTTTGCTGAGGCTTGTGTCGACGCCAAACTGTCGCTTTTTGCGCGTGGCGGTGATTTGGAAGAGGCCCATTTGTTGGCCTACCATCCGCCGGTGCAGCGCAACCCTTACCAGCAAATGCTTTATGCCGCAGCCTATGAGCATAGCT
>JAALKD010000139.1 GCA_011088215.1 Sphingomonadales bacterium | reverse complement strand
AGATAGCCAAACAAGGTTGGATGCCGACGTCGGAGTGAACCTTCGGTACACAGAAAATCATCGGCAGAAAACAGTTTCAGATTAGAGCGCATATAGACCTGCGCAACTGCATCCAGAACAGCCCCGCGGTCAGCGGCAATCAAGAGGTTGTAGATAATGTGCTTGAGACGCCAAAAAGCGTCAAAATCGCTCTCGATCTTCCCGGGTTGGCCCTGTGCCCACCGGCGGACAATGCTCTCGCAGCCACCGAACGCCGGTCGCCGCGCGATGAAAGCCCGGCATCGGTTAATCCCTTCGAGGGTGTCGAGATTGATCTGACCGGAAAACAGGAAGCCGACATCACCGTCGTGCTCGCCTTGGATCAGTGCCAGCACTTCGTCCAAATCGACACCCGCATCGGCGAGGATTTCAGGAATATCTTCCCCAAACTCCACCTCTCCGGTGACCAGGCGGCGGGTCATGAAGTGGTGATTGATGCCAAACTCCGCCTCGAACACTGGCTCCAGTGTATGGGATAGCGGGCCGTGGCCGACATCATGTAACAGCGCCGCACTCAACAGAAGCTTTCGGCGGTCATCCGGAAGGTCCGCTTCGCGAGCATAGGTGTCCGCCAACCACGCAACGCCCAGTGAATGCTCAAGACGATTATGCCGACGGCGATGACCGGCCCGTCCAGACCCACGTCGCATATAATCAATGGCTCCGAGGAACCCGATTCCAGCAAGACGCTTCATTGCACGGGTGGAAAGCAGAGCCCCGACAAGGGCATCAGCAAAAACGGGGCGGGCGTCGGATCTATAGGCATCCACGGCGCCATCAGCCAGCATCGGCTCCAGCGCTGGTTGGGCGATGGCATTCATCGCCTGTGTGGATATCTGATCAAGCGCCACCATAGGTCCCAACTACTCTAAAAAGATCTGTACTAATTCAGTGTATAGCACGTACCTTGAGTGATTGTCACGGAACCATCTGAGAACGCCGGAGCAATAATCCACCATTGTATTGCCGAGGCCGGATTAAAACTCCGCCACTGATAGGTTACCCGTTTTATGGATGGGACTGGTGAAGAGGGTGGATTTGTATGATCGTGTTCGTCAAGCGTATATATCTAACCCTGTAGCTAACAAGGGATATGTCCGGTTTATGTAGCATTGCATTTATCCTGTTTTAAGCGACCTCCACAAGGACGCATTTGATGAACCGAACAGCTATTTTACAGGAACTACGACAGATGAAGTTTTCAGACAAATTTATTTGTCGTCAAAAAACCCATTTTTCTCCAAAAAACCTCGAACATACACCGACGCATTAACCAAGCCTCGTTTGCGATCGAGAATATCTCGCTGTTCTTGGTTCATCGTCAGATTAACGGGCCGCCCCAAAATCTCCGTTTCCTGTTTATTGGGACGCCCTACCCGTCCCTGAACTTTTGATTGCTCCTTCTTTTTCTTGGCCTTATCAGCCGATTTTACCCTCGCCACCGATTCAGGAAGAATGGTTTGATGTGCATTGTCGGTCGCATAAGAGGAAATATCGTTGTTCTTACTTGGCATGAGCCACCTCATCTATGCAGCAATAAATTTCGTGGAACTGTTCTTTGATGTCTCGATAAGTGTAGCGACCAAGAGCCGTAGCGTCACATATATGACTTATTGACTTTTCCTGTTCAAAAATATGATCGAATATTTTTGAAAATCGCAGTGGCAGAACCGGTACATCGAATCCGGCTCCATTGACTTTGCCCTCGATATTAAGAAACGCTCTTGATTTTAACCAATCATGGCCTCTTTCTTTAGCAGCGCGATCTAATTTGGTTGCCACTACCAATATCACCGCATCTGTACGTTTGATGGCCTCTACCTCTTCCAATGTCCAAATTCCATGACTTAACGATTTCACCTCGTCATTCATGGGCACGATGATAACATCTGATTGTTCGATGGCCGTAGTTATACTTTCCGCATCCTCTGAAATAGCCCCTGCCAAATCAAACACTACATCCTTGTCAGCTGGTAATGTGGGAAATGGCCTCGTTAGATCGACTGCCAATACATGGGTATCCGGGATACATTCAAAATCGTGAAATAGATGTCTGCGCTCATTAGTTGCAATAGCATAATCTCTATCCAGCACGATGTTTGTTGCGATGGGAGTTTTGCCAACACCACCTTTTGCGTTGTAGACGGATATTTTCATTGCATTTTCTACCTATTGTCCATTAAACCAATTAACTCATGGTGTTAATTGGTTTAATGGTCCTCTGTTAACATATGGTTTCCATGTGAGGAATGTCTTTAATTTATTTACATGATAAAATGCCATTAATGGAATAACATGTCAAAATTCTTTTAATGGTATGCAATTTATTAATAGGGCTCACTGCATAAAAGTGCCATTATTGTCCGGTTAGAGCACTTCCGGCGAGTTTAGAATCGTAGGGCAGTTTACGGAATTGATTTCTTCTGATTCAAGGTGTCAGGAGGAAGTGTCATGTCTTTATCTCAGGATTTACGACTTCGTATTGTTGATTTGGTTGCGTCTGGTGTGTCTCGTAGGAAGGCTGCGCAGAGGTTTAAAGTGAGCGCCAGTTCCGCCATTCGCTTTGTGAAGCAGGCAGATGAGCTCGGGCATGTTGAGGTAAAAAAGCGCAAAAAACGCTCAAGCAAACTCGACCCGCACCGGGCTGATATTCTTACCTGGATTGCGGAACAGCCAGACCTGACCCTGGCACAACTGTGCACCCGCCTGATTGAAACCCATGGTCTGCGCGTTGGTTCTTCGACACTGGATGACTGGCTGCGCGCCAATCAGATCAGCTATAAAAAAAACGGCTCACGCCAGTGAACAGGAACGGGCAGATGTACAAGCCAAACGCTACCGCTGGCGCAAACGTCAGGATTGGTTGAAACAGCATGAGCACCTGTTGAGCAGGATCGTGTTCATTGATGAAACCGGGCTTAACACAAAGATGGCCAGACCTCGGGGACGTTCTGCCAGGGGCCAGCGCCTGGTGGCCTCAATCCCCCATGGTCATTGGAAAACAATGACATTCATTGGTGGCCTGCGCCACGATGGTATTGAGCGCGTGAAACTGTCCTCTGTCGCTTGCAGAAAAACTGTTGAGCTATGGTTCGATTTATCACCGCGTTGTTCCCCTTCCCATTGACCTGTTGGCCCATCAGATCGCTAGCCCGGAGGCGAGCGGCCTGCAACGCTTGGGCAAGGTTTCTGGACGGCTAACGCCTTGCGCGCTGCGGTGCATCGCACACAACAAACATCGCCCTTCACGTGCTCCATTTCATTGCGCCCCATCCGGAAAGCTGTTCTGGCAGAGGAATGCACTGCACGCCCCCTTGTTTTGCAC
>JAALKD010000066.1 GCA_011088215.1 Sphingomonadales bacterium | reverse complement strand
TGTTGTTGTGGACCCGGGCCTGTTCTTCCGTGTTACTGCAGTGATTACGCTGCTTGGCGGTACCATGTTCCTGATGTGGCTTGGTTAACACATCACCCAGCGCGGCATTGGTAACGGTATTTCGCTGATTATCTTTGCCGGTATTGTGGCGGAATTACCTGGCACTCTGGCGCAAGCGTTTGAGCTGACGCGTACTGGCCAAATGAATGTACCTATTTTGTTGGCGATGCTAACCGGTGCCGCGGCACTGATCTGGTTCATTGTCTACTGCGAGCGCGCTCAGCGTCGGATCGTTATTCAGTACCCTAAGCGCCAACAGCGTGGTGGTGGTATGCAGGGCGAGCAGTCGCACTTGCCGATGAAATTGAATGTGGCTGGTGTTATTCCACCAATTTTCGCGAGCTCTTTGCTGCTGATGCCGTTAACTGTTGCGGGCATGTCAGCCCAAAATAGTGACAACGAAATTCTTCTTACCGTAACGTCACTGCTGTCACCTGGTCAGCCGATCTATATTGCGCTTTATATTGCGCTGATCGTGTTCTTCTGCTTCTTCTACACCGCTATTCAGTTCAACCCTGAAGATACGGCTGATAATCTGAAGAAGAATGGTGGCTTTGTGCCGGGTATCCGCCCGGGTACGCGTACCGCAGAATATCTTGATTATGTTCTGACGCGTTTGACTGTTATCGGTTCGGCCTATCTGTCTATCGTTTGTGCGATTCCCGAGTTTCTTATCAGCTCGGCTGCGATCCCTTTCTATCTGGGCGGCACCAGCTTGTTGATTGTTGTGAATGTTACCATGGATACGGTTAGCCAAATCCATTCGCACCTGATGGCACAGCAATATGAAGGTCTTCTCAAGAAGGCTCGCTTGAAGGGTGGCCGCAAAAGATGATTATCATTTTGTTTGGTCCCCCTGGTGCTGGCAAAGGCACACAAGCGCAGCGTCTGGAAAAAAGCCGTGGCCTCGTTCAGCTTTCTACAGGTGTTATGCTTCGGGCAGCTGTTGCTGCACAAACGCACTACGGCAAGAAGGCAAAAGGCAAAATGGATGCAGGCCAATTGGTCTCAGACGATATCGTGATTGGCATTATCGCAGATCGAATCAAGGCTGATGATTGCAAGAACGGCTTCATTCTGGATGGTTTCCCGCGCAATGTGGCGCAGGCTGAGGCCCTGGATGTGATGCTGGCAGAGGAAGGCGTGAAGCTGGATGCTGTAGTGCAGATGGAAGTTGATGACGCAGCACTGGTTGACCGGGTTTCTGGTCGGTATACATGTGCGAATAAGAAATGCAACGAGGGCTATCACGACACCAACCTGAAACCAGCGGTTGACGGCGTGTGTGATAACTGCGGTGGCACTGAGTTTGAGCGCCGCCCGGATGACAATGCAGAGACTGTCGCCAAGCGGCTCGATGAATATTATGCACAGACGGCACCAGTGTTGCCTTACTATGCAGAGCAAGGAATTTTGCAGCAAGTGGACGGCATGGCTGCCGTCAATGAGGTTGCTGCACAAATAGACGCGGTTTTGGCTGCGTAAGAAATTGTTACACGACGGTTGACGTGGGGGATTTGTTCCTATAATCCCCGGCTTCGCACGTCTTGTGACTGTAATGTACTTGAACGTGAAATTTTTTGATCAGGAGAATGGTCGTGGCGCGTATTGCAGGCGTTAACATTCCGACCAACAAGCGAGTGGAAATCGCACTGACTTATATCCATGGCATCGGGCACACCGCTGCTAAGGAAATTTGTTCAAAGCTCAATTTCCCATTTGAACGCAGAGTGGCGGAATTGACGGATGCTGAAGTAATTCAGATTCGTGAAATGATTGATAGTGACCACACGGTTGAAGGTGATCTTCGTCGTGAAGTGGCTATGAATATAAAGCGGTTGATGGACCTCAAGACTTATCGTGGTCTTCGTCACCGTGCCAAGTTGCCGACACGTGGTCAGCGCACGAGCACAAATGCTCGTACCCGTAAGGGTAAAGCGGTGGCGATTGCCGGTAAGAAAAAGTAATTGGGTAACGCTGTTTAGGGCTCCCCCCGAAATTTATAGGGTCTGATAGAGATGGCTACAAAAGATACAGGACGCGTCAAAAGACGTGAACGCAAAAACATCACGAACGGTGTTGTTCACGTGAATGCGACATTCAACAATACAATGATCACCATTACAGATTTGCAGGGCAACGCTATTTCCTGGTCATCTGCTGGCATGATGGGCTTCAAGGGCTCGCGCAAGTCAACACCTTATGCTGCACAGGTTGCAGCTGAAGATGCAGGCAAAAAAGCGCAAGACCACGGCGTTAAATCCGTTGAAGTGGAAGTAAAAGGTCCGGGCGCAGGCCGCGAAAGTGCACTGCGCGCGCTGCAGGCCATTGGTTTTGTCATCACCTCAATTCGTGATGTGACACCTATTCCACACAATGGTTGTCGTCCGCCCAAGCGCCGCCGCGTTTAACGCACGTCGTTATAGGCTAAGTATTAGAGTATTGGCGAGAATCTTTTGACACTCAATTTTCCAGAGCTGTCATGCAACATGAGGGTTACACTGTGATCCAGAAAAACTGGCAAGAACTAATTAAACCGAATGGCTTAACGATTGAATCGGGCGCTGACCCACTTCGTAAAGCGAAACTCGTTGTTGAACCACTTGAGCGTGGCTATGGTAATACGTTGGGCAATTGCCTGCGTCGTGTGCTGTTGTCGTCGCTTCAGGGCGGTGCAATTACAAGCATTCAAATTGAAGGCGTGCTCCATGAGTTCTCCTCTGTACCTGGTGTGCGCGAAGACGTGACGGACATGGTCCTGAACATCAAGCAGCTGCCTGTACGGGTGACCGCTGATGGTACCAAGCGCCTGCACCTGACGGCCACTGGCCCTGGTGAAGTTAAAGCTGGCCAAATCGGCGAAGTTGCTGATGTGGACATCTTGGACAAGGATCTGGTTCTTTGTCATCTGGATGAAGGCGCGACCCTCAACATGGAATTGATGGCGTCTAGCGGCAAAGGCTATGTACCTGCTGAGCGTAACCGCCCGGAAGATGCCCCTATCGGTCTTATCCCGGTTGATGCGCTATACAGCCCAGTGAAAAAAGTTAGTTACAAAGTTGAAGCCACCCGTGAGGGACAGGTTCTTGACTATGACAAGCTGACAATGGAAGTGGAAACAGACGGTACAGTAACCCCCGAAGATGCCATCGCTTTTGCGGCGCGTATTTTGCAGGACCAGCTGGCTGTATTTGTAAGCTTCGACGAGCCTGAAGAAACAGCGAAGCCGGAAGAAGACGACGAACCTGCGTTCAACCGTCAACTTCTGCGCAAAGTAGACGAGCTGGAACTGTCTGTTCGTTCAGCAAATTGCCTGAAGAACGACAATATCGTCTACATCGGCGACCTGGTGCAAAAAACCGAAGCAGAAATGCTGCGTACACCAAACTTTGGTCGCAAGTCGCTGAACGAGATCAAGGAAGTTCTGTCAACCATGGGCTTGCGCCTTGGTATGGAACTGCCTGCTTGGCCGCCTGAGAATATCGAAGAACTGGCTAAGAAACTGGAACAAGAATACTAGAAACCTCCCCGCATTTATCGGGGCCACCTGCTGGTACTAGGCGTTTGAAACAGATCGCCCAAGGCCGGACAGGCAACACGGAGTAAGAACCATGCGTCACCGCAAAGCCGGTCGTAAACTGAATAGAACTGCAAGCCACCGTAAGGCTATGTTCATTAACCTGTCTCAGGCGCTTTTGAAGCACGAGCAGATCGTAACAACTTTGCCTAAGGCCAAAGACCTGGCGCCGATCGTTGAAAAACTGATCTCGCTGGCGAAAAAAGGCGGCCTTGCCAATCGTCGTCTGGCTGTGTCTCGTTTGCAGAATGAAACACTGGTTAAGAAGATGTTCGACGAGCTTGCTGGCCGCTACAAAGACCGTGCTGGTGGTTACACCCGCGTTCTTAAAGCTGGTTACCGCCACGGCGACAACGCGCCAATGGCTGTGATTGAGCTGGTTGATCGTAATGAAGATGCTAAAGGTCAGGACAGTGGTCCTAGCCAGGAAATCGAAATGGAAGACGACGCTGCGTAAGCTTGCTGCCGTCTTTTCCTGAAAAGAGTTTTAAAAAGGCGTCCATTGAGACGCCTTTTTTGTTTTTATCATCGGCAATATAGTAGTTAACTGTCGTTACAGCCCAGTGGGAACGCCAAGCAAGACCTTGTATCGCACGAAGTTTCCAAACTTCTCTTCTGTTTTGATCACGCGCTTGTTGTCCTTTGCTATCCAGAAGGTACCTTTGCCTTGCTCTCCGTAGGTTATACTTAGAAGCCAGCTCTCAATGGGGTGACCTGCCATATCATGCAGCGTTTCCTCGCCGATGACAGTATATGTGTAAGCTTGTGGTTCCTGCCGCGAGCCGGGGTGGTAGAAGTGGATGTCAAAGGATTTGCCCGCAGCCAGCGGCAACATGGGGAAGGTTTCCATGTCCAGCTCCCAATTCAGGGTTTGGGGTAAGCTCTCCATCGAAAATCCGTTTCTGGAATTGTTGGCAACATTTGCCGCGCCGTCGATGCGGGTCTGAAGAAACGAATAGGCTGAAATGGAACTGTCAGCAACATCTTCTACATAATGGGTAATTGGTGAAAAGTCTTTCAATCGGTTCACCGAACGTAGTTTCCTGATACGGTTCTCGTTTACGGATTTCCAGTCTTGAGTGACTTCAATGAACTGGCTGCCGTCTTTTAGAATAATTTCTGTTTTCCGGTTCCAAAGCGACAGGTCTTCGGCCTTTCCAGTATCGGTATTTATTCGGTAAACGAGATATTGACGTGTTCCAGTCGCATAGTCCGCTGCGGTCAGGTCGCTGAATTCAAATAAATTTTGGCTTGTTTCCGGCAGAGGGTCCTGGTTCAACGCGCCGATTGCCATTTTTGATATGAGTAACGCAGCGGCGGCAGCATATAAGAATGTAATAGAATTTCCCCTTTACCTACCGGGAATACATGAGATTGAAAGGGCTTCAACAGATTTGCGATTGGTTGCAGGACAATTGAGACGGATGAGGTTTACGCGGCAAAGTTTAAGTGGGAAAGAAGGTAATCCGTTATGGTAAGGTGTTTCGAGCAATTGATCGTGTCTGCGCGGGGGCTTTGGGTTTTGAATCCATGGTTCTGCCACGTCGCTGCCGCATTTAATCCCTATCTCTGACTGTGAAGTTGGATTTTATCCCGCATAGTACTCTAGTTGTCGCCAGCCCCTTGCGCTCAAGGGGTTGCTCGGTCATAAAAGGCGGCACGCTCACCAACCAAGCGCCAACAAAAAACAGGAATATCCACTGATGAAGTCTACCGTTAAATCCCTTTCGCTTCTGTTTGCCTTGTTCATGGGGGGCAACGTAGTGTTTGCACAGTCAGTGCAACCAACAAGGGTCGTTCCGCAGTCAGCAACCCAGGTAAAGCTGTCTTACGCTCCGTTGGTGGCGGACAGTGCGCCGGCGGTTGTCAATATATACACCCGCAAAGTGGTGAAAACCCGGTCTGCCATGTTTGACGATTCGTTGTTCAAGCGTTTCTTTGGTGACCAATTCAGCTTCGGCATGCCCAAGGAACGGGTGCGCGGTTCGCTTGGTTCCGGCGTCATCGTACGGCCGGACGGTATCATCGTTACGAACAATCATGTAATTGAAGGCGCCGACGAAGTAACTGTTGTGCTGGCAGACCGACGCGAGTTTGACGCAGAGATTATCCTTGCTGATCCGCGTACTGATCTTGCGATCTTGCAAATCGAAGCTGGTGATGAACCGCTAGCCATTCTTAATCTGGCCGACAGCGACAGCGTTCAGGTCGGCGACATTGTGCTCGCCATCGGCAATCCTTTCGTCATCGGCCAAACTGTCACTGGTGGTATTGTGTCGGCAAATGCCCGCACTCAGCGCGGCATTTCTGACTTCGGTTTTTTCATCCAAACAGATGCTGCTGTGAACCCCGGCAACTCCGGCGGTGCCCTTATTGGCATCGATGGTAACTTACTCGGTATCAATACGGCCATATACAGCCGCACAGGGGCCTCTAACGGCATTGGCTTTGCCGTGCCAGCCAATATGGTCAAGTCGGTGCTGCGTGCTGCTTTAAATGAAGGCCAGCTGGTTAGGCCGTGGTTGGGCATTAAAGGTCAGTCTGTTACCAACGATCTCGCCGCAGGGCTCGGGCTTGACCGGGCAGGGGGCGTTTTGGTTGACGAAGTATACGCAGGCGGACCCGCCGCAGCGGCAGGTGTTAACCCCGGTGATGTCATCATGGCGATCAGCGGCAAGGAAATTATCGACGAACCTGGCCTGAATTTCCGTATCGCAACCCTTCAGGAAGGCGACGAGGTGCCACTGGCTGTTCTCGCCGAAGGCTTCATTCAGGAACGCAGGGTCGCGCTTGCCCTGCCACCGGAAGATCCGGCCCGCAATTTGACCAAGCTTGATGGTCGCCATCCGTTCCAGGGTGTCACGGTGGGCAACATGTCACCGCGCTTTAATGAGGAATTGCAGATCAGCAGTTTCCGCAAAGGTGTAATCGTGTTGGAGGTTGAACGCCGGTCGCCGTCTGCGCGCTATCAGTTCCTTATACCCGGTGATGTGCTGTTGGTAATCAATGACGAAACGGTGTCGCGGGTTTCCGACCTCGATGTAGCTATTGATGAGAATGCTGAGCGTTTCGTATACCAAATTCAGCGCCGTGGCCGCGTTCAGGAATGTACAGTTATACCGAACCGTTCCTTCCGCTGTAATACCATAAGGTAGCCATGGTTGATCTATTTGCAGTGGGGGCAGACGACAGCGGACTGCGGCCGCTGGCAGATCGGCTTCGGCCTGCATCGCTGGAAACTGTTGTCGGGCAAGACCACTTGCTGGCCACCGATGGCCCCTTGGGCCGCATGGTTGCCGCGGGCAAAGTGTCCAGCCTTATCCTGTGGGGACCACCAGGCAGCGGCAAAACCACCATCGCCCGGCTTTTGGCCAACCATGCTGAACTCTCGTTTGAGCAGATATCTGCAATTTTTTCCGGCGTCGCAGACCTGAAAAAGGTCTTTGAGGCCGCTAAAATACGCCGCATGGACGGGCGCGGCACTTTGTTGTTTGTTGATGAAATCCATCGGTTTAACCGCTCCCAGCAAGACGGCTTCCTGCCATACGTGGAAGATGGCACCATCACGCTGGTGGGTGCCACCACAGAAAACCCTTCGTTTGAAATCAACGGTGCGCTGTTGTCGCGAATGCAGGTGTTGGTTCTCAATCGTCACGACGATGACGCGCTAGAGCAGCTTATTGTCCGCGCGGAGGCTGATCTGGGTCGTCGCTTGCCGCTAGACGACGCTGCGCGCGTTAGTCTGAAGGCGATGGCGGACGGTGATGGGCGTTTTTTGCTCAATTGTGTGGAAACATTGGCCGATACCGACGACGGTCAAACACTGACCCCTGAAGGTTTAGCCAAATTGCTGCAAATGCGCGCGCCTGCATACGACAAGGACCGTGACGGCCACTATAATCTAATCTCTGCATTGCATAAGTCGCTCAGAGGCTCGGACCCAGATGCTGCATTATATTGGACTGCGCGTATGCTGGTCGCAGGCGAAGACCCCATGTATCTGATCAGGCGACTGGTACGCTTCGCCAGCGAAGATATCGGCCTCGCTGACCCTGAGGCCATCCATCAGGCTCTTGCCGCTAAAAACACATACGAGTTTCTCGGTAGTCCAGAGGGCGAGCTACAGATCGTGCAAGCCGTGCTCTATTTGGCGGCGGCGCCCAAATCTAACGCGGCTTACAAGGCCGAGAAGGCCGCCAAGAAAACTGCCCGGGCCACTGGCAGCCTGATGCCCCCCGCCCATATTCTTAATGCGCCAACCAAATTGATGAAAGATATCGGTTACGGCAAAGACTATGCTTATGATCATGATGCAGAGGGCGGCGTGTCTGGGCAGAATTATTTCCCTGATGACATGCGCCGCCAGCAGTTTTACCATCCGGTTGAGCGCGGTTTCGAGCGCGATGTGCAAAAACGACTTGCCTATTTTCAGAAATTCCGCGATGCAGCACACAATCAGGACGACAAGGCCGATTAAAGCGTGTGATAATACTGAGTATTTTTGAAGGTTATTTTTTGATTAGTTGGCCCGTGGTTGTTGTTCCGTCGGGCCCTATTGGGTCGGCACCGGAAAAATCAGTGAGCATCCACGCCTTAAGATCAAAATTCTTCCCCTTTTTTTGGGCGGCCATGGCAATATTGGAAGGCTGCTTAATTATTAGTTTTTCACATTTACTCCAGTCTTTCCCCAATTCATCTTGTAAGCATATGCCCCAGTTATACTTGTCGGTGCTGCCGCCCGCAGCGACGTATGAGTTGGCAAATACAAGCACCGGATCGTCGTCACCGATTAAATTGTTTGGGGAAGTCTGAACCTCGTGAATGGTGGCCTTGTCACCTGAAAGAGGCGGCGAATAAGTGATTGTCATGCCGCTTGTGTGTGGCCATCTTCCCGCACCGGGCATGCCCAGTCCGTTTGCCAGATTGGCTTTGAGAACCGCGCCGTTTGTACAAAATGCAATGATTGGCATGTCGTAAGTGAACAATTCGGCTATTTCCCGTCGCTGTATCTGATAACCGGCAGGAAGGTCAAAATTCAGGCGAAGGCTGCCAGAACCCAATACTCCCACTCGCGGCGTGTCGGCTTGCTTGCAGGCGCCTAGATCGGTGATCGTTGTTTTGACCATCTCGCCTGCGAGCCAGTTACCGATTACAGTTTCCCGCTCGCGGTTCTTGATTTCCTCAAGGTCCCACGACACGCTTGTTGTGCCGATGTTGTCGGCAAGGCAGTTGGCTGGAAGGTTTTCTTTTTTGCAATAAGCTGTCTCATGGTCATCGAGCCATTTCTCAATAGTTTGCTGCACCATTTGGTTAATTGTCGGGCCTGTCAGATCCAGCTTCTTGAATTTGTACTCAAACGTAACTTTCTCGTTAGTTTTGGTGAATTCCATGATGCCGATGTCTCGGGCATCTGCTGTTTGTTTGTAATAGCTGGTGCCGCCCGCGGAATGATATTCCATCTTTGTATGGTCGTGGCCGCCAATGATCAGGTCTGGTCCGTCCGGTCCCAGTTCATCGAGAATTTTCTTGTCATCTCCCGCATTTAGATGGGTAACGGCGATGACAAATTCCGCTCCCTCTGCTCTGAGAGTTGAGCTCAATTTGCGTGCGGCCTGTGTATATTTTTTGTCTTCATCGGATAACAAGTCTTTGTATTTTTCCTCCTGGAGAGTGAGACCAAATAATCCGAATTTTATACCGTCAATCTTGAGGATTTTGTATTTTAAAATATTGGGCATATTTTCGATGGCGCTAAATCCTGCGTTGACGTTATTCGGGCACCGGCTGAAGTCGAGATTACCTGCGAGCCAGTAAAATCGCGATTCCTTAACGCGGGCAACCAACGCATCGGGATTGTTGCAGTCAGACTCGTCAAATTCATGATTGCCAAAGGTGACAAACATTCTGCCGTCCATGGTTTCCGCACTGTCGACGCCATCAAGAAGATTCATGGCGTCAACCATTTGTTTTCCCTCGTACATGTTGCTCAGGAGCGATGGGGCCAGCAGGTCGCCGGCGTGCAGTACCAGAACTTCAAAGCCTTTTTCCTCTAGCCAGCGTCTTGCTGTTGCTACACGGGCCAAACCACCTTCCTCGCCGCGCCGGATACCGTTAATGCGATAGACGTCGTTTAGGGTGAGAATGGCAACTTTTGCCGTTTCGTTGCGTTCGCGTTCCCTATATTGAGTATAAATGTATGCTGCTAACCCTATGAGGATTAACCACATTGTCAGCGAATAAATAATCCAATTTATAGTCCTGCGTGGTGTTGGCGTTAATTCGGTCATGACTTAGGCCTCATATAGAAAAGTGCGATAGCAAGTGTATTATGAATTTGTTTTTGTTCCTATGGTTAACATTGAGACGGAGAGGGTTCTGTGACTGCACTCACACATTTTGTCGGCATTGACTGGTCAGGCGCCAAAGGATCGCGTCACGCTGGCTTGGCGGTTGCAGTTTGCGAAGCGGATGGTAAAGCACCACAGGTGATCGCACCGCCGTCTGACCGTAAAGCTTGGAGCCGCACAGAGTGCGCTAACTGGATTGCGGCGGGCATGGGCCTGCCAAACCGTTCGCGGGCGTTGATAGGTATCGATTCGGCCTTTTCGATGCCGTTTGTCGACAAAGGCAGCTACATTCCGGACAGCGGGTTGCCGACCACTGCAAGAGGGTTGTGGTCAGCGTTGGATAGCATATGCAGCGATGCCCATGACCTGTATGGCGGCCCTTTTGTCGATGTTAACAGCGACTTTTACTTGAGGACTAACGTAAGAGGTTCCCGGTTCGAACGTCGAATGCGAGTGTGCGAACAGCGCGCAGTCGATAGCCGCGCCGGACCGTGCGAAAGTGTGTTTCATCTGATTGGGCCCAGTCAGGTAGGGCTTTCCGGCCTGTCGACCATGCGTATGCTGAGCGGGCTTGTTGACGCTTCAAATATTTCCATATGGCCGTACGATGCCCCGGACAATGACGCAAGCGTGTTGGTGGAAATATACGCTGCCGCCTTCGCGGAGTTAGGAGGGCACCGAGGAAAAATGCGCGATATAGCGGCCCTGAATGCAACATTGAAGAACTTGGGTTCCGATGAGATGGCTCAAATGCCGACCACCGCCCGCGCAGGCGAACATGCTGCAGATGCGCTGGTGACAGCGGCGGGCTTGAGAATGATTTCGACTGACCGCAAATACTGGCATCCGCCAGCGCTTTCAACTAAGGTGCGCCGCACCGAAGGATGGATTTTCGGTGTGGTTTAGCGACCAAGTTGTATATGAGTAGAACTGAAGATCGAGGACTTTGTTTTGGCACAACCGCCGAATAAAAAATTTAACATCGAATGGTATCCAAATCATGTCGAAGCCAAGGTTGTTACGACATTTTCCAGTTCAGCCATGAGGCAGTTAATGGCTGCCGCATATGGGGACGCGCGCATTGAGACTGTACGAACGATGTTGGTGGACATGAGCGAATGCCCAAGTTATGAACTTGAACCATCAGATACACATGTTTCCTATGCCTATCAACGTTCGGCCGCAAGCTATACAAAAATAACGCGATCAGCAATGGTTACCACGAACGAACGCCAGATACGCGATGTTCGCAAGTACGCTGAATTGATGGCGTCGCAGGGGCGCGAAGTACGGGTATTTGAAACCGCAGAGGCGGCCCGGGAATGGCTAGGTGTTGACCGTGGTGTTGCGGATAAGAAGATTTAAAGGGATGCTATGCAATTAGTTTTAGCAATTGCCGCGGGTGGCGCCCTGGGTGCCGTTAGCCGCCACTTTGTCAGTGGCGCGGTGAGTAAATTCGCCGGTATTGGTTTTCCGTTTGGTACATTTACCGTCAATATTGTTGGTAGCTTGCTAATGGGCCTTTTGGTGACCTTGCTAGCGCATAAAATTGATGTATCAACGCAGCTGCGCAGCTTCCTGACAGTTGGATTTCTTGGTAGTTTCACCACTTTTTCCACCTATTCGATGGAAACTGTCTTGTTGGTTCAGCGCGGCGACTGGACTGGGGCCGCACTCTATTCCGTCGGCTCACTTATCGTTGGTGTGTTGGCGTTGCTGGCAGGATTGTGGCTTGGAAGGTTGTTAGTATGAGCGGTGTTCAGCATGTTGAAGTGCATTTCGACGACGATGATGTACGCATTGACCGTTGGTTCAAGCGACATTTCCCGGAACTTTCATTTGTGCAATTGCAGAAAATGATGCGCAAAGGCGATGTGCGTGTATACGGTAAGCGGGTGAAGGGCAAAGAACATGTGTGGGCGGGGCAAACCGTGCGCGTGCCGCCCATTCCCGGCAGCCCGGATCAACGAGGCGGCCAATTCACCGGGCAGAAAGCCAAGGCCAAGCAGAAGCAACTGAGCGACCATGAGATTGCAGACGTGCGAAGCTGGGTGATCTATAAAGATGATGCCGTGATCGCGATCAATAAACCGGCTGGCTTGCCTACGCAGGGCGGCGCCGGGCAAACCAAACATTTGGACGGGTTATTGGATGCGCTGGTGTTCGATGGCAGGCATCGGCCAAAGCTGGTGCACCGCCTGGACAAGGACACTTCAGGTGCATTGTTGCTCGCTCGTACCCCTAAAGCGGCTGGCGCGCTTTCAAAGGCGTTTCAAAGCCGGGCGACTGACAAGCGGTATTGGGCGTTGGTGGCAGGCACGCCGCAAAGCCGCGACGGGCGTATTATCCTGAAAATGGACAAGATTGCAGTGAAGGGCCACGAACGCATGGTTGTTACCAATGACGGCAAGCATTCCCTGACCGATTACAGCGTGGTTGAAAGCGCCGCGCAAATGGCGGCGTGGGTTGCCCTGAAACCGCACACCGGGCGCACCCACCAGCTGCGGCTTCACTGCGCCGAGATGGGTCACCCGATTATCGGTGACGGCAAATACGGTGGTCAAGCCGCATTTCTGACCGGGGCCATATCGCGTAAATTGCACCTGCACAGTCGTTTCATCAGCTTCCCGCACCCGGACGGAGGGCAGGTAACTGTTACCGCACCGCTTTCGGACCATATGGCAGCCAGTTTTGATTTTCTTGGCTTTACTGTTGCTGACTATGAAGACCCTGACTTTGAATAGGGGATGCTTTCATGGAGCCAACTAACAAGCTGGTTATTTTTGACTGCGACGGCACGCTGGTGGATAGCCAGCATATCATCATTGCCGCCATGCAGGCGACGCTATCGTCCGCAGGACTTCCTGCGGAGGATGATATCCGCATTAGGTCAACTGTGGGCCTGAGCGTGCGCGAGGCGATCGCTATGCTGCGCCCTGACGAGGATGATGGCGCGCTGGAGGAACTGGCCACAATATTCAAGCGGGAGTTTTACCGCCTGAGGGTGGAAGAGGCGGCCAGCCCTGACCCCCTGTATGCTGGCACCCGTGAGATACTTGCGCATTTGCGCGATGCAGGGTTTATTTTGGGCGTCGCCACCGGCAATTCACGGCGCGGATTAGACCGGGTGATTGAGGAACACGCTTTGCACGGATTTTTCACCACGCTGCAAACCGCGGATGGCCATCCATCCAAGCCGCATCCGTCAATGATACAAACCGCTGCGCTTGAGGCTGGTGTTGAACCCGCCGCCTGCATTATGGTTGGCGACACAAGTTATGATATGATGATGGCGCGCTCGGCGGGCTCGCTGGCAGTGGGTGTTAGCTGGGGTTATCATAGCGCTGACGAATTGAACCAGGGCGGGGCGCATCATTTGCTTGATGCGTTCGACCAACTGGCACCAATTGCAACCGGACACGGTAAAGCGAAATTTGGAACAATCGATGGCTAAAGAAGGCGATGATTTTCAGGTTGAGTTGATGAAACCCAAAATGGGGTTTCTGATCGCGTCCGGCATTGCTGCTGTGCTGGCGATGGTGGTTTACTTATTTGAAGAAGACATCACAGCCGGCGCTCAAAATGATACCGGCATCACTTTTGCCTTCTTGCTGATTGCGCTGGTGTTGCTGGCGATGTTTTTCATGCTGTGTTACCGGGTGCCGAGAATCGGAAACCGACTAATGGGCTATGACAAATTAACCGGACGCAAGAAAACGGTGAAATCAGATGTTCAGTTTACTGCGGGTTTCAAATCTGAAACTGCAGTTGATGCAAAGCGGATGAACACTAAACGAAAACAGGCGCGTCATTCGCGTCGCAAGCTCGCCGCGATTACCCGTGAAATGCAGCAGAATAATTCTGAAAAACCTGACTTAGGCACTGAAAACACCGTTTTAGACTCTGAAAAAGCTGATAAAAACTCTGAAAACAGCTGATTTTTTGATGGAAATTACCCCTTGAGAAAATTTTACACCGATGTCGGCGTGGTCGGCACCAGCGAAGGCTTTGCTGTAACACTGGACGGTAAGGCTATAAAAACACCGGTAAAAAACCCGTTGTTTATGCCTACTGACGTCTTGGCCCAAATTGTCGCTGAAGAATGGCGCGCTCAGGACGAAAACATCGTTCCGTCTTCGATGCCGATGACCACTTTGGTTAACACCGCTGTCGATCGGGTTACCCCTCGTCGCGTTGAAATCATTGAAGAAATGGTCGCGTACGGTCATACGGATCTTGTCTGCTACCGTGCAGATGAGCCCGGCGACCTGGTGGCCTTACAACAAAAGACTTGGGACCCCTTTCTGGTGTGGTTGAAAAGCGAGTTAGACATCGATTTGACGGTCGCCACCGGTGTGCTACCGCTAACCCAAGCTGACGCCGCAATCGCCCGGTTAACCGCGGAAGTCAGTCCGTTCAATGACTTTGCCCTCACCGCCTTTCATGCTTTTGTTGGCGGGTTTGGTTCTATTGTTTTGGCGCTTGCTTTGGCGCGAGATTTTACCAGTTTTGATGATTGCTGGCAGGCAAGCCTTCTTGACCAGACTTTTCAGGAAAATCTGTGGGGCACCGACCCTGAAGTGTTGGACAACCGCGAGCATGTGCGCCGCGAGCTGCTGACCAGCGTTGACCTATGGCATTTCGCCCAAGCCTAAAACACTGGAAAACCAATGCAGTTACGGATATGAAGATATCCAGTGCTGATTTTTGGGGCCACTAATTCTAACCGAATAAAGTTACAGTGTTTTTTCAGATGCTAAGCCTTTGGCTGCGAACGGTAAAACACGAAACGCTGAAATCCGGTTGGAGCAAAGTAGATCGACAGGGGAGTGGACGACGATGAAGGAAATTCTCGAAAAGCTGGAAGACAAGCGTGAGCAAGCTCGCACTGGTGGCGGTCAAAAGCGTATTGATGCCCAACACGCCCGCGGCAAACTTACTGCGCGCGAACGCATCGACCTGCTTCTCGACGCCGAGAGCTTTGAAGAATATGACATGTTCGTCGAGCATCGCTGTGCCGATTTTGGCATGGACGAGCAGAAGTTTGCTGGCGACGGCGTTGTTACCGGCTCAGGCACTATTAATGGTCGGCTGGTATATGTTTATAGCCAGGATTTCACCGTGTTTGGCGGTTCGCTTTCGGCAACCCATGCCCAGAAAATCATCAAGGTTATGGACATGGCGATGAAGGTGGGTGCTCCGCTTATTGGCATGAACGACAGCGGCGGCGCCCGCATTCAAGAAGGTGTCGCGGCCCTTGGTGGTTACGGCGATGTGTTCCAGAAAAACGTGTTGGCATCGGGCGTTGTGCCGCAAATCTCCATGATCATGGGGCCGTGTGCGGGCGGTGCGGTCTATAGTCCGGCGATGACAGACTTCATCTTCATGGTTGAGGACAGCAGCTATATGTTTGTCACCGGTCCGGACGTGGTAAAAACTGTTACCAACGAAGTGGTGACCCAGGAAGAATTGGGTGGTGCGTCCACCCACACCACACGCTCGGGGGTGGCTGACAAATCCTTCGCTAACGATGTGGAAGCGCTGGTACAAATGCGCCGTTTCTTCGACTTTTTGCCGCTAAATAATCGGGAAAAAGCCCCCGCCCGCCCAACGTTTGATAAGCCCGTTCGGTCGGAAAACTCGCTGGATACGGTGATCCCGTCCAACCCTAACAAGCCTTACGATATGCATGAAGTGATCAATAAGTTGGTCGACGAAGGCGACTTTTTTGAGCTTCAGCCGCGCCACGCGGGCAATATTCTTATCGGTATGGCCCGCATGGACGGTGAAACCGTAGGTATTGTTGCCAACCAGCCCATGGTGCTGGCGGGTTGCCTGGATATCGACAGCAGCAAGAAAGCCGCGCGTTTTGTGCGTTTCTGCGATTGTTTCAACATCCCGATCATCACCTTGGTGGATGTACCCGGCTTCTTGCCCGGTACGGCGCAGGAATACGGTGGCATCATCAAGCATGGTGCCAAACTGTTGTTTGCATACGGCGAGGCGACCGTTCCCAAAATTACGGTTATCACTCGCAAGGCGTACGGCGGCGCTTATGATGTAATGGCGTCCAAACATTTGCGTGGCGATTTGAATTACGCCTGGCCAACTGCAGAGATTGCGGTGATGGGTGCCAAGGGCGCGGTGGAGATTTTATACCGCAAGGAAAAAGACGATACCGACAAAATTGCCAAGCGCACCAAAGACTACGAAGACCTGTTTGCCAACCCGTTTGTCGCGGCGCAGCGAGGGTTCATTGACGATGTGATTATGCCGCGCAATACCCGGGCACGCATTGTGCGCGGTCTGAAAAAACTGGCCAACAAAGACCTCGAGAACCCATGGAAAAAACACGATAACATTCCGCTTTAAGGGAACTGATTATGCTCGATTTTATCAGGAAATATCAAAGAGTTATCGGCTGTGTTTTCATCGTTGCTGCCGTTGTGCTATTTGCTCGCAAGGCGATCGATCTGGGCGCAGATGCAGTCCCGCTTTTGGGTGAAATTATGATCGGCGTTGTGTTGTTTACGGTGGGTTATGCCTTTGTGATGCACACCAGAAAGCGCGAAAATACCGAAGTCGACGACAAAGCCAATCAGGACCACCAATAGGGAGGCAGGCATTTGCGCAGGCATATGCTCACAAGCGAAGATGAGGAGATGCAGGGCATTCGAGTGCGGGGGCTTGAGGTCACGCGCCTTGAAGGCTTGACCGATGCAATGCTTGGTTTTGCCATTACCTTATTGATTGTCTCGCTGGAACCGCCAACTGAATTTAACCAGCTGGTCAATCTGGTCCTTGGTTTTCCAGCCTTTGCCATTACCTTCCTGCTGATGCTGTTTATTTGGTACTGGCACTACCGTTTTTTCCGTCAATACGGTCTGAATAGCGGCAAGGTAATGTGGGTAAACGGCATTTTACTGTTTTTGGTGTTGCTATTTGTTTATCCGCTGAAATTCATCGCTACCATCGTGATTGACTATGTGATCCTAGAAGGTTGGTTCGGCTTTGATATGCCAACTGTATTGAGCATTGGCAGGGAACAGTATCCGGTGCTGCATACGTTGTATGCCACAGGTTTTGCTGCCGTAATGCTTTGTTTTGCCTGGTTATACAAGCTGGCGTTGGACGCCAAAGGCCAGCTTGAGTTAACGCCTTACGAGGTGTTAAGTACGCGAACGCATGCCGTCATATACCTGATCGTGGCGGCGGTGCCGTTGTTTACCGTTGCTCTGGTTTGGCTACCGACCCCATGGGCACCAATGATTGCGGGTTTTTCCAATTGCCTTATCTGGCCCGCGACAATGATTTATCAGCGCCGAATGCAGTCAAAATTTGAAGCACTTCGACTGGCGGAGGCAGCATAATGGCGCGACCCTTGCCGAAAGATTTGGAAGACCGCATCGCCGGCACTGCGCGCCGCTCGGAAGTGCGTTCGGTCGCCGTGGCGGGCTTTATTCTCGGTGGTGCTTTTGGTTTCGGTCTTGGGGCATCTTTTTTTTCCGCGGCTACACCTGAGTGGGGCGGGCCGCTGTTGTTTGCAATTGGTGCGGGCTGTGTTGCTGCACTATGGTTTTTCGCCGGACGGCGCAGAGATAAATAAGTGATATTTGGGAGCTTAGGCTAGTGTTTAAGAAAATTTTGATAGCCAACAGGGGCGAGATTGCCTGCCGCGTGATCAAAAGCGCACGCAAAATGGGCATCAAAACCGTTGCAGTCTACTCCGACGCAGACGCCGATGCGCTGCATGTGGAGATGGCCGACGAGGCGGTGCATATCGGCCCGCCCGCAGCCGCAGAAAGCTATCTGATTGCAGAAAAGATATTGCAAGCCGCCAAGGACACTGGCGCAGAAGCTATTCACCCCGGTTATGGCTTCCTTTCCGAGCGGGCGTCGTTTGTTGAAGCCGTGCAGAAAGCCGGGCTGACCTTCATCGGGCCAGACCCCAAGGCGATCAACGCCATGGGTGACAAAATTACCTCGAAAAAACTGGCGGCAGAAGCAGGTGTTTCGACGGTGCCGGGCCATATGGGCATCATCAAGGACGCTGACGAAGCCGCCAAGATATCAGCCGACGTTGGTTACCCCGTGATGCTAAAGGCCTCTGCGGGCGGCGGCGGCAAGGGTATGCGCATCGCTTACAATGACGAAGAAGCCCGCGAGGGGTTTATTTCGGCGCAAAATGAAGCCAAGTCCAGTTTTGCTGATGACCGGGTGTTTATCGAGAAATTTGTTGAAGAGCCACGCCATATTGAAATTCAGGTGTTGGGTGACAAGCACGGCAATGTTGTCTATTTGGGTGAGCGCGAATGCTCAATCCAGCGGCGTCACCAGAAGGTGGTCGAAGAAGCTCCGTCCCCGTTTCTGGATGAAGCAACACGTAAAGCTATGGGCGAGCAGTCTGTCGCGCTATCAAAAGCGGTGGACTATTGCAGCGCCGGCACGGTGGAATTTATCGTTGATAAAAACCGCAATTTCTACTTTCTGGAGATGAACACCCGCTTGCAGGTGGAGCACCCGGTAACGGAATACATCACCGGCGTTGATCTGGTGGAGCAAATGCTGCGCGTGGCCAACGGTGAGAAGTTGTCAATCAAGCAAAGTGATGTGAAACTGACCGGCTGGGCAGTGGAAAACCGAGTGTATGCGGAAGACCCGATTAGAGGCTTTTTGCCGTCTATCGGTCGTCTGACACGATACCGGCCGCCCACTGAGACTGATACGGTCCGGGTGGACACCGGTGTGTATGAGGCCGCCGAAATTTCAATGTTTTATGATCCGATGATTGCCAAGCTTGTAACCTACGGTGCCACACGCGATGAGGCGATCGCGGCCCAACGCAAGGCACTTGACGCCTTCTATATTCGCGGAATTGCCCACAATATTCCGTTTCTGTCTGCGCTGATGGCGCACCCACGCTTCCAATCAGGTAACATGACCACCGGCTTTATTGCAGAGGAATACCCTGACGGTTTCATGGGCGGCGCATTATCGGACGATGTGAAGGACGCGCTGATTGCAGCAGCCACTTTCATCAATGCGGTGGAGCAGTCTCGCGCTACCCAAATTGAAGGCCAGATAAGCACACCCATCGGCCCGCAGGACCGCCACTGGGTAATCGGTATTGACGAAAGCGAAGTTGTCTGCCGCATCGCGCCATTCGCCGATTATGCAGAGGTTAGCTTCGGCAAGAAACGAATCAAAATTACCAGCAACTGGGTGCCGGGTATGCCGGTTATGGTTGCTACAATTGACGGCAACGAAATGGCGATAGAAGTAGACCGCAACAGTCTTGGCTGGACCCTGACAACTGACGGTGTGGCAAAGCATGTGCGGGTTATGTCGCGCCGCGCGGCGGAACTGCTGGCAAAAATGCCCGAAAAAGAAGCGCCTGATACTTCCAAGCTTTTGTTGTGCCCGATGCCCGGGCTTGTGGTTTCGGTAGCGGTGGAAGCCGGCGACGAAGTGAAGGCCGGACAGGCGCTAGCGGTGGTGGAAGCCATGAAGATGGAAAATATTCTGCGCGCTGAAAAAGACGGCACTGTTGCCACCGTTTCGGCGGAAGCTGGTGACAGTTTGGCGGTGGACGCCGTGATCATGGAATTTGAATGAGCCTGCCAGTGCCCACGACCAAAGGCATACGAGACATCCTTGTCGACTTGATCGCCTTTGATACCACCAGTCACAAGTCCAATCTGGATTTGATCGGGTATATTGCAGATTACCTGGCAGGCTTTGGTGTCGAGGCGAAGGTTTTACAGGCCGACGGGCAGCCAAAAGCAAATATGGTCGCCACCATTGGTCCCAATGTGCCGGGCGGCATTGTGTTGTCTGGCCATACAGATGTTGTGCCGGTTGAAGGACAGGCATGGACTAAGCCAGCCTTCGCGCTGAGTGAAGAGAACGGACACTATTTTGGCCGCGGCGTCGCTGACATGAAAGGCTTCATCGCCGTTGCGCTGGCCAGCGTTCCGATGTTTGTTGAAGCGAACCTTAAAGCGCCGATCCATCTGGCATTTTCGTTCGATGAGGAAGTGGGCTGCAAAGGCGTACAGGAGATGCTGCCGTTTCTGGCAGGGCACGTGGCCTTGCCTAGGCTGGTTGTGATCGGCGAGCCCACAAGTATGCAGGTGGCAACCGCCCACAAGGGCCAGTATGTGGCCAAAACCCGCATTGTAGGACAAGAAGCCCATTCCAGTAGGCCTGATGACGGCGTGAACGCGGTTGTTGTGGCTGCCGAACTAATTGGTTTCATTGACGAAATGGCAAAAGAAACTCGCGAAACCGGCCCCTTTGACGATGCTTTTTCGCCGCCGCATACCACCTTTAATATTGGCCCCATAAGCGGAGGCACTGCTTTTAACATCATTTCCAATCACTGTGAGTTTGATTGGGAATTTCGCTTTTTGCCCAGCGAGGACGGGCCTGCTATAACCGGGCGGTATGAACAGCATTTTGAGGATGTTATTTTACCCGCCATGCGCGCCAAATTCCCGAATTGCAACATCACCAATGAGGTGTGGGCGTTTCTGCCACCGCTGAAAGCCGAGCCGGGTTCGGACGGGGAGAGTTTTGCTATGGCATTGGCACAGCGCAACGCATCAACAGTGGTAGCATTCGGCACCGAAGCCGGGCATTTTCAGGGGCTGGACTTTCCTACAGTGGTGTGCGGACCGGGTGATATTGCACAAGCTCACAAGCCCGATGAATATATTGAAATCAAGCAGTTAGAGGCATGCGCGCGCTTTATGCACCGGGTGGCGGAGGCGATGAGAGCATGAGCGAAGGCGCGGATTTCAAAGCAGTACGTGCCCGCATCCACGGCAAAGTGCAGCGCGTATGGTATCGGGGCTGGGTGCAAACCAAAGCTCAACGCCTGGGTCTACATGGTTGGGTACGCAACCGCGAAGACGGCACAGTTGAAGCCTTGCTGTGCGGACGGCCTCATGTGGTGGACCGAATGCTGGCGCTTTGCATGCGCGGACCGGAGCAGGCGAAAGTTGAGCGTATTGAGACCGAACCAGCAACAAGTATTGCCGCGGGGCGGTTCGAGGTAAAACCAACGGTTTAGCCATTGCAATCAGAGCTGTTTATTCGGACAAAATATGCCCTCTTTGGGCATATATTCTGGCTCTGCGGGCTACAATTCATTAACTAGTATCGGATACAAAGGTAATGACCAACTGGGGGATTGGGTACCTTGAAAATAATAAGAAAATGTCTGTCTTTGACAGAATTACCTGCGATGGCAGATTATGACCATGTGCTCAAAACATATGACAACAAGCGGAAAAAGAAATTAATGCCCAGCTGGCATGACTTCAGTTTCGCGGATTTTGTCGGCTGGCATCCGCGCCTTTCGGTTTCCGAACTGGAGGGAACAGACCTTAGGTTTTTTATGTTCGGTACTGATTTTGTACAATTGTTTGCGCAGGAACTGACTGGCAAGTTGCTTTGTGAGGCGATGGAACCTGATCGAACCGTCGACACAAAACGCCATTTTGATAAGCTGGTCAACGGCCCTTATATCGGCTGGACCAAAAGGGAAGTTCCAATCCCCGACAGAAGTTTCAAAAAATTTGAAGTGCTTGATTTGCCGCTTGCGAACAAAAATGGTGTTGTTGCTGGCTTTCTTCATGTTTTGGGCGCGTCGCAAAACTGAAACGCACCACCTAAATTTGGAAAACCGGGTGGGTGTCTTCTATGGGATTTGAGGTGTCCTGCGTTCCGTCCTCTGTTGGCATTGCCTCATAGGGCATTTTTACAGGCTTTGCATCCGGCGCGGGTTCAACTTCCAGGCTCATCAGGCGGCTTTCAAGGCCAAAAACTTCATCGAATACGTCCTTAAGCACAACATCCAGGTCGTCCATGGTTATCGGTAGGCCCAGATCTGTCATGCTGGTCACGCCGTGCTCTGCAATGCCGCAGGGTACAATACCACTGAAGTGGCTGAGGTCGGGCTCAACGTTAATTGAAATTCCATGGAAAGTGACCCATTGGCGCACGCGCACACCGATGGCAGCAACCTTTTCCTCGCGCCCATCGTTGCGGGTGACCCAAACGCCAACGCGGCCATCGCGTCGCTCTGCAGTTACGCCGAAGGCAGCAAGGGCGCGAATGATCACTTCTTCGAGGCTGAAAACAAACTGGCGTACATCGCGGCCACGTTTTTTCAGGTCGAGCAGGAAATAGCCAACCCGCTGGCCGGGACCATGATAGGTATATTGCCCTCCTCGCCCGGCGTCATAAACCGGAAAGCGGTCCGGATCGACAAGGTCGGCGGGGTCGGCACTGGTGCCCGCGGTGTATAGCGGGGGATGTTCCAATAGCCACACCAGCTCGCCCGCTTCGCCAGCACGGATCGCCCGTACCCGCTCTTCCATCAGCGCGAGCGCGTCCGGGTAGGTGATTAGCTGCTCGCTGATCCGCCATTCAAGTGGTTGTTCGGCTGATGTTTCGCTTTTTGCCATTTCAGGTCCCTTGAGGCTGCTTACCGGCGGTTTAGCGGGTTTTGACGGCGACTCCAAGCCAAATTAGTGTGAAAAAGTTACAAAAAACCAACATGGTTAACGATATGATAACTCTCTGTTGCGATTGTGTAACCAGATTTGATGCCGAATTCGCTATTGGGCAAATACGAGAAGAGACGAATATATGAACGTAAAAGCAGTTGGCAGAGTTAGCGTTGAAATCAGCGTTGTCCTTGGCAGGACACAGATGCCAGTACGCCAGCTCTTGAAAATGGGCCGCGGTGCGGTGATCGACCTTGATGCCAAGCATGAGGACGAATGCTGGATATATGCCAACGGCGAGTTGGTTGCGCGCGGCGAGATCATGATTGTCGGCGAAAAAATTGGCGTTTCGATCACCCGAATGATGAGCCAGCTTCAGGTTTAATTCTACGCGACCCGGGTTAGCCACGAATGTTTCTTTTTACCCTTGCAGGGCTTATCCTTAGCTGATAGATAATCGCCCGATCTTGCGGCCGTGGCGGAATTGGTAGACGCGCAGCGTTGAGGTCGCTGTGGGCTTTGGCCCGTGGAAGTTCGAGTCTTCTCGGCCGCACCATTTGAGGTCAAAGGTGGGCACCAATAGTTTGGTGCTGTCAAACGCAATA
>JAALKD010000007.1 GCA_011088215.1 Sphingomonadales bacterium | reverse complement strand
GGTCTTCTGCTTCCAGATACAGCAACTGGGCAACCACCAGGCTTGAGACCAGATCATCGACTTGACCGGTAAGAAAGACGATGCGCTGGCGAAGCAACATTGAATAAATATCAAACGAGCGCTCACCCCGGTTGGTTTGTTCCACAACCATTGGAACCAAAGCGTTGGTGAATTCACCCATAATATCTTTCATGCATCACTCCTATTGGTGCAGTCGGTCGTCGCCTTGATCCACTGGAAGTGATCAATGCGCCTTTTAAAAAGCTGTAGCAACGGGATTAATCCGCCGCAAGCGAATAACTTATCTGGTCCGATTATGTGGTAAATCCCACATGATATTTAAAGGCCAAAATAAAAGGGAGCTCAAAAGCTCCCTCCCAAGATCGATTTAGCCTCGAAAGGCTTAATAAATTACTTCTTTGCAGCTGGTTTCTTCGCTGCTGTTTTTTTAGCAGGCGCCTTCTTAGCAGGTGCTTTTTTAGCCGCAGCTTTCTTAGGTGCGGCTTTTTTCTTTGCGGCAGGCTTCTTCTTGGCTTTGTCTGCGCCAGGGTTAGCCTCTTCCTCGTCTAGCGCGCGAACTGCCGCTTCTAGCTCGTCGCGGGTCACTGTTTTGTCAGTCAACTTGGCGCTTTCAATAACAAAATCTACAACCTTTTCTTCAAAGATCGGCGCACGTAACTGAGCTCGGGCTTCATCATTTTTCTGGAAGTATTCAAAAACTTGCGCTTCTTGACCCGGGAAGCGGCGTGCTTCTTCGATCACTCGCTTGTTCACTTCTTCCTGGTTCACTTCCACTTTGTTGGCAACGCCAATCTCCGAAAGTAGTAAGCCAAGACGCACACGGCGTTCAGCAATTGAGCGGAACTCATCAGCTTCAGCCTTATCAGCTGGCTCATTCATGCCTTCAAAATCTTCTGCCGTTGCTTCGCCTGAGTTAATAGCGTCTTGCTGTATCTGCTGCCAAATCTGGCCGAACTCCAGGTCGACCATGCCAGCAGGCACCGCAAAATCATACTCGTCAGCCAGGGCGTCAAGCAGGCCGCGCTTCATGTGGGCGCGTGTCAGATTTGCGTTATCGGCTTCAAGCTGTTCTTTAACAGACGAACGCAGGGTTGCGAGGTCGTCAAAGCCCATGTTTTTGGCGAGATCTTCGTCAACTTTTGCTTCAGAAGGCTTACGTACCTCAAGTACATCAACAGTAAACTCTGCGGCTTTACCTGCAAGGCTTTCAGATTGATACTGCTCCGGGAAAGTAACCGCAACAACCTTGTTGTCTCCTGCCTTCGCGCCGACAAGCTGTTCTTCAAAGCCAGGGATAAACATGCCTGAACCTAGTTCCAGCTGGAAGTCTTCGCCGGCGCCGCCGTCAAATTCCTCGCCGTCGACCCGGCCAATATAATTGATCAGAACCGCGTCGCCCTGGTCGGCTTTGGCTGTTTTCGCAGCCTTTTTGAATGATTTTTGCTGGCTGGCGATGCGCTCAACGAAAGCATCAATTGATTTTTCGTCAACTTCAGCAACCCAACGCTCAAGAGCTGGTGCTTTGAAAGCCTCAACATCGATCTCAGGAAGAACTTCGATTGTCAGCTTATATTCGAGGTCTTTGCCGTCATCATAGTCACTTACCATGTCAACTTCGGGACGCATTGCAGGCTTCAGCTTCTTTTCTTCAAACAGTTTTGCAGAGGTTTCCTGCATTGTTTCATTCAGGAGCTGCCCCTGGGCGCGCTCGCCGTGCATGCGCTTTAACAGCGATAGCGGTGCTTTGCCGGGGCGGAAGCCTTTGATTTTAGCTGTTGCACGAAACTCGGTCAGGATTGCATCCATCCGGGCATCCAGATCTTTCGCCGGTACGGTAATTTTGTATTCGTGCTTCAGGCCGTCAATCAGCAGTTCTTCGATCTGCATGTTCTATCTCTCTTATCTATTTCAATTGTCTTCACTGGCCTTTGGCCTTTGAAACATCCTGTAGTCGTGGGACTTGCGTCCCCAGAGTAATTGGTGCGGGCGAAGGGACTTGAACCCCCACTTCCGAAGAAACTAGAACCTAAATCTAGCGCGTCTACCAATTTCGCCACGCCCGCAAAACCAAACGACAGAGCCTATACCCGAAACATCGGCTCGAGCATCCCTGCCTATATAAATAACGTGGTCAATTCCACTCAGCATCACGGGCAGCAAAGTAGCCCTGAGCGCTGTTTGACGCGCTTATAGCAGGCGCGCCGCAGAGCACAAGTTTTTTTATGCAGGGTTCCATGCTTTTCGAGGTAAAAACGGTAATTTATTGACTATTGAGCTTCTTCGAAGGCATGGTCGGACAGGATTTCTTTGCCAGGGTAAGCGCCACGCACCAGCTCACCTGCCCGCACAATCATGGTTCCATTGACTATCACATAACTGATACCGTCTGCGGTCTGATAAGGATTTGCATATGTAGCGTTGTCCTTGATCGTTGCGGGATTGAAAACCGTGATATCCGCATCTGTGCCAATTTGAAGTCGACCTTTTTTCTTGAACGCAGGTGCAATCTTTTCAAGGCGTTTTGCTGGCAACAATGTCATTTTAGCTAATGCAGTGTTCATGTCCAGCAGCGGTTCGTCTCGAACATACCGGGCCAAAACTGTGGTGAAGACGGCATTGTGAGGTGCTACGTTTTTGTCTTCGCTCAGCATGGGCAATAGGTCTGACACAATCATTACACCGGGCTCAACCAGTGCTCTTCTGGTCCAGTCTTCTTTAACATAATGGTGGATCACCTGCCCGTCTGGGCCATTCTTCTTCCGTTCGCGCCATGTTTCTTCAGTGAACCGTTCGCCAGTGGCGGCCCACTCAACATCCTCATATGTGATATCAAATATCTCTTGCCAGTTTCTGTTGAAAACCGCTGATGATATCAAGGCTGAACCGGCGTTATACGGTAATATTTCGGTGGTGATATCAACACCTTGCTGGCATGCCTTTGCAATTTCGTTCAAAAATAAGGCGGTATTCCTCATTGCATTATGCTGCAGATGGCAAATGTGCAGCGACGCACCCGTTTTTTTTGCCAGTTCCATTACTTCATAGAGGCCGCCGGGGTCACCGTTGACGCCGCGCCTGATATGAACAAAAACTACACTATTGTGGGCAGCGGCGGCCTCAAAGATCATCCGTAGTTCTGCTGAATCGACGCCTTCACTTATATAGTCAAGCGCCAAACCAATGCCGATGCCGCCTTGTCTCAATCCCTCTCCCAGTAGTGCACGCAGTGCCTTGCGCTCATTGGCGGTTGCTTTCTCCTCGAACACCTGTCGTTGCTCGGTAAACAGGGATTTTAGGGCGGTCCAATAACCTTTTATCCCGACCGGCTCGGGCGCAGCGATATGATGGGGCGCTTTTATCCCCTGCTTTTCCAGCGCCCGGATACTGATGTAACCGGTGGAGGCGCCGTAGTTGATCAGCGGTTGTTCGTGAATTGTCGACCCATACTCAGCAACGGGAAACGCTCCGGCTTCCAACTCCAGCGCCGTGGTGGTGCCATCCATCGCTTGATAATATTGCCCCAGCGGTGTCGGCGAATGGGTGTGCAGGTCGATAAAGCCGGGCGAAACGATATGCCCGCTGACATCAACAGTATCCTGCGCGCGTAGTGGCGCGGTGGAAATGGCTTCTATGGAGCCACTTTTGATTCCAACATTACGGACAGCGTCCAGCCCAGTCTCGGGATCGATAACCCGGCCACCGGGCAACACAATGTCATAAATTTTGTCGCTGTTATCGTTTTGGCCTAGTGCTTCGCTACTGCTAGTGTTCAGTAGAAACAGAAGGAAAAAAACCGAGAGCAATGCCCCACAGCAAGCCAAAGCAGTCTGTGTTAACTTGTGCTTCATGCCTTTTGAATTATGCGTTTTTTAGCTAAAGGCAAGTAGTGAATGTAGATAAATCTAAGGAAGCACGCGGGGTATGACATCCAGCAAGTCAGATGCGATCAACCCCCTGCCCGCCTTCATTCCGGCTTCACCGTGGATCCAGACAGCTGCAGACGCGGCCTCAAACGCTGGCATGCCCTGGGTCATCAGGCCGCACACCATACCAGACAGAACATCGCCTGTTCCACCGACTGAGAGCCAGGACGGCGCGTTGGTTGCTATGCTCACCCGTCCGTCCGGAGCAGCCACTACTGTGCTGACACCTTTGAGGACAATAACGGTTTCGGTTGTTTTAGCGGCTTTGCGCACTGCTTCCAACCGATCGGCGTTAAAGTCAAGCTCTGGGAATAGCTTCGCAAACTCACCCTCGTGGGGGGTAAGGACTATTTCTGGCGACTTCAGCTCATGAATTACCTCGCGGCGGCCCACAAGGCTGGCTAGAGCGTCAGCATCAAGCACCAAATGTTTCTTTTTCGCTCCAACTTGTTTGACCAGGTCAACGGTTTTTTCGCCTAGTCCTGCTCCCGGGCCCACCAACACAGCCTTAATTCGCGGGTCGTTGACGATACCCATGAAACCAAAAGCACTGTCAAAGCGCCGAACCATCACATCCATTAAGGCTGATGCCTGAACAGGGTAGGTTTCACTTGGTGCGGCCAATGTTACCAATCCGGCGCCAACTCTAAGGCCTGCCAAGCTGGCTAATCGAGATGCTCCCAAGGTGGGTTCTTTACCACCCAAAACTAACATGTGGCCGCGACCGTATTTATGGGTTTGCGGCCCGGAAAATGGGAAATTTGATCCCCAAAAGTCCGGAACATTCTCAAATTCTTGGGGGTTTATTGCTGAAAACGCCTTCTCGGGAATACCTATATTTGCAGCAACAATATTGCAATTACCGCCGCATAGATATCTTCCTGGTACAATGACATGCCCGGTTTTCTTAAGGTTAAATGTGATGGTTGCGCCGGCTTCAATACACGGACCTATTGGCAAACCAGTATCAGCAGATAGTCCTGACGGGACATCAACCGCCAGCACAAAAGTGCCTGCACTGTTTACCGCACCAACAATCTCAGCAAGCTCACCTTCAATGGGTTTGTTCAAACCGGTACCGAACAGACAGTCAATAATCGCGGCAGCTTCCTTGAGACCTGCGTCTGACATAGCCTCGACGGGCCCTCGCCATTTGTTAGCCGCCAATTTAGCATCACCTTTGAGTTTGCTGGGCAACACACCGCATCGGAGGGATATGGGATATCCCCATTCTTCCAGATGGCGCGCCGCGACAAATCCGTCACCGCCATTGTTGCCAGGGCCGCACAAAATTATAACCGTACCGCCAGCTTCCAGCGGTGTTCCGATGTATTCAGCCAACATGTCTGCGACCGCACGTCCCGCTGCCTCCATCAGGTTTTCGCCGCTAACGCCAAGCTTGATTGCCTCGGCGTCTAAGTCGCGTGATTGTTGCGCCGTTAGTAGCACATGTGATTTTTGCTTAGTGTAAACAGCCACAGTTCCCCCCGGAACATTAACATTCCCGCGACTTTTTGGCCTTACATTGGCCACGGCGAGAATCAGTTCAATTTGCGGCAGTGTATCAAAAGAAAAAAGCCCCGAAAGGGACTTCTTGAAAAAACTCTTCAGAATGGGGCGAGTGACCGGACTTGAACCGGCGGCCTCCAGAATCACAATCTGGCGTTCTAACCAACTGAACTACACCCGCCACGCTCTGAATGGTGCGCCGTTTTATGCCGAGTTGTAAGGCCTCGTCAAGCGTGAAAGTGAACTAATTTCCTGTGGGTTTATCCGCACCGTATCCAACATTTCAGATCAACAATTGTGCAGTTGCCTATTTATTGTGCAATTTGGGAATGCTCTGAGTGTCTGACGGCATAGCAAAACGCATGGCTACCGCGGCTTTCCCGCCAAATCTTCACTTGGCACAGCCTGTGCTATGGGACAGCCATAAAATAATAAAGGTTTTGGGAAATGAAGAAGATAGAGGCAATCATCAAGCCGTTTAAGCTGGATGACGTCAAAGAGGCTCTCAATGAAGTGGGCATATCCGGCATCACGGTTCTGGAAGCAAAAGGGTTTGGTCGCCAGAAAGGCCATACCGAGCTTTACCGAGGCGCGGAATATGTCGTGGACTTCGTACCGAAGGTCAAACTGGAAGTCGTGGTGGAAGATGGTCAGGCCGAACGCGCCGTGGAAGCGATTAAAACCGCAGCCCACACCGGCCGCATCGGAGACGGGAAAATATTTGTCAGTTCTGTTGAAGAAGCTATTCGCATCAGAACCGGTGAGTCAGGATCAGATGCGGTTTAACGCCCCAGCAGGCTGAGAAGCACTGAGCGATCGCACAGAATAATACGACACGAAATTATCATTGAGGGAATTTATAGATGCCAAAATATAGTGGTTTGAACATTGAGAGCTTTCTGGCCTTGGTTAAGGAAACCAAAGCGGAATGGGTAGACCTGCGATTCACCGACGTCAAAGGCAAATGGCAGCACCTGACTATGTGTGCCGACGTTGTTGACGAAGATATGCTAACCGATGGCATCATGTTTGATGGCTCATCTATCGCTGGTTGGAAAGCGATTAACGAATCTGATATGATTCTGATGCCAGACCTAAGTTCAGCAACTCTCGACCCCTTCACCGCCGACATCACGCTCGTCGTTTTCTGTGATATTCTGGAGCCCTCCACCGGCCAGCCATATGGTCGGGACCCCCGTTCTACCGCTAAAAAAGCCGAAGCTTATCTCAAGTTTACCGGCATCGGCGACACAGCTTTTTTCGGTCCAGAGCCCGAATTTTTTGTTTTCGACGATGTTAAATTCAAAGTGGGATACCAAGGAGCCAGCTATCAGATCGATGACGTGGAAGGCCCTTACAATTCTGATAAAAACTATGAAGGCGGTAACTACGGTCATCGCCCACGGGTGAAAGGTGGTTACTTCCCGGTTGCGCCGGTTGATAGCTGCGTTGACCTGCGCGGCGAGATGGTCAAGGTGATGAGCGACATGGGCCTCAAGATGGACAAACATCACCACGAAGTCGCGGCCAGTCAACACGAGCTAGGTGTTACCTACGATACCTTGATCACAACTGCTGACAATGTACAGGTTTACAAATATGTAACCCATCAAGTTGCCCATACATACGGCAAAACAGCCACTTTCATGCCGAAACCGGTTGCTGAAGACAACGGTTCGGGCATGCACACCCACATGTCGATCTGGAAAGATGGTAAGCCTACCTTTGCTGGCGGCGGATACGCAGATCTGTCGGACACCGCGCTTTATTACATTGGTGGTATTATCAAGCATGCCAAAGCGATCAACGCTTTTACCAATCCATCGACAAACAGCTACAAGCGTTTGACGCCGGGATTTGAAGCGCCTGTATTGCTGGCTTACTCCAGCCGCAATCGCTCGGCTTCATGCCGTATACCTTATAGCTCCAGCCCTAATGCTAAGCGGGTTGAGGTGCGCTTCCCCGACGCGCTGGCAAATCCATACTATGCTTTTGCGGCTATGTTGATGGCTGGCCTTGATGGTATTGAAAATAAAATTCACCCGGGCGATGCCATGGACAAAGATCTATACTCGCTTCCACCGGAGGAGCTGAAAGGCGTGCCAACGGTTGCAGGTTCTCTGCGCGAGGCGCTTGAGTGTCTCGACGGCGACCGCGAGTTTCTTAAACGCGGCGATGTATTCTCAGACGATCAGATTGACGCCTATATTGACCTGAAAATGGAAGATGTAAACGCTCTCGATTTGACACCACACCCGGTTGAATTCGACATGTATTATAGCTCATAAGAGTTACAATTCAGAGCGAAGCAAAACGGAAAGGCTGCCTTAATTGGTGGCCTTTTTGCTGTTTGACTGCATAAATAAATTCTGATGGATGCCACATTGGTTAAAAAACCATCGTCGTTTACTTTTTGGCAATAGCTACTGGTTAGATTCGAATGAAGTTGACCCAATTTAAGGGGCAGCACCGGGAACAGACCAGAATGCGCGTTACATACACACAGGAACAGTTGGATATTCAGCCGCAGTTGGCGGCAGCTAACATCAACCCTGAAAGCTTTCTTGCCACTGATTACCTGAACCATTTCAATGAAATCGTTATGCTGATGGAAATGGTACCCGATATGCCTGAACTGCTTGAGGATGCGGTTGACTGGTCTCCCAAAACCTATAGTGAGCATTTTGCCGAAAGTGGCTTTCAGGCCAAAGACTTGGCGATAAAAGCCTACGGACTAGCTCCAGCCGTGTTCAAATTGCCCTTCGAGAGCGTATGCGGTGAAATGCAGTCAACCATTCAGGCAACTGTGAAGGGCCTTGTCACGGTAAATGTGATTGAACGCGGTCTAAGTCCTGCAGCGCAAGCGCTAATTCGTGGCCGCATCGAGATGCTGCAAACCTTGTTGATGCAGCTCAATCAGCTTATCCATGGTAAATCGAAGAAGCGGTGCAAACCAAGGTGCCAGAAGCCGAACAAGAAGATGTTCAGTCACAGGAAGATATTGATAAATTGTTTGATTGAACAATTTAAATATTTGCTGTTTGCACTGCATAATCTGCCGTTTGTAATACAATTTTCGCATTTCATATATTGTGGTTTTTTCTCATACAAAATGTGGGTTATGCCATAGACACTCGGTCCACGTATTCACTTTTTGAGGATTATCTACGATGAAAGCCGATGTCAAAAAGTATCAAGTGTCCGACAAGCTGATCCTCGGAATTATCTGGATATTGTCCGTGGTTCTGATAGCCTTTTCAAAAGAACCTGCCTATCTCCACCCTGGTGAACTTGAGTTTCCGCATTTACACCTCAATGAGTTTGTTTATTCGGTAAACCGTGGTTTGCTGGCAATCTTTGTACTGTATTTCCTTCTTCCTCGATATTTTCAGACGAAGCGATATCTTCGGTTTGCGCTGTTTGTTGTTCTTTCCTTTTTGGTTTCGGGTGTTTTTGAAGAATGCATATTAAAACCCTTAGTCTTCATGAAAACGGACGATGCCCCCAACTGGAATTTGGATTGGGTCCACATGACTGCCATCGATGCGTTACCGCTGTTAGGGCTTATGTTCTTTGTAAAACTGGCTTGGGAATATCGCGAAGAAACACAACAAAAATTGATGACAATCGAAAAAGAAAAAGTAAACAGCGAGCTCAAGTTTCTTCGATCGCAGATTAATCCTCACATACTGTTTAATGCTCTGAACAATATCTACTCTCATTCAATAACGCATTCGGGCGCCGCGCCCGATATGTTGCTTCGATTGTCAGACCTGCTGCGCTATACACTATATGAATGTGGGGACGAGAAAGTATCACTTAATCGGGAACTGCAGTCTCTAGAAAACTATTTGGCACTCCAGAAAATGGGTTTGGAGGGCAGAGGTCAAAGCGACCTCTTAATACAGGGCTCGGTTGCAGGTAAATCTATCCTTCCATTTGTACTGATTACGCTCGTTGAAAATTGTTTCAAGCACAGCCTCGATACCCAGGAAAAAGACATTAAAATTGAGATTTTCATCAACATTGGCGACGAGCATTTGAGTCTGAAAACCCGCAATACATTCGACGAGGATAAGCGGTCGAATAATGAGGGTGTCAAAGAAAATGGATTGGGAATAGCCAACGTCCGTCGGCGACTGGAGCTGTTATGTGAGAAAAAATTTTCGCTTGAAGACAGGATCACGGATGGCATCTTCGAGCTGAACCTTAAAATGCCAATTGAACCGGTTGGAACCATCTTGTGAGGGAACAACAGCTATGACAGATATCCGATGTCTAGTCATCGAAGATCAATTACCTGCTCAACGGGTGCTGGAAACATATATATCGGAGCTGGAACACTTAAAACTTCTTGGAGTCTGTGGCAGCGCAGCACAGGCTATTGCGCTAATGCAAAAGCAGACACCTGACCTCATTTTTCTAGACATTCATTTGCCCAAAATGGATGGCTTTTCGTTCTTAAGAACACTCCAAACCCCACCAAATGTGATTGTTACGACGGCATACTCGGAACATGCCTTGGAGGGGTTCGAACTCAACGTAACAGATTACTTATTGAAGCCATTTTCCTTTGAAAGGTTTTGCACGGCAATTTCAAGAGTGAAGGAAAAGCAGTTAGAAAAGCAAACTTCACATGAAACGAGCGCCAACCAATCTTTGTTTATCAAGGTTGATGGAGATTTTGTCAGGCTGGATTTGGACAACTTAGTACATATTTCCTCAGATGGAAATTTCCTGCACCTTAATATGGTGAATACACGGTATTACATCTTGGGAACATTGCATTCTTGGCTTGAAAAACTACCTAAAGACAAATTTATGCAGGTTCAAAAATCACACATAGTCAATTTGGATCACGTAGAAAAAATATCCGGCAATCAGATTGCGACTGTGGGGGCGCTTGTTCCCATCGGCAGAGCATACAAAGACAGCTTGCTGAAGAAAGTAGTCAATACCTGAAAATCAAAACAAAAAAGGGAAAAGCCTCGGGGGAAATTCCGAGGCTTTTCAGTCTTCGTGGTTCAGTCCCTTAAACCAGCCTGGCTAGAAGGACTACCAATACTGTGTATAGGATGATGCCAAATGTTTAGAGGTAACTGTACGATCAGCGGAGAAAACTGGATAAACTGCCTATTTCGCGCCGTAAAAAAGTTTTCGACCGAATATAAATGGGATTCGAAAGTAGAACAGATCGATACTTGTAAGCTCTATACGGCACACAAAAGCTAGTGGGCTCGGGTGAACTCGCCGTGGTCAGCCAGCGTTGATAACGATACAATTTTCATCAGGTCAGGATATTTTTCGCTTGTCAGCCGCACCAACGGGTACCGACTTGCTGTGACGCTGAGCACATTTTCAACTACCCAGACAGGTGTGCCCTGTTTGGTTTGCATGTAACGGTCACCCACCGACGGTGCGGGTCCGGTTCCATTTTCCAAAACACCTTCAGGTGAGCTGCTTCCTCCGAAAGGATGTGTCATGCGGTTCCAGAAATTCGCTGCCATTGACTGTGCCATAAGCTGCCCTCTTTAAGACCCCACTGTAGGCTATAGCAATTCAGTTTATGAATGCTTAACGGCCTAAAGTGTGTTTCGCTCAACCTAACGATGAACCACAAAATATAGGATTTTATCCAAATTTACAACACAACATATAGTATTTTTGAAAAAGCCTTACAAATCAAAGGCTCTTGCTTGACGCGGCCTTGCGCAAGGGCTAATTCTTGTTTGTTAACAGTATAGGTGGGGCAATGAGCGACCTGTTTGAAGTATCACAGACCAAGACCGATTATTCCGCAAAAGATATCGAAGTTCTTGAAGGCCTGGAGCCGGTTCGCCAGCGTCCGGGTATGTATATTGGTGGCACGGATGAACGTGCCTTGCACCATCTGGTGGCTGAAGTTCTGGATAATTCCATGGATGAGGCCGTGGCTGGCCATGCCAGTCGTATTAATGTTTCCATGCATGAAGACGGCTCGCTTTCTATCAGCGACAATGGTCGTGGTATTCCTGTGGACCCACACCCCAAATTTCCAAAAAAATCGGCGCTTGAGGTTATCCTGACAACGCTACACTCGGGCGGCAAGTTCAGTTCCGACGCTTACGCCACCTCTGGCGGTTTGCACGGTGTGGGTGTTTCAGTGGTAAACGCGCTTTCCGAATGGCTAAGCGTTGAGGTTGCGCGTGACAAAAAACTCTACCGACAAAGCTTTTCGCGCGGCAAACCAATGGGCCCACTTGAGGATATGGGCGCTGTTGCCAACAGGCGCGGCACCAAAGCTACCTTCCTGCCCGACTATGAGATATTCGGGAGTAAAATCAGTTTCAAACCGGCACGGGTATACGCATTGGCTCGTTCCAAAGCCTATTTGTTCCGCGGTGTTGAAATTCGGTTCAAATGCGCGCCAGGCTTGATCAAAGACGGTGATGCCACACCTGGTGAAGCCACCCTGCACTTCCCTGGTGGGTTGGCAGACTATTTGGGCGACACGATGAAAAAGCGCGCCTGCGTTACCGAAGCACCTTTCGCAGGCCAGGCCCTGTTCCCTGATGAACAAGGACGAGTTGAATGGGCTATTCATTGGCCAGAATTCGGCGACGGATTTTCAAACAGTTATTGTAATACGGTGCCTACCCCGCTTGGCGGCACTCACGAAACCGGCCTTAGAAGTGCGTTACTGCGCGGTCTGAAAGCGCACGCTGAATTAGCGGGGAACAAAAAAGCGTCTGGGCTTATTCTGGACGATGTTTGCGGTGCATCATGCTCGATGCTGTCGGTGTTTATCCGTGACCCTCAGTTTCAGGGCCAGACCAAAGACAAGCTTTCAACCGCCGAGGCCCAGCGCCTGACAGAAAATGCGATACGCGAGGCATTTGACCATTGGCTAGGTGATCAACCTGAACGCGCCAACAGCTTGCTGACATGGGCGCTGGAGCGCTTGGAAGACCGACTAAGGCGCAAGCAAGAGAAAGATATTCAGCGCAAAACCGCTGTGAATAAACGTAAGTTGCGCCTACCTGGTAAGTTGACTGATTGCTCCAGCGATGGCTCAGAGGGCACAGAAATATATATCGTGGAGGGTGACAGCGCGGGCGGATCCGCCAAACAGGCGCGAGATCGGAAAACCCAGGCTATATTGCCAATCCGTGGTAAAATCCTCAATGTTGCATCTGCTACCCGCGACAAGATTGCGGCTAACCTGGAAATTCGTGACCTCATTATGGCACTAGGTTGCGGTACGCGCGACCATTATGACAGCGATGCTCTGCGTTACGAAAAAGTGGTGATTATGACTGATGCGGACGTGGACGGCGCCCATATCGCCACCCTGTTGATGACCTTCTTCTTTCAGGAAATGCCTGGACTCGTGAAAGATGGTCGGCTTTATCTGGCACAACCGCCCCTCTTCCTATTGGCTAAAGGCGGCACGGTGTTTTATGCCCGCGATGACGTCCATAAAGACGAATTGATGGAACGCGAGTTCAAGGGTAAAACCAACATTGAGATCAGCCGATTTAAGGGCCTAGGCGAAATGCCGCCAGCACAGCTAAAGGAAACCACGATGGCGCGGGCGAACCGCACGCTACTCCGGGTTACACTTCCGCCAGAATATGGAGATCGGGCAGTTGTGAACACGTTGGTGGATAACCTGATGGGCAAAAAACCGGAAAAACGCTTTGAATTTATTCGCGATAATGAAGCGGACCTGGAAGCATTGGATATCTAGGTATCTAATTCAAGTTTACTGTCACATAAATGCGGCATTGGTGGCTGTTTTGCATCTCCTAAATTGGCCGTAGCCTTCTCTAGCGTTGACTTTGAGCGCTGCGTGCCTATCCTGCGCGCAAATTGAACAGGTTAACAGTTGGGATACAGAATGGGTTTTGAACTACTTGGGCTTAGCGAACCGACGCTAAAAGCGGTTGCGGACGCAGGCTATACTGAGCCAACCCCCATTCAGGCGCAGGCCGCCCCTCAGGTTTTGATGGGCCGTGATATTCTTGGCATCGCACAAACCGGCACCGGAAAAACCGCTTCTTTCACGCTACCTATGATCGATATCTTGGCAGAAGGGCGTGCACGGGCACGTATGCCGCGATCGCTTATTCTCGAGCCTACTCGAGAGCTAGCCGCGCAAGTGGCGGAGAGCTTTGAAAAATACGGCAAAAACCACAAGTTATCGATGGCCCTGTTGATTGGTGGGGTAAACTTTGCTGAGCAGGAAAAGGCCCTTGGCCGCGGTGCAGATGTTTTGATTGCGACCCCTGGCCGGCTATTAGATCATTTCGAACGTGGCAAGCTGCTGTTGAACGGCATAGATATTCTGGTGATTGACGAAGCTGATCGAATGTTGGACATGGGTTTTATCCCGGACGTGGAGAAAATCTGTGAGCGTATTACCAAGAAGCACCAGACACTGTTTTTCTCGGCCACCATGCCACCAGCAATCCACAGGTTGACTAAGAAATTCCTCGATGACCCCAAAAAGATTGAAGTGGCACGCCCCGCAACGGCCGCCACGACAATCACACAAAAACTGGTTGAAGTCGGGCCGCGCGATAAACGCAAGGCACTGAGACAATTACTGCGCACCGAAGAGATCAAAAACGCGATCGTTTTTTGTAATCGCAAACGCGATGTTAAAGAGGTCTATGCCTCACTCGGAAGTCACGGTTTTAGCGTTGGCCAGCTTCACGGCGACATGGAACAGCGCGACCGAATGGAAACGCTGCGCCAGTTTAAGGAAAATGAAATTCAGCTGCTGGTCGCGTCTGATGTTGCGGCCCGAGGCCTTGATGTTCCGGATGTAAGCCATGTGTTTAACTTTGATGTACCAGGGCACCCTGATGATTATGTACACCGGATTGGCCGCACCGGGCGCGCGGGACGCAAGGGAACGGCTTATACTCTGGCAGTTAAATCGAAACTGGATGTTCGTCTGATCGATGGGATCGAAAAATTAACCGGATCTCCGCTGCCGCGCGATGAGGATTTCAACCTTGAACGTGAAAAGCGGGCGCCGCGCAAACCTGCTGACAGCGACGCTAAGCCGGTGAATGAGCAGCCAGAGAAAACTACTTCAGACGAAGCAAGAAAAGACAAGCCGCAAACAAGACAGTCCAAAAACACTGGGGCTTCTGCTACTTCTGACCGGGCCCCTCGCAGCAAAAACAAGCAAGGCAGCGAGCGGAGCGGTCGGCCTCAACGCGGGCGCCGGGACAGCCACCCCGGTATGGCACCTGATGACATGCCCAAAGAACCTTTTGTCGGTATGGGCCCGCATGTCCCTGCCTTTCTTGCAGGACCGTTCGGTAACGATAAGAAATAGATGCTGCCATTATGCCAGCCCTTGCCTGCCTGCGCGGGCACTCTAGTTTAGTTTTAAACCAAGGGAGGCAAATATGGCTGGTTACGACAATATTCTTTTTACAATTGATGATGGTCTGGCAACGATTACGCTCAATCAGCCTGACAAGCTGAATGCGTTGTCTGCTGGCATGCTCAAAGACATGCTGGATGCTATCCGTGAAGTCTCTATGCCATCTAACGGCGTGCGCGCACTGATGATTACGGGTGCGGGGCGCGCGTTTTGTTCGGGGGCTGACTTGGCTGTAGATGCCTTCGGTGATGAAAACCGCGACCTGGGCGAAGGGTTGATCCACGGGTATCACCCGGTTTTGTTGGAAATGAGTGCGCTGAACGTTCCTGTAATTTCAATTGTCAACGGTGTCGCTGCTGGTGCAGGCATGTCTGTAGCGTTGTCTGCAGACATAGTCGTGGCGGCGAAGTCAGCTTATTTTCTGCAGGCTTTTGTTAATATCGGTTTGGTTCCCGACGCAGGCAGTACATATATTTTACCGCGACTTATCGGCACGGCGCGTGCACGCGCATTGATGATGTTGGGTGAGCGCCTGCCCGCAGAAACCGCTCAGGAATGGGGACTGATTTTTGAAGCTGTTGATGACGATAAATTAGAATCGCGCGGGAGCGAATTAGCAACTAAACTGGCGAAGGGGCCAACAAAAGCCCTCGGCGGTATTCGCCACCTTGTCGCTCAATCGCTTACAAACGGTTATGCCGAGCAGTTACACCAGGAATCGCAAACTCAACGTGACGCTGGGCGTTCAGACGACTGTGTTGAGGGTGTCATGGCGTTTCTTCAGAAACGGCCTGCCAATTTTCAGGGAAAATAACGCTTAAATCCATCTTTGAATGCGCTTCTCTTGAAATAGCCACTTTTCATTTCCATAATGCCCGTTAAACAGGTTCTATGCAGCAAGAACATAATGGCAACAAATGGATTAATGTGTGACAAACCCACTAGCGACAATCGGGCGTGTTTTTTTAAACGCCCTTGCGGAGATCGGTCGGCTTTCCCATTTCGCCGCCATTGCCGTGATGCATATATTTATGCCGCCTATATACTGGCGGCTAGCGCTCCAACAAATGTGGCTTATCGGCTATAATAGCCTGCCTGTGGTTGGCCTCACTGCACTGTTTACGGGGGCAGCATTAGCGCAGCAAATTTTTGTCGGCGGAAGCCGCTTTAACGCAGAATCGGTGGTGCCGGGTGTCGTCGTAATCGCCATAGTGCGTGAGCTGGGGCCGGTACTTGGCGGACTGATGGTTGCCGGGCGAGTGTCGTCTGCTATGGCAGCTGAGTTGGGCACCATGCGCGTTACTGAACAGATCGATGCCCTAACAACACTGTCGACAGACCCGATCAATTATCTGGTCGTGCCAAGGCTGATCGCTGCAGTGCTTACTCTGCCCCTTCTTGTGCTGGTCGCCAATACCATCGGCGTTCTTGGCGGGTTTGTAATCGGGACAGAACGTCTTGGCCTAAACTCAGGTACATACCTTCAGGTTACTGCGGACTTCCTTGAAAACGCTGATATTGTTTCCTCGATGGTGAAAGCAGCAGTGTTTGGATTCATCATTGCGCTAATGGGCAGCTATCACGGGTACAACAGCCGCGGCGGCGCGCAAGGTGTTGGCAAAGCTACAACCAATGCAGTGGTTTCGGCCTTCATCATGATTTTGCTAGCTAACCTGATCATAACAGTAATCGTATTTGGAAATCAGGTATGACTGAGCAAGCAAAGATTACCCCTATGATCCAAATGGATAATATTCATAAGTCCTTTGGCCCCAAGCATGTGTTGAGCGGGTTTAGCCTAACGGTACAAAAAGGCGAATCTGTAGTGATCATTGGCGGGTCAGGTACCGGAAAGTCAGTCGCGCTAAAATCGATTCTCGGTATTCTCAAGCCTGAACAAGGCTCCATCAAGGTTGACGGCACCGAAATTACAACTCTTTCAAACCGTGAGCGAAAACCGATTCTCGCCAAAATTGGCATGCTGTTCCAGGGAGCTGCTCTGTTTGACAGCATCCCAGTTTGGCAAAACGTTGCCTTTGGCCTGATACAGGGCAAGGGCATGAACAAAGTCGAGGCCCGTGAGATCGCTATTGAAAAGCTTCGACGTGTTGGCTTAACACCAGATGTGGGTGATCTATCACCGGCGGAACTGTCTGGCGGTATGCAAAAGCGGGTGGGGTTGGCACGCGCAATCGCCAGCGAACCCGAAATTATCTTTTTTGATGAGCCCACCACAGGTCTGGACCCTATTATGTCGGATGTCATCAACGACCTGATTGTGGAATGTGTCCAAGATCTAGGCGCGACAACGCTGTCTATCACCCATGACATGGCCAGTGCACGCAAGATCGCTGACCGCATTGCCATGCTGTATCAGGGCAAGATTATCTGGGAAGGCGACAAAAGCCAGATTGACGCGTCTGGCAACGATTATGTCGACCAGTTTATCCATGGCCGTGCTCAAGGTCCCATCGAAATGCAGTTGTTGAAACCCTGATGGCAAAACCTCAACAAACATTTGCCTGCGGTTCCTGCGGCGCGGTTTATTCCCGCTGGCAGGGAAAATGCGATGACTGTGGTGGTTGGAATACCGTGAGCCAACATACAGCCGCAGTTTCTGGCGCCCCTAAGGGGCTGAGCCAGAAGAAGGGCAGCGCGGTTTCACTGGTATCCCTCAATGAACCTATTGTTGAGGCCCCTCGTACGCTGTCAGGCATTTCCGAGTTGGACCGGGCGCTAGGTGGTGGATTTGTGCCCGGAAGTGCAGTGTTAGTTGGCGGTGACCCTGGCATCGGGAAATCCACACTGTTGCTGCAGGCAACGGCGGCCTTGGCGCTTAAGGGTGAGGACTGCATCTATATTTCCGGCGAGGAAGCCACCGCCCAAATTCAGATGCGGGCAAACCGATTAGGCCTGCAAGGTGCACCGCTGAAGTTAGGCTGTGAAACCAGCCTTCGCAATATTTTGACGACCCTGGGTGAAAGCAACGCACCGAAGGCTGTGGTTATCGATTCGATCCAGACATTATATGCTGATCATGTTGAATCCGCGCCCGGCACCGTTAGCCAAGTTCGGGTGTGTGCGCACGAACTGATCAGTTTTGCCAAACGCCGCGGCATTGTGGTTATTCTGGTGGGCCACGTGACCAAAGATGGCCAAATCGCCGGACCGCGTGTGTTAGAGCATATGGTGGACACCGTATTGTATTTTGAAGGCGATCGCGGCCATCAGTTCCGCATACTTCGGGCAGTCAAGAATCGTTTTGGCGGCACCGATGAAATTGGCATCTTCGAGATGACTGGTCTTGGCCTGCAAGAAGTCACAAACCCATCAGAACTGTTTCTGGCTGATCATAACATCAGAGAGCCGGGTTCATGTGTGTTCGCAGGCATTGAAGGGTCACGCCCCGTATTGGTTGAAATTCAGGCATTAGTGGCACCATCTTCGGCCGCCAACCCACGCCGCGCTGTTGTTGGTTGGGATGCCGGGCGGTTAGCCATGGTGCTGGCAGTATTGGACGCCCGCGCGGGCTTAGGCCTTTCTGCCTGCGATGTTTACCTTAATGTTGCGGGTGGTCTTAAAATTTCAGAACCGGCGGCAGATATGGCCGTAGCCGCAGCACTGATGTCCAGCCTTTCTCAAACTGCCCTGCCCGATGAAACCGTCGTTTTCGGGGAAATTAGCTTATCAGGCGATGTCAGAAGTGTATCGCAAACCGATGGACGCCTTAAAGAAGCCGCGAAATTAGGGTTTTCTCGTGCTATAATGCCAAAAGGAAAAAAACAGGGCCGCAAGGAAATGCAACGGCAGACCATTACCAGAATCGGTGATTTGGTCAGCAACTTTTTCCCGGACGCTTAAAGCGACGCGAAACTGACTACGAGTCGAGGATTTTGACCCCATGGATGCAACAACATTGACTGCTTTTGATATTGCTGTGCTGATTGTGATCGGGCTTTCTGTCATTTTAGCATTTGGACGTGGGTTTGCCACAGTTGCCCTCAGCCTACTGGCCTGGGTGGCGACAATTGTCGGCGTTGTGTTCGCTGGCGAATTGATTGTGCCTTATGTCAGGCCTTACATCGAGCCTTCGTGGCTGGCAGATACCCTAACCTATGCTGGTTTGTTCATTGGTGGCCTGATCCTGCTGAAATGGTTGGCTAGCCTGATCGGTGGGGCGATCAAAAACAGCCCGGTTGGATTTTTAGACCGATCGTTGGGGGCACTTTTTGGCCTATTGCGCGGTATGGTGTTGGTATCCGCCCTTTATTTTGCCTTCGTTAAATTGGTGCCCGGCGACGAACCCAAATGGATCGCCGATGCGCAAACCAAACCCTTGGTAGCATGGGGGGCAGAAATGTTAAGTTCGATCGCTGGAGATGCGCTGGGTGATGAGCCAGGTGAATTCGGTGACGAATATCTAAAGCGAGCTGCTGATGCTGTTCCCAGCCAGTTCATCAATGATGCACTCGAGGAACAAGCTGCCAAATATATGGAAGAAAACCGCGAAAAACTCGACGAGCTTCTGGAAAAAGTAGAGAAAGATGACGGCACCTAAGGGCCGCAATAAAAATTTATATAAAAGTCATCTTGCCTCTAGGCATCAGGCCGCAATAACGATATAGGATGAGTGGGTTTTGCAAGGCTGCTGGCACTGTGCCAAGCCGTAGTAGTACGCGACGATTAAAGGGTGACACCATGACCGACGCCACTCCATCGTTTTCACATCCATTTGACGACGACAAATTGCGCGAAGAATGCGGTGTTTTCGGTATATTTGGCACTCAGGACTCCACCGCACACACGGCGCTGGGCCTACATGCCCTGCAGCACCGGGGCCAGGAAGCTGCCGGGATTACCGCTTTTGACGGCGATGAATTTCACACCAAGCGGGTGCTTGGGCATGTGGCAGACAATTTCACCAATCAAGCCGTGATAGACAGCCTGCCCGGCCATACCGCCATTGGACATGTACGCTACTCCACTACAGGCGAAACAATATTGCGAAATTGTCAGCCATTGTTTGCCGAGTTTGCGTCGGGTGGTTTTGCAGTTGCCCACAACGGTAACCTGACCAACGCCAGCCACAAGCGTAAGTCGCTGGTGCAGCGTGGGTCTATCTTCCAGTCCACGTCTGATACAGAAGTTATCATCCATCTAATCGCCACAAGCCGTTATCGCACGTTGATGGAGCGGATTATTGATACCCTTCGACAACTGGAGGGGGCCTACTCGCTTGTTGCCCTGACCAAAGAAGGCCTTATCGGTGTACGCGACCCACTTGGTGTGCGCCCTCTAGTATTGGGAAAACTGGATAAATCTTACATCCTTTGTTCAGAAACCTGCGCGCTGGATATTATCGGTGCAGATTATGTGCGCGATATCGAACCCGGCGAGTTGGTGGTGATTACGGAAGAAGGGATGCAGTCATCAAAGCCCTTTCCGGAAGAAAAACCACGCCCCTGCATTTTTGAGCATGTATATTTTTCGCGGCCTGACAGCTTCACCGATAATATGAGTGTTTATGAAGTTCGTAAGAACATCGGTGCCGAGTTGGCACGTGAGCATCCTGTTGAAGCGGATATTGTTATTCCCGTACCAGATTCGGGCACACCTGCTGCGATTGGCTACGCACAGGAATCAGGTATCCCCTTCGAATTAGGCATCATTCGTAACCATTATGTAGGCCGCACTTTCATTGAACCCAGCGATCAAATCCGTAATTTGGGTGTTAAGCTGAAACTCAATGCAAACCGCAGAAACATCGAAGGCAAACGTGTCATTTTGGTTGATGACTCTATCGTTCGCGGCACCACATCAATGAAAATAGTGACCATGATGCGTGAAGCTGGCGCGACCGAAGTTCATATGCGGATCGCGTCGCCACCAACCGCGCATAGCTGTTTCTACGGTGTTGATACGCCGGAACGTAAAAAACTGCTAGCGGCTCGTATGGAACTGGAAGCCATGCGGAAACATATTAACGCTGACAGCCTGTCGTTTGTGTCCATTGACGGATTGTACCGCGCGGTTAACCATCCTGAAGGGCGTGACGCCGAAGCGCCGTCTCACTGTGATGCCTGCTTCACCGGTGATTACCCCACTTTTTTAACGGACAAGTCTGATGAAGACCAACAGTCGCGTCAGCTCGATATGATAACGCCCCTGCGTGCCTAACCGGAGCTCCACCATGACCAAACGATTAGAAGGCAGGCTTGCCCTAGTAACTGGTGCGTCTCGCGGTATTGGCCGCGCTGTGGCCCTTGCAATGGCTGCAGAGGGTGCTGACATCATCGCCGTTGCACGCCCCCGCTCACAAGCGGCGCTCGAAAGCCTAGACGACGAAATTCGGGCGTTGGGACAAAGTTGCACATTGGTGCCCTTCGATCTGAAAGACGGGGCTGCCATTGACCGACTGGGTGCGACCATTCATGAGCGTTGGGGAAAGTTGGACATATTTGTTGGCAACGCCGCAATTTTGGGACCGCTTTCACCGCTTGGCCACATAAGTGTCAAAGACTTTCAGGAGCTTCTCGACATTAACGTCACTGCCAACTGGCGCTTTATACGCACTCTTATCCATTGTTGAAAGAAAGTGATTCTGGCCGGGTGATAGTTGTTTCGTCGGGCAGTGCTGGTAAGGACAAAGCCTATTGGGGCGGCTATATGATGTCTAAGGCAGCAGTTGAGAATATTGCCTTAACTTATTCAAATGAAAATAAAATTAATAATATTAAATCTAATGTTATTAATCCTGGACCGATCCGCACCAGCATGCGCGCCAAAGCGGCACCTGGTGAAAACCCTGAAGATCTACCTGCACCAGGGGACATCGCGAAACTGTTTGTTGAACTTGCAGCGCCTGACTGCCAGCGGAGTGGTGATGTAGTTAGTTTTTATGAGTGGGCCAACCTGAATAACTAACCCAAAGTTATACTGATACCTGCTTGCCTCCACATTCCTTCCCTTTGCCTTACCGGTCACATTGACTTGATTTGCTGTCTACTGCGCTTGACGCAGCGATCTGCTTTAGACAGCATACGTAGTGGTGGGAATTCAGGCGCGGTTCGTTATCGGACCGGCAATATATCGGGGCATTCAAGATGAGACTTATTAATTTCATGAACGCGGCTTTTGCCGGGATATTCCTTTCGGCAAGCACTTTCGCGCAAGCACTCGACTTTTCAGAACAGTCCAAGCCGTTCGTTTCGGTTAACACGGAAACAGTTTTACTGACAAATGCACGGATTGTAGACGGTACCGGGGTAAGCGCGGTGGAGCGGCACAGCATTCTAATTCGGGATGGTAAAATAGTCTCAATAGCGCCCGATGGGGTACTTCTCGTACCTAAAAACTCCGAAATTATCGATTTGGCGGGTAAAACTGTTCTTCCGGGTTTCGTAATGCTTCACGAACATATGTTCTATAATGCTAGCGATCCAGACTGGTTCATCCAAAGCACACAACCCGTTATTTTTCCGCGGCTTTACCTTGCAGCAGGTGTTACCACAGCACGCACTGCGGGCAGTTTTGAGCCCTATACGGACTTGAAGGTGAAACAATACATCGGCTCTGGCCGGTTGGTTGGGCCCAATTTTGACACCAGCGCACCTTTTGTCGAAGGGGCGCCCGCTCAGTTCCTGCAAGCACCGGAAATCGAAACGGTTGATGAAGCGGTTACATTCGTAAACTATTGGGCCGATCAGGGCATGACATCTTTCAAAGCCTATATGAATGTGACAAATGATGTGCTCGGTGCAGCGATTGAACAAGCACACAGTCGCGGATTGAAAGTTGCGGGTCATCTTTGCTCTGTCACGTACGGTGAAGCTTCTGACCTTGGTATTGACAACCTTGAACACGGCTTTCTACTGGCTACCGATTTTGTTGAGGGCCGCGAAAAAGACAAATGCGGCGGTTTTCCATTGGCTCGTTTCATGGAACTGGAACTAGAAAGCACTGAAGTTCAAGCGCTTATGGACAAGTTGATCAAGAATAAAACCGCCATCACCTCCACACTGGCGGTGCTGGCACGCATTTCCGCAACAGTGAACCCACCTAATTCCGCGGCCATTGACGCGCTCGGTCACGGTGCAAAGGCGCATTATCTGGGCAATCACGCTCAGGGTTATGCGCGTGCACTGGATAATGATATTTGGGAGCGGGCAGTCCGTAAGGAAATGGCATGGGAGAAGGCTTTTGCTGATAAAGGCGGCCTTATCGTCACAGGTTCTGACACCACCGGAATCGGTGGAACGGTTGCAGGTTTTGCAAATCACGAATTATTGAAACTTCTCGTAGAGGCGGGCTTTACGCCAATTGAAGCAATTAAAATTTCGACCTTAAACGGCGCAATTTCCATGGGGCGTGAAGCGGCAATTGGAACTGTTTCTGTAGGGAAAAACGCCGATTTGATCATCATCGACGGGAAGCCTGATCTAGATATTAGTGACATCACCAAGGTGGTTACCGTGTTCAAAGACGGTATCGGTTATGACAGCGCCAAACTAATCGAATCGTCAAAAGGGCGCGTGGAAAACTAGGCTGAATTGTTGCGATGAAAAGCACTTAGCAAACGATCTACACCGGTTGAAACGGTGGTAGTGCCTGCCCGCAATTCAGCCTGTACATCGTTCAGCAGGCTCTTCAAATCCGGATCACTGTAAAACTGGTCCATTAGGCGATCTTGCAGCTGGCTTGCTAGCCATGTCAGTCGCTGGTTCTCGCGTCTTGTGTCGCGCTCGCCGTTGTCCGTCATTAACCGTCGATGCTTTTCAATGCGTCCCCATAAATCGTCTATACCCTGTCCGGTAAGCCCCGAGCACGTTATCACTGGTGGGTGCCAATTGGGACTGACGTCGCTCATGATATGTAGCGCAGATTTGTATCCATTGACTGCCTGTTTTAACTTTTGCTCAAACACATCAGCTTTGTTGACAGCAACCATGTCCGCCAGTTCAAGAATGCCTTTTTTTATGCCCTGCAATTCGTCGCCAGCGCCGGGTAACATTAATACGAGGAAAAAGTCCACCATGTCTGCGACCATGGTCTCGGATTGGCCAGTTCCCACGGTTTCCACCAGAACGGTGTCAAACCCGGCGGCCTCTAATATCACTATGGTCTCACGCGTTGCGCGCGCGACGCCGCCAAGAACACCAGCACTGGGACTTGGCCTAATGAAAGCGTTCAAGTCGGCTGACAGTTCGTCCATACGGGTTTTATCACCCAGAATTGAACCGCCGGTTCGCCTACTGGACGGATCCACTGCCAGCACAGCAACCTTTTTACCCTGGCTAGTCAACTTGGTTCCCAACGCTTCAATGAAGGTGGATTTACCGACGCCCGGCACGCCCGATATGCCAACCCGCTGGCTGTTGCCTGCAAATGGCAGTAGCTTGTGCAACAGTTCCTGAGCACGGGTTTGATGGTCGGGGTTGCGGCTCTCTACGAGCGTAATGGCACGGCCAATCATCGCACGGTCAGAATTCCGGACTCCCTCAAAAAGCACATCAATACTGAGGATTTTTCCGGCGGCGGCTTTAGGCATAGCCTAACCGAGCGTTCAATTTTTCGATCAATTCAATTGCCGCGTCCGAAATCACTGTACCTGGTGGGAAAATGGCCTCTGCCCCGGCAGTATAGAGCGCCTCGTAGTCTTGTGGCGGAATAACTCCACCCGCGATTACCATGATGTCCTCGCGGCCAATCTTCTTCAACGCTGCCTTCAACGCAGGTACCAATGTTAAATGGCCTGCAGCCAGCGACGACGCTCCGATGACATGCACATCGTTTTCCACGCCCTGGCGGGCAACTTCTTCCGGTGTTTGAAACAACGGACCAATATCCACGTCAAAACCCAAGTCGGCGTAGCCAGAGGCAACTACCTTCTGGCCGCGATCGTGACCGTCTTGACCCATTTTTGCAATCAGGATACGTGGGCGCCTGCCGTCTTTCTTCTCGAAAGTCGACACCATGGCAAGAACCTTGTCTATTTGATCTGATTTACCCACTTCGTTTCTGTACACCCCTGTTACAGCTTTAACATCTGCTTTATGGCGGCCATATACTTTCTCAAGTGCCAGCGATATTTCACCAACGGTGGCTTTCGCCCGGCCCGCGTTAACCGCCAATTCCAGCAGGTTGCCGGTGCCAGTATCGGCGGCTTTCGTCAGCGCATCAAGTGTTGCCTTCACTTCCGTATCACTGCGTTCTGCCCGTAGTCGCGCCAGTTTTTCCAACTGGGACGCCCGAACCGCGCTGTTATCAACCTTGAGAACATCAATTTCCTCGGTTTCGTCGAGCTGATATTTGTTAACGCCGACCACGGTTTGCCTGCCACTATCTATGCGGGCCTGTGTGCGCGCCGCAGCGTCTTCGATACGCAGTTTGGGAATGCCTGCTTCAATGGCTTTTGCCATACCGCCTTCGGTTTCAACTTCTTGTATGTGGCCCCAAGCTTTCGCGGCCAAATCGGCAGTCAATCGTTCCACATAATAGCTGCCACCCCAAGGGTCGATAATGTCAGTAGTGCCAGTCTCTTGCTGAATAAACAGCTGAGTATTGCGTGCGATGCGGGCGGAAAAGTCCGTTGGCAGTGCAAGCGCCTCATCTAGCGCATTGGTGTGCAATGACTGAGTGTGTCCGTGTGTGGCCGCCATCGCTTCGATACAGGTGCGCGAAACATTGTTGTAAACATCCTGCGCGGTTAGCGACCAGCCAGAGGTCTGACAGTGTGTACGCAAAGACAGCGATTTATCCGATTTGGGATCGAATTGATTAACCAAGTTCGCCCATAGCAGTCGCCCTGCACGCATCTTGGCGACTTCCATGAAATAATTCATACCGATGGCCCAAAAGAAACTGAGGCGCGGGGCAAATGTGTCCACATCCATGCCTGCTTCAACGCCGGCACGCAGATATTCCACACCGTCAGCAAGCGTATAGGCAAGCTCTAGGTCGGCGGTCGCACCAGCTTCCTGCATGTGATAGCCGGAGATGGAAATACTATTATATTTGGGCATGTTGCGAGACGAATATGCAAAAATGTCTGAGATGATACGCATAGACGGTTTTGGCGGGTAAATATAAGTATTACGAACCATAAACTCCTTGAGAATGTCGTTCTGAATGGTACCCGACAGTTTTTCCGGACTAACCCCTTGTTCTTCCGCGGCGGCGATAAAAAGTGCCAAAATCGGCAGTACGGCGCCGTTCATAGTCATAGACACAGACATTTGGTCCAACGGAATACCGTCAAACAATGTGCGCATATCGTATATGCTGTCGATGGCAACCCCAGCCATACCAACATCACCCGCAACGCGGGGATGGTCGCTGTCATAACCACGGTGTGTCGCAAGATCAAAGGCGACAGATAGTCCTTTTTGTCCCGCTGCAAGATTACGTCGATAAAAAGCGTTAGAATCTTCAGCGGTAGAGAACCCTGCATACTGGCGAACCGTCCAGGGGCGGGTCACATACATTGTTGGATATGGGCCACGCAAATAAGGTGCTACTCCCGGCAAACCGCCAGTAAACTTCAACCCTGCGATATCCTCAGGGCCGTAACTGGATTTAACGGCAATGCCTTCTGGCGTTGTCCAAGGTTCAGCGCTTGCAGCCTGCGCCTCATTATTTGTTGGGGCAAGTGAGAAGTTGGAAAAATCGGGAATTTTGCTCACAATTGACCCCCCGCGGTCATATGCCCGAGTGCACGATAAGCACGCTGTACAGCCTCGATAACATCGCAACCCATATAAATGCTTTCATCAATTCCAGCAGCCTCAACATCGGTGGCGTTGCTTGGCTTGCCCGCTAAGTATAAACGTGTACAGCCAGCGCCTTTTAAAGCTGCGGCGAGTTCAGCGCCCATTTCTGTATATTGTTTGTCGGTACCGCATATAACGGCGATGCTGACACCCGTGACCTTGTATGCGGCGATTGCGTCATCAATGGTCAAGGAGCCAGCACTTCCAACGGTTTCAATCCCGCCTGCCTCAAAAAAATTCTTTGCGAATGTGGCTCTGCCGGTGAAATCAGCCGCTGAGCCAAGATTTACCAGCGCTATTCGCAGGCGGTGTCCCGTTTTAGCGGCAATAGCGTCGCTCATGAATCGAAGGTCCTCAAATTCCTGCGCCAACCTACGTAGCGGCAACGAGGGAATTTCTTCACCCGCGGACGGGCGTTTTGTCGCGACTTCCCCGCCGATTTCTGTCGTTTTCTCAATCGGGTTTTCATTGATATTCGGAAATTCAGAAACGCCGGTTATACCGATTTTACGTCGTCGAATATCTTTCGCCCGACTGGCAGCAACCTCGTCGATCGATGCAGCGAGTGCACCTGATCGTAAACTAGCCAATATTCCTCCTGAGGCTTCTAGATCGACAAAGAGGTTCGCAGATTTTTCCGCCATATCACTCGTCAACTTCTCCAGTGAATGTGATCCAGCTGCTGGATCTGAAACCTTGGCCAAGCTACTTTCTTCCATCAGAATAATTTGAATATTGCGGGCAATGCGCCGGGAAAAGTCGTCTGAGGCACCAAAAAACAAATCATGCGGGAGCGTGGTGATTATGTCTGCGCCACCAAGTGCCGCAGCAAAGCAGGCCGCAGTGCCGCGTAAAATATTCACCCAAGGGTCTTTTTTTGAGATCGTGTAAACTGCGGACACTGCGTTGATTTTCATCGGAACGCTGTCTATGCCAGACGTTGCCAAGACCCCAGCCCAAAGGCGTCGGGCAGCCCTGAATTTAGCGATGGTTTGCCAGAGATCAGCGCTAGCAGACAGTGTAAATTGAATTTGAGTTGCAGCGACATCGACCGGTAGCCCTGCCTGTTCCATTGCCCGCAAGTAGGCGACTGCAATTGATACCGAGCCTGCTACCTCCTGGCATTCAGATGCGCCAGCGTTACTGAGTACCGTAGCGTCAGCATTGAAGGTTGCGACATTTGGTTGTTGCGCTGCCCAACGAACCGCAATTGATGCCCCAGCCTCAATGGCCTGCTCGGCGGAAGTTTGCAGTCTGCCTGATCTGGCTAGTGTGCCAATGGGATCGATACCCAACGAACCGGACAACGCGCCCGCCCTGTATCCCCGTTCTTTTACCAGCTTTTCGTATGCGGTCACGCCCTCAAGAAAATCTTCGCCTTGGATAAGCGTTAACGGAACCATGTCCAAATAGACCCCTTCAAGGGCGGCATGCAGTTGTTCTGGGGCCACTCCCATTGGTCCAACAGAATCTAGTGTTAGAGCAATGGCAGACACTCCGCGTTCCAAGTCAATCAGAATGTCCCTGTTTACGGCTGCAGCATCTCCGCCCCAATTGGGTGATGCTATGGCCCAATTACCGTGGGGTCGTACTGGTTGTGCCTCGACGTGGCCTGATTTTTGTGTGCCTAAAGCATCTACAATTATGCCGTCACGGGTCTCGAACTGCATTGCTTTGGCGAAAGGCTTACCCTTGAGAGTTTTTTCCACAAGTCCCACCCACTGTGCCTCGCTTGGCACTGCGAAGTCAGAGGAAAAATTTGGATGATTTTCAGGCATGCACCTGTTCTCCTGCGTGGGCTATCGGGTTCCGCTGAAACTACTTAAACATTGCCTATTTCGCAATGCCTTAGACCGCATTGATCAATCGCAATGTAGCTCCGATAAGAAACAGGCCAAAAAGAATGCTGAGCGCGGCCCGCGGTATCTTATGTGCAGCCTTTGCACCCACCGGCGCAGTAAATACAGCTGCTATGGCGATTCCGGCCGCGTAAGGCAAATGAATGAAACCCACAGAACCCGAAGGAAGACCCTGCACACCTAGCCCGCCAACAAGGTAGCCTAGGCCACCAGCCACGCTGATTATCAGTCCGATTAATGAGGCGGTACCAACAGCACGGTGGATAGGTACACTGTACATGGTCATATAAGGCACCGAAAAACTGCCGCCGCCAATACCCATTATCGCTGAAAAGAAACCAATCACACCCGGATTAGCATATCTAAATACACCGGTAGGCAATGCGTTTCCCAGAGTCCATTTCTTGAGCGGCAGCAACATTTTAAGCGCTGAAAGTCCGGCTAGCAGAGCAAAAAAATAGACGAGTTCAGTCGTTTTTAGCGATGTAGCGAACATACTGCCCAGAACAGCGCTAACAGCTACCACAAACCACCAACTTCTAACGGTGTCCCAATCGACTCCTCCCTTCTTATCGTGGGCCCGTGCACTGGAGATGTTCGTTGGAATGATTATTGCGAGCGAGGTGGCGATCGCAGCATGCATGCGCCACTCCAGCGGTGTCCCCAGATGATCAAAAAGGAAAAACAAGACAGGGATTGTGACAATACCACCACCAATGCCCAGTAGACCGGCGAGAAAACCTGCGACCAAGCCCGCACCGACCAGGTAAGCCAAAGTCAGTATCATATCTTCCAAAGGCTGCTCCCGCTAATTGGCGTGGTAGTATGTAATTGGCTCGGATGATCTGCAGTTTAGAGCGCAGGCACCAGAGCACAAGTCCGTTGTCGCATATAGGTGCTATAACAAAAACGCCGCGCCCCTATGGAACACGGCGTTAAATGGTCGGGAAGACAGGATTTGAACCTGCGATCCCTACACCCCCAGTGTAGTGCGCTACCAGACTGCGCCACTTCCCGGCATGTACTGACCCAATGTCTAGTAGAGGATCAGCGCGGCGCACTATAGCTGTGAGCCCCTTGTCCTGCAATAGGTCAAATTGGTAATATAGTAGATTTATTATGTGTGAAATTTAACTGAGTTTTGACCGAATAGTTTTTAAACGAACCAATGCTCTGTCAATTTTTGTTGTGTCTATTTGGAGCGCTGCAACAGCGACGTCATGCCCATGATCCATAGCGACGGGCTCGCCGCTGATCACCTGATCAATTGTCGCTTTTAAACCCTGTGCTTTAAAAAGTTTTTGCACGCCCTTAATGGTATAACCATCTGAATGTAATAGCTTTTTAATCGCGGTGAGCAAAATGACATCATCGGGCCGGTAGTAACGGCGGTTTCCGCCCCGCTTCAATGGTTTGATCTGGTTAAACTTGCTTTCCCAGAACCGCAAGACATGCTGCGGCAGGTCTAACTCGTCAGCAACCTCGGATATAGTACGGAATGCGTCCCTGCCTTTACTGCCCCGAACGCGACCATCACTGTCGTTGATATCCATTAATATAGACCTTAACGATTAGCCGTTGATACGGTCTTTCATTACTTGACCAGGTCGGAACACGAGAACACGGCGCGGGTCAATCGGCACTTCTTCGCCGGTTTTAGGGTTCCTACCCATTCGACCATTTTTCTGACGCACCAAAAAACTGCCAAAGGAGGAAACTTTCACGTTTTCACCGCTAACCAAGCATGAAGCAACCTCTTCCAAAACAGATTCAACCAAATCAGCTGACTCGTTCCTGGAAAGTCCGACTTCTTCGTAAATTGCTTCGGTTAAATCAGCGCGTGTTAATGTTGAGCTACTCACTTGCATCCCCCTTGATAATATTAGGCAGAACCTACAAAGGAAAAAGCTACTTTAACTGGGCCATAGAGTCAAATGGTGCGAATTCATCCAATCATGAAAAAACACTAGAAACAAGCAACTTAGCGCTCACTTCTCTAGTGTTTTCAAGACTCAGGTCGAACTTTCTGACTATCATCTGCCTGCAGTGTATCAGTATCTTCATCAAGTGTGATATTTTGCAGTTTTTCACTAATCAGGCGAATCAGATCGTTTTGCGCCATATCAATCGCTGATGTTACCGCCGAGGCAAAGCCGTGCGCATTGACACCGCCATGACTTTTCATCACCAGCCCGTTTAGCCCCAAAAATACACCACCGTTGTTATTATTAGGATCCAAAGGGTCCTTTAGCGACTTAAGGCCGTGGCGCGCCATTAAGTACCCCAACTTGGTCATCATGGTTGATTTGAACGCCCGGCCCAGCAGATCAGTCATCAAACGCGCAGTGCCTTCTGCTGTTTTAAGGGCAATATTGCCGGTAAAACCATCGGTTACCACTACATCTACAGCGCCGGTTGCAATATCATTACCTTCGACAAATCCGGTGAATTGGAGCCGCAGGTGCGGAGAAGCACGTAACACGTCGGCAGCTGCCTTGATGCTGTCTTTGCCTTTAAGGTCCTCTGTACCAACATTTAAAAGCGCTACTGATGGCTTCGATAAACCAAGGACTGTATTGGCGTAGGCAGCCCCCATTATGGCAAATTGGACCAGATTATTGCTATCACATTCAACATTCGCCCCCAAATCCAGCATTACACTTTCGCCGCGCAGTGTCGGCATTGGGAATACAAGTGCGGGCCGGTCGATGCCCGGCATCGTACGCAGCATGAATTTCGCTAACGCCATGAGGGCGCCCGTGTTACCTGCTGATATGGCCACATCCGCTATGTCATCCTTAACCGCCTGTATGGCGAGGCCCATGGATGATTGGCGACCGCGTCTCAACGCTTGTGATGGTTTATCTGAGCTGGAAACAACCGAATCTGTGTGAATAATGTCGCTGGCTGCGCGCAGTTCGGGATACCCCTCCAACATCGACTTTATGATGACTTCATCACCGAAGATGTGAAATTTGGTGTCTGGAAACAGCGTGCGTGCGTGGGCAACTCCGTCAATTACCATCTGAGGTGCGTGGTCGCCGCCCATTGCGTCGACGGCGATTGTTATTTTTTTGGCCACCCAGTATTCCTAACCTAAAATACGACGCTATTTGCTATTTACGTCCCAATAAACAGCATTGTCGAAAAGCATTAACTTCCGATAGACAATATAGAATATTCCATTGAATTCAAGATTTGTCGCGAAGTTTTGATAAAACAGCGAACGGGTTGGGCTTTTCTTTCAAACCTTCGTTTATGCTTACGCCCTGCCCGTTAGGCACCTCTATTTCCGCTCCTGCTTGCTTAGGATACGGGTCCATCAATACCGCAAGTGTTTGTGCGACCATGTCACCAACCGGCACCGTTGGGCCGTCGAAGGCATCATAATCTGGAGCATTTGGGTCAAGGTAGACTTCGTCTTCATCCAACTGCTCGGCTGTTTCGGGCGAAACCAGCATAAGTTCGAAACTTTCAGCGATCTTTTCCGGCACATCGCCCAACGTTACAACGCATTGCTGTACCAAATCCGCAGTAATATCACCCTTGATCCAAATGGTTTTGGCTTTCGGGTCTATATTGACGTTTGCTGTTGCATAGAATTTTTTCAAGGCGACTAGTTTAAAACGGTCCGCCAGGTCGGACAGTTGCCTCTCAGGGGCTTCCAGCCGGTAGCTGCGTGGCTCCGTCTGGATATCCTCCACGTCGAGCGCGAAAGAAAAATCAAATAGTTTGGTCATTCAAGTTCCCCTTTCCGTCTAATTGCAGCACATTGACCTTCGACGCTATTTGGCGGGGTCTGAAAATAGACTATCGCCGGGCTTCCATGCTACGGTATCGATAGCCGACAGCGCCGTTTTCTGGCTGACCATATAGTCCGCCAGTGGCATCGCCGTTCCTGTATCATCATACCCATTGATGTTTCTGGCCAATATTTCGATCAGCTTTAATTTTGTCTCAGTATCATCACGCGCTTGCTCAAAGGTCAACTTATAGGCTTGCAGGCGACCCAGCAGAGCCGAACCGACTTGTTTCATTTGTTTACCTACGCTCATGTCGCCTATACCCATTTCACGTAGTGACCTGTCCATATCAGTGATTAAGGTTTCCTGCAGGGTTCGACGAAGTAAAACATGTTGTTCGTCAGTTGATAGCCAATGGTCCACTATGAACAGATGAATGAGAATCAATTCGAAACGACCCTCGACAGTGTCTTCGACATTAAACGGCGATAGATAAAAATATTGGCTGCGTGCCTGAGTAACCAATTGCTGGTACATATCCAGCGAGTTTCGGGCTGCCTGTTGCCTTAGTTTTCTTTGCGCGAGCAGCTTGCCAAACATTAAGCGGTCCTTTTGCTGCCATAATGGCTACGTAAGTGCAGAAACAAGGGCGCAGTATGCGCCAACACTATTTATTGTTCAAAGTTGGCCCGCTCTAACACGAGGCCTTGCACTTAGCAATGCTGACCGTTATTAAAGCTGATGCTACTCGCCGTTTTTAGTATTATGAAAAGTTGAAACGACAATGCCTTCTTTACCCACCAACAATATTCTCAAGTTTACCCTTATTGCTGGCGCAGCATTTACGACCGCTGCCTGCGGTAACGGCAAAGCGCTTCGTGGATATGTTTTTGACACCGAGCTAGCGGATGCCATTCAACCGGGTGTTGACAATCGTACATCGGTGGAAACCACACTGGGTACACCGACTATGAGGGCAACTTTTGACGACAGTACTTGGTATTATATTTCAACAACCGTTCGCGTTCGCCCTATTTTTTGGCCTGATGCCACCGGGCACAGAGTCCTGATTGTCAGCTTCAATGATAGCGGTGTGGTGTCGGACGTTAATAACCTCGGTCTTGAAGACATGCGTGAGGTGGAGAACGTTAGCGACAAAACACCAACCAAAGGACGAAAGCTTAATTTGTTTGAACAAATATTCGGCAGCATCGGCCGGTTTGGCGGATCGGCACCGGTTGGCTCTGGCGATAATCAAAACCGCGGCCCCAACGGCTAGGGTTTTCCAAACTCTTAGCGTGAGCTTTTAGTTCTGAGCATAAAAAAAGCCCCGGCAACAACCGGGGCTTTCGCATTTTAGATTGCTCTGTTTAATGAGCTAGCATAGCCAACAATAACAACGCCACAATGTTGGTGATTTTGATCATTGGGTTAACCGCAGGGCCAGCTGTATCCTTATAAGGGTCGCCGACCGTATCACCAGTTACAGCAGCTTTGTGTGCTTCTGAGCCTTTGCCGCCGTGGTTGCCGTCTTCAATGTATTTCTTGGCGTTATCCCAAGCACCACCACCGGCGGTCATGGAAATAGCGACAAACAAACCACCGACAAGAACACCCACAAGCAAAGCGCCTAAGGCGGCAAAGCCCGCCGCCTGGCCGGCTACCATTGTAATCGCGTAATAGACGACAATCGGTGCCAAAATTGGCAACAAACTAGGTACGATCATTTCGCGAATGGCTGCTTTGGTCAACAAATCCACAGAGCGGGCGTAATCGGGTTTAGACGTGCCTTCCATGATGCCTGGATTATTGCGGAACTGCTCGCGAACCTCTTCCACTACGGCACCGCCAGCGCGGCCAACCGCTGTCATGCCCATTGAGGCAAAGAGATAGGGCAGCATGGCACCAAGAAACAACCCAACAATAACGTACGGGTTTGAAAGCTCGAAGTTTACAACCACATCTCCGAAGTATTTATCCAAGTCAGCAGTATAAGCGCCAAACAGCACAAGTGCAGCCAAACCAGCAGAACCAATTGCATAGCCTTTGGTTACCGCTTTAGTGGTGTTGCCAACCGCATCGAGAGCATCGGTACGAGTACGTACTTCATCATCCAGGCCCGCCATTTCAGCAATGCCGCCAGCATTATCTGTAACAGGGCCGTAGGCATCAAGTGCGACGACCATGCCAGCAAGGGCCAACATCGCAGTAGCGGCGAAGCCGAGGCCAATAACACCAGCAAGCTGGTAGGCAACGATAATGCCTGCGCAAATCACGATGGTCGGAAGAGCTGTTGATTCCAATGAAATCGCCAAGCCCTGAATTACGTTGGTGCCGTGACCTGTCTCAGATGCTTTGGCAATTGACTTCACCGGGCGATACTCAGTTCCAGTGTAATATTCGGTCAACCAAATAATAATGCCGGTAACAACTAGGCCAACGAGGCCGCAATAATAAAGCGTACGGCCAGAGAATTCCGCGCCTGCGGCTGTGAAGGTTTTGTTCATGTCAAAGCCTAGGGCGTAATCCATTGCAAACCACATCGCGATTGCTGAAGTAATGGCAGTGACGATAAAGCCTTTGTATAAAGCTCCCATAATGCTTTTGCTTTTTCCAAGCTTAACAAAATAGGTGCCCAGAATAGAGGTCACAATACAGACACCACCGATAATAAGTGGTAGCGACATAATTTCAGCTGCACCGGTAGAAATAAACAGTGCCGCGAGAACCATTGTTGCACCAATTGTAACAACATATGTTTCGAACAGGTCGGCTGCCATACCAGCACAGTCACCAACATTATCGCCAACATTGTCCGCAATTACTGCAGGGTTTCGGGGGTCATCCTCAGGGATACCAGCTTCCACTTTACCGACAAGGTCAGCGCCAACATCAGCGCCTTTGGTAAAGATACCGCCGCCCAAACGAGCAAAGATCGAGATCAACGATGCACCAAAGCCAAGGGAAACAAGGCCTTCAATGACCAGTCTATCTGTTTCGGCAATACCCATCGGGCCGGTAAGAACGGTATAAAAGCCGGCAATCGCCAACAACGCCAAACCCGCTACTAGCATACCTGTTACAGCACCAGAGCGAAACGCCAACGTAAGGCCTTCCTGCAGCCCGGTTCTTGCGGCTTCTGTGGTACGTACATTGGCGCGCACAGAAATCAACATGCCAATGTACCCAGCGACACCTGACAATACGGCACCAATGATAAAGCCGGAGGCCGAAATGCCACCTAGTGCCAAGAACAAGGCAACCGTTACAACAACGCCGACAATGGCGATGGTGCGATATTGACGGTTCAGGTAGGCTTGTGCGCCGTCCTGAATAGCCGCTGCAATCTCTTGCATCTTTTCGTTACCGGCACTAGCAGCCAAAATTTGACCGCGCGTAATAACTCCATAAATTACGGCAAGTACACCGCACGCAATGGAAACGTACAAAACGTCCATGGGAATCCCCCTCTAAACTTTAAAACAAGACTTACCGGCTAATGACACGTCCCATTTCACCAACCAGCCCCTAATAATCTCACGGTTTCTGACCAACCGCTGCGGTACTCTAGAAACCAATTTCAGCGCTTGCAAGCCCGCAATCGCTTATAAAGCGCGCGAAATTGTTTTTTCTCGCAGTTGGGGGAAAAACTCAGGGGGAATCCAAGAAAAAGACAGAGAAAATCAGCTAATTTGGAATTCGCATCGCTTCCACAATCGAAATATCAGCAATAGCATTGGAGCCTAATACTTCGTTGGCTTTGGCTTTTAACAAGCGTGAAGTCTTTTCGAGGTCTAGTTGCTGAGAGGACCCATCCCGCATCAGGTCGCCGTTGCTAATGGCTGAAATGAACGCATGCTGCAATTGCGGTTCGGATCGGCGTACAGCGATCAAATTTTCATCGCCGCGCACCAACACATCAATATTGATAAAGAAATTTCCAATATACCGGGACCTGCTGCCGGAACGTACATAAATTGGAACTGTCAGACGCTCGAACCTTACTGCTTGCAGCGGCTCCAGGTCTTCTTGCTTTTGTTCTGCAGGGGTATCGCCGTCCGTCGACGGGATTTGATCTTTGAGGAAATAATATGCCAGTCCGCCACCGATCAACAGGCCTCCTAGCAAACCCAATACAAGCAGCCCTTTCGCAGATCCGCCCGCTTCATCTTGAATATCTATAGAGTTCTCTGACATAAACTGGCTTCCATACATTAAAAATGCGTGTAACCCCCGGACGCAACTTGCACAATTTCGCCGGCTCGATCAAGTAATTGAACGCCCTGCCCAGCCGAAACTTTGCCAACGAGCGAAATGCGTGATCCCGTTTCGTTGGCCAGGCTTGTAATTTTTTCTCGTGCCGCTGGCGGTGCAGTGAAAACTATCTGGTAATCATCACCTCCTGCCCAAATGCAGGACCACATATCCGGGTTAGACTGTAAAACCTCGGCTGCCTGCGTACTCAGGGGTAATTTATTCTGCCAAATAGCCATGCCGACGTTAGAAGCCGATGCGATATGCCCCGCGTCGGCGAGCAAACCATCGGATATGTCTGCCGACGCACTGGCGAGCCCTTTCAGCCTCTGGCCAAATAGAACCGGCGGACTCGGTTGTTGATAAGCCGTTATCAACTCGGACTTATCTAGTTCGTTATTTTCAAGACACCACAAACCCAATGCGGCATCACCTACTGTCCCGCTCACATAGATATCATCGCCTTCAGATGCGCCGCTACGTAGTATCATTTGTTTCGCTGAGATAGTCCCCATCAATGTAATACTGATCACAACGGGGCCAGTGGTTGCAGTGGTATCACCTCCTGCCAAGCTACAGCCAAAATCTCGTTGTGCCGCAGCAAGCCCAGAGGAAAAGCTGGTGAGCCATGTATGGTTTGTGCGCTTTGGTAGCGCCAAGCCCAACCAGTAAAGATAGGGTACTGCGCCTTTGGCGACACAGTCCGAAACATTCACCGCCAGCGCTTTGCGCGCAATCAAATCGACCGGGTCCTGTGTGCGAAAATGAATGCCCTCGATCAGCAGATCTTTGGTCACAATGCTGTCAACGGCGTTTGCTTGTGGAACACAGGCGGCATCATCGGTCAAACCAAGTCCCTCCGGCCCTGCCAAAGGCTTGAAATACCTCGATATCAAATCGAATTCGTCGGCCATAAACTATCCCGACCTTTCAAGCCATATTTGATTCTAGCGCAGTTCTTTCGCCAATTTGTCCAAAACACTATTCACAAAAGACGCCTCTGCGCGTTCATAAAACCCATGAGTTACGTCAACATATTCGTTGATAATTACCGCAGTAGGAACATCGATACGCGCCGCCAGCTCATAGCTTCCTGCTGAAAGTACCGCGATCAATATTTTGTCGATGCGGCCCATGTTCCAGTCTTTGTTCAAGTGTCCGGCTATTTTGGCGCGCCACTCGTCTCGGCGATTCCATGCACCTTCCAGAATGTCTTCAAACATCGCTGCATCTGCGTCTACATATTGATCACCCTCTATCTCAGCGCCTAACCGGTGCTCAATATACTCTCTGACAACTTTATCGACGTCCGGCTCATCAGCCATAAGTAGCTGGTAAAAAGCCTGCACTGCTGCCAGACGGGCTGCGCTTCTTGGGCCGCCCTGTTTTGGTGTTTTGCGGTCTTTAGCCATCAGAAATCGACCCCAAATTCTATTCTTAGTTCCGCCATGCGTAAAGCGGCGTTAGCGGCATCAGCGCCTTTATTTTTCTTAGTACGATAGGCCCGCGCCCATGCCTGATCATAGTTTTCGACGGTTAGAATTCCGTTGCCAACAGCAAGCAGAGAGTTCACCCCCAAGTCTTGCAGGGCACGAGCTGATTCTCCGCAAACATAGTCATAGTGACTGGTTTCACCGCGAATAACACAGCCAAGTGCGATATAGCCGTCATAGGCCTTGTTTTCACCTGCATCAGCAATTGAAATCGCCGCTGGAATTTCCAGCGCGCCGGGCACTTCAATACGGTCCCAGGTGCCACCAGCTGCCTCAATAGCTTCAACAGCTCCGGCAACAAGTTCGTCTGCAAGGTCCGCATAGAATCGCGCTTCAACGATCAAAAAATGTGGTTTGGCCATCGTGGCTCCAGTCAAAAAGTCTGTATAGTTGCTCAGATTTTACGTCTGGCCCGGAATTTCGCGCTGTTCTACAACGTCTAGGCCGTATCCTTCAAGCCCTACAATGTGACTGGGTGAATTTGTCAGCAAAATCATGTGCCGCACACCTAAGTCCCGAAGAATTTGTGCCCCGATTCCATAGTCTCGCAATGTCCCGGGTCCTTTTGGTTTCGCAGCTTCCTCAGCAACTTTTGACGGTCGCATGCCAACGAGGCCCGGAAACAAAACTACCACGCCGGCCCCCTCGTCCTCAATTGAGGATAAGGCCCTTTGCAATTGGCCGGTTTTTGGGTGGTCCATGCCAAGGATGTCCTCGAACGGATTGAGCGAATGCATCCGTACCGCTACAGGATTATTCGGCTTAATATCACCGTATGATAGGGCAACAGTCTCTCTTTGATCTGCGGTTGATTGGTATATGGATACTTTCCACTCGCAACCGCTCTGGCGTACTATGGTGTTTTCCCGAACCCGCTCAACCAGCGCGTCATTTTTGAGCCGATAGGCAATCAGGTCGCGGATTGTAGCAACTTTTAATTCGTGTTCTTTGGCGAATTCAACCAAATCAGGCAGGCGCGCCATGGTACCGTCTTCGTTCATAATTTCGCAAATAACAGCAGACGGGTTCAATCCAGCCAGCCGCGAAATATCAACTGCAGCTTCGGTATGGCCAGCCCGAACAAGCACGCCGCCGTCGCGCGCAACCAATGGAAATACATGTCCGGGTGTAGCCAAATCATGCTTACCCTTGGATGCATCAATCGCAACCGCCACAGTTCGTGCGCGGTCTGCCGCAGAAATACCGGTGGTCACACCGACTTTTGCTTCGATCGCCACCGTGAATGCCGTTTGGTGACGAGCCTGATTATTAGTACTCATCAACGGCAATTCCAGTTCCTCTACCCGCCGGCGACTAAGGGGAAGACAAATTAAGCCTCGACCAAATTTCGCCATGAAATTGATTGCGTCGGGCGTTGCCATTTGGGCGGGAATAATAAGATCACCCTCGTTTTCACGGTCTTCATCGTCAACAAGGATAAACATGCGCCCGTTACGGGCGTCTTCGATAACGTCCTCAATTGGGGACAGAAATTTGTGAGGCATACTTAACTCTTTGTCTGCAGGCGTGCCACATAGCGCGCCAGAATATCGAATTCAACGTTTACCTTGTCACCGCTGTGATTGTTTCTGAAGCTGGTCACAGCTTGAGTATGCGGTATCAAATTGATTGAAAGCTCGGTGCCGCTTTCAATGTCGTTTACAGCATTAACGGTCAGGGACGCGCCGTCGATTGTTATGCTACCCTTTTGGGCAACCAAATGTCCAAAATTCGATGGCACAAGAACGTCCATTGCAACAGAATCATCAATTGTTTCAAAACGCGAAATTGTTCCCACGCAATCTACATGGCCAGTTACAATATGACCGCCCAGCTCATCTCCGATTTTCAGTGATCTTTCCAGATTGACCTCTGTGCCCACAGCCCAGTCTTCCAAACTGGTAACGCTGAAGGTTTCCTGTGTGACATCAACAGAAAATTCGCTGTCGTTTTTGTCCACAACCGTCAGGCAAACACCGGCGCAAGCGATAGACGCACCTATATCAACCGATGATAAGTCATACGCTGTATGAAACGTAACGACTTTGTCACCGGAGCCGGTTACTGCGGTAACCTGTCCGACATCTGTAATAATACCCGTAAACATGGCTTTCAGTTACTCTGCCTTTCGATAGGTTGCAAGCATATCCGGGCCCAGCCGGCGAATACCTTTAGGTGTGAAATGGGGCGCATCTGGCAACGCGGCAAGGTTTAGATCGCCGACGGCGTTTAAGCCGCTGTTTCCAATAAGCTTTCCTGATGAAAAAACACAAAGATTGTCCACCAGGCCCGCAGAAACAAAACTTGCTGCCACTTTGGCTCCGCCTTCCACCAATACTGAAGTAATTCCCGTGTCGCCGAGTGCCTTGGCTACTGCCTTCAAATCATGAGGTGTTTCCACATTGATAAATTCGACATTGCAATTGGTGAACCTCGTCTTGTCAGAGTTCGCATTTGTCACAATAATCGTCCGTGGCGCACCGGGACGGCTCATCATAACAGTCGCGTCCACGCGGATTCGAAGATGGCTATCAAGGATAATGCGAACCGGGCTGCGGTGCTCTAATCCGTGAATGCGGCATGTAAGGCTGGGATTGTCAGCTATTACTGTGTTTACACCTACCAGAATAGCATCATGTTCTGCGCGCATTAAATGACCGAAAGATCGTGCCCTTTCACCGGTAATCCATTTGCTATCGCCGTTTGCCAGCGCTATTTTTCCATCAAGTGTAGCGGCTGTTTTCAAGGTAAAGCAGGGCTGGCCCTTTACTACTCGTTTAAAAAACCCTGCGTTAAGCTCACTTGCTTCCGGATCTAGAACAGATTTGAGTACCTCAATACCTGCGGATTCTAGTTTGGCAATGCCCTGCCCCGACACGCGTGGGTCAGGATCTGTAGCCGCCAAAACAACCCGAACAACACCCGCTTTAATCAATGCGTCCGCGCATGGCGGGGTTTTTGTGGTGTGTGAACAGGGCTCTAGGCTTACGTAGGCTGTCGCTCCGTTGGCTGCGGAGCCTGCCGCGCCTAAGGCTTCGGTTTCCGCGTGCGGACGACCACCGGGCTGGGTCCAGCCACGCCCAACAACTGTATCGTCTTTCACCAGCACACAGCCAACCGCGGGATTGGGGGCAACCTGCCCTAGCCCTCGCCGAGCTAAACCAATGGCAACACGCATCCACTTTTCGTCGCTGAGGTGGACACCCGGCAAATCAGTCCTCCGAATAATCTTCTTCTGGGCCGCTCATCTTGCCAAGAAATTTTTTAAAATCAGAGGCCTCACGGAAGTTCCGGTATACTGATGCGTATCGCACGTAAGCCACCTGATCCAAGCTTTCAAGGCCTTCCATCATCAGTCGGCCGACAACATCTGACTGCACTTCGCTTTCGCCCATTGATTCTAGTCGGCGAACAATACCATTGACCATGCGCTCAACTTGTTCAGGGTCCACTGGGCGTTTTCGTAGTGCAATATCTAAAGAACGTTCCAGTTTGTTACGTTCAAACGGCACTTTACGGCCGTTTTTCTTAACAACTGTCAATTCGCGCAATTGCACGCGTTCAAATGTAGTGAAGCGGGCCCCGCACGCGGGGCAATAGCGGCGACGGCGAATAGCGGCCTTATCTTCCGACGGTCTACTGTCTTTTACCTGTGTATCTTCGTTCTGACAAAACGGACAACGCATTGGCGGTTAGCCCCCTTATTCCCAAATATGGTGTTACGCTCAGTAGTTTTTCGAACATATATGTAACGAGAAGCTTAGCCCTCGTAAATGGGGAACCTTGTACAAAGTTCATCAACCTTGGTTCGAACTGCACTTTCGGTAGTAGAATTATCCTCCGGATTCGCCGCTAGGCCATCTATCACCGTAGTTATCATGTCAGCGATTTGTTCGAATTCTCGCGTACCGAAACCCCGTGTAGTACCAGCCGGAGTGCCAAGACGAATACCCGATGTTACAAACGGTTTTTCCGGGTCAAACGGTACGCCGTTTTTGTTACATGTCATAAAGGCCCGCTCCAACGCTTCATCAGCAGCTTTTCCGGTAATGGCTTTTGGCCGAAGGTCAACGAGTACCACATGGGTATCAGTTCCACCCGAGACGATATCGAATCCGTTAGCAAGCAACCGAGCAGCAAGCGCTTTTGCGTTTGCTACAACTTGCGCAGAATAATCTCTAAACTCTGGCTTTAATGCTTCTCCGAATGCAACAGCTTTAGCTGCAATTACATGCATCAACGGCCCACCCTGCAGACCAGGGAAAACTGCCGAATTGATTTTTTTCGCAATCGCTTCGTTATTGGTTAGCACCATGCCGCCACGAGGGCCGCGCAGGGTTTTATGAGTTGTGGTGGTCACCACATCTGCGTAGTCAAGCGGGTTGTCGTGAACACCGCCAGCTACCAAACCGGCGAAATGGGCCATATCGACAAGAAAAATTGCACCAATTGATGCTGCGATGTCCCTGAATTTGGCAAAATCAATAGCGCGAGGATATGCGGAACCGCCAGCGATAATCAGACTTGGCTTATGTTCGTTTGCAAGAGCTGCAACCTGATCAAAATCAATCAAAGCGTCTTCGCGCCGAACACCGTATTGAACGGCATTATACCATTTACCCGACAGCGCTGGAGGGGCTCCATGCGTCAAATGACCGCCTGCGTCCAATGACATGCCCATGATGGTATCGCCGGGCTTAGTTAAGGCCAGCATCACTGCGCCGTTGGCCTGTGCTCCTGAATGCGGTTGCACGTTGACATAGCCCGCATTGAACAGTTTTTTCGCCCGCTCTATTGCTAAGCTTTCTCCTATATCCACATGATGGCAGCCCTGATAATAGCGGCGGCCCGGGTACCCTTCGGCATATTTGTTAGTCAAAACAGAGCCTTGAGCTTCCAACACCGCCTTGCTGACGATATTTTCCGACGCAATCAGTTCAATTTGATTTTGTTGGCGCGCCAACTCACCGTCTAAAGACTGTTTAAGGTCCGAGTCGGTGTCAGCCAGGCCTGCAGTAAAAAACCCCGTGTGCGTATAGTCACTCATAAACTTGTTTCCGTGAAATAAAGTTGGTCCCTAGTGGCCAAGTTGATCAACCCGCCGTTGATGCCGGCCACCACCCTCAAAGTCTGTTGTTAAAAATTGTTCTAGGCAATCCAGCGCCGTTTCAACCCCTATCAATCGCGCGCCCAGTGCAAGCACGTTTGCGTTGTTGTGTTGACGCGCCAACTTGGCCGTCAGCCCAGAATGGCAAACCGCTGCGCGCACAGCCGGATTTCTGTTGGCGGCAATGGAAATACCGATACCGCTACCGCAGATCAAAACGCCGAACGCCGCCTCGCCCGCCGCAATGGTAGCACCCATCAACTGGCCATATTCAGGATAATCAACAGAATCAGTGCTGTTAGTTCCCAAATCAATTGGCTCAAACCCCTTTTTAAGCAGTTCTGCTTTGAGTAATTCTTTTAACTCAAATCCACCATGATCACAGGCAATTGCAATGGTTTTTTTTGACAATAGAGTCCCCTGAATATTCCGCTAGTGCAGCTAAAAAATATGACATTGAGCTGCACTGTTAAAATGCGAAGTTGGTCTTATCATATTCGCTATGGCAACCCAAGTGGGGTTCGTCAAAAAATTCAATATATTGTATTGGAAGTTTGTGTTTTAGACGAAATATAGATAAATTATGCGAACTAAACCTCGAAACCCCGACGGGTGGGTTCAGCTTTTTCGTCTTTTGCCATCACATATTTTAGCTTACGAACAGCCAGCATCTCAAGTTCGGTTTTCCCTGCATTTCTATCACCAACGATAGAGACCTTCCGGCCGCTATCTTCGCATATGGCGGAAACCTTTACCGAATTTCCAACCGGCGTGAATTCGATGATAATATTGCGGGGAGCAGCCATCCAGTTGCCTTAGGCTGCGGAGCGCGCCAAATTAAGACGTGCCCAAACGATGGACAATGCGTCAAGCAATGCATCCATTGCCTTGTCATCGTGAAGTGGCCCCGGTGTAAAACGAAGCCGCTCTGTTCCTTTGGGAACTGTTGGATAGTTGATTGGTTGAACGTAAATGCCGAACTCATTCAACAGAATATCAGACACCTGTTTGCACAAGACTGGGTCACCGATAAACAGCGGCACAATATGGCTTACTGAGTCCATAACCGGCAAGCCAGCCTCTTTCATTCGACCTTTCAGGTCTTTGGCACGGGTTTGCTGTGCTGTTCGCTCTATATCGCTTTTGCGTAAATGACGCACACTGGCCAAAACACCAGCGGCCAGTACTGGGCTAAGCGCAGTTGTAAAAATAAAGCCTGACGCATAACTGCGCACCACATCTACAAGCGCCTTTGATGACGCGATATAACCACCCATTACACCGAACGCCTTACCGAGAGTGCCTTCAATAATTGTAATTCGCTCCGCAACGCCGTCGCGTTGAGCAACGCCCGCCCCTTCTTGACCATACATGCCAACGGCATGCACTTCATCCAGATAGGTCATGGCGCCGTATTTGTCTGCCAGGTCACAAATCTGTTTGATAGGCGCGATATCGCCGTCCATTGAATAAACCGATTCGAAAGCAATAATTTTAGGTGCAGCCGGATCAACTGTTTTTAGCAACTCTTCAAGATGGTCAACATCATTGTGGCGGAATATAAATTTTCTCGCACCGCTATTGCGAATGCCCTGAATCATTGAGGCATGGTTTAGCTCATCAGAAAAGACAATACAATTCGGTAACAATTTCGCCACCGTCGATAAGGTTGCTTCGTTGGAAATATAGCCAGAAGTAAACAAAAGTGACGCTTCTTTGCCGTGCAAGTCAGCCAATTCGCGTTCCAGCAATACATGGTAATGGTTATTGCCTGCGATGTTGCGTGTGCCACCAGCGCCAGCGCCGGTTTCACCCAGCGCCTTATGCATTGCTCCTAAAACGTCAGGATGTTGGCCCATTCCAAGATAATCATTACTGCACCAAACCGTAATTGATTTTGCATTGTCACCGGCATCATGGCGCTCCGCGCGCGGAAAACTACCACGATCACGCGTAATGTCAGCGAACACACGGTATCGACCCTCGTCATGGATCGCGTCTATCGCTTCAGCAAAAATCTTTTCATAGTCCATCTGACAGTCCGTTGATTAATTGGCCTTAATCATTTGCGTCTTACCCTAATATAAGGGCGCTGCGCGTCGCTAGCTAGCCTAAAACTATATGTTTCGTCCAGCCACGAAATTGTCGCAGGTCAATTTTCACGCTAACAGAGTCAAATATTTATACTAAATGTTGCTTAACGGAACCAAAAATTTTCGATTTTAGATATCTAAAACGCCAATTACTGGAACGAGGTCTGCCGATATATTATAGACCGAAGTGAATTTTATCGGACCAGAATCGTTCTAGGTTGCGCAGGTTTTTACGGAGATGTTTCAGTTCATCGTGGGAAATCAGGTCATCGCGCATCAGTTCTTGCATATGCTGAACATACAATTGGTCGATCAAATCCCGAATTTCATAACCCATATCGGTCAGAGAAATGCGGACAGCCCTGCGATCATAATCTGAGCGTTCATGCCGCAAGTAGCCCATTTCGACAAGCTTCTTGAGGTTGTAGGAAACGTTAGAGCCCTGGTAATAGCCCCTGGTTTTCAGCTCACCCGCTGTCATTTCATTCTCGCCGATGTTGTGTAACAGCAAGGCCTGTAGCGGGTTTAGATCGTTGCGACCGATCTGCTCCAGATGATTTTTCAATACATCCAGCAATCTTCGGTGAAGCCTTTCTACCAGCGACAAAATGTCGAGAAACAAAAATTTAGGGTCGTTAAAGTCATAGCCACTCATGGTTTGTTACACCTTTTTACAAAAAATTGCCTGATTTTGGACCACCGAAGCCTTGTTCACATGGAATATTTGAACAATTTTTCATCGAATCCGCTGTTTGCCAGTTTCTTCCAGAAGCCCTAACGCTTGGTTAACGTTAAAATTGTCGCTAAATTGTTGCTTTTTCGGGCGTTTCAATGACAAACAGAGTAGTGATATCGATCCGCTATAAAAATGGGTTCAAACATGAGAAGAGCTTTTCCAAATACCCGCCTGCGCCGACCTCGTTCAAGTGACTGGTCGCGTCGGCTAGTGCGAGAGACCAATCTGTCGGTTGATGATCTAATCTGGCCGCTGTTCATTTGCGAGGGTTCGGGCGAGAAAATTCCTGTCGATTCCATGCCTGGGGTTTCGCGGATGAGTGTAGATAACGCGGTCCTTGCCGCCAAGCGGGCGCACAGTGAAGGCATTCCCTGTATCGCCCTCTTTCCATCAACTCAGCCAGAACGCAGATCAGAACGGGGCGACGAGGCCCTGAACGAAAACAATCTTATCAACACGGCCCTGTCGGCAATCAAAGACGCTGTGCCAGATATTGGCTTGTTAGCCGATGTGGCCCTGGACCCCTACACTAGCCACGGGCAAGACGGCCTTGTGGAAGGCGGTGTAATTCTAAACGACGAAACCGTCGGCATTTTAGTGCAACAAGCAGTTGTCCAGGCTTCTGCTGGCGCAGACATCATCGCGCCGTCCGACATGATGGACGGCCGTGTTGGTGCTATCCGCAGCGAATTGGATCGCTCCGGTTTCCAGCATGTTCAAATTATGGCCTATGCTGCGAAATATGCTTCTGGGTTTTATGGCCCCTTCCGTGACGCTGTCGGCAGTAGCGGCGTCTTGAGCGGCGATAAGAAAACATATCAGATGGACCCAGCCAACCGGCTGGAAGCAATGCGCGAGGTAGAAATGGACATCAATGAAGGCGCAGACAGCATAATGATCAAACCCGGCATGCCTTATCTTGATATTGTTAGGGAAGTAAAAGACGCCTTCGCGGTGCCGACATTTGCCTATCAGGTATCAGGCGAGTATGCCATGCTGGTTGCAGCAGGCCAAAATGGCTGGTTAGACCAAGAGACTGTGATGGCAGAATCGCTGCTCGCTTTCAAACGAGCGGGTGCTGATGGTGTACTAACCTATTTTGCAATGGAGATGGCCCAGCTATTGAACCGTTAGCCGATGACCGGTACTGCTTAGTTTTCGCTGGCAGGCTCCGCTTCGTCCGTCTCTTCAGGGGGTACTGGAAATTCTACCATCATATATTTGATATTGGCCCGAACATTGGCAACTTCCCAACGAACGCCAAATTCGGTCGGGTCATACAATATCGGTAACCGAGTACCGGAGCCCTCTAGCTTTGCACAGCCTTCTCGGATGGCTTTTTGGGCAACAGGGCTCCAGGCGCGAAAGCTACCATCCCCCAGTGCGGTTTCGTCCAACCACTTCAAGTCTGCCTGATCGTTACATTCCGCGCTCAAGCCAATCCACATTTTCTTCTCGCGCAGCATGTCGAAGTTCAACACCAAAAAGAAGTGAGTGGCACCGGTTTTCACAAATGCCAAACGCCCTTCCCGACCTTCGTGACGATATCCTTTAACCATTCTTGTTGCGTGGCGCCATGTATGTGGAGGCCTTCCATAAAATTCAAAAACCTGAAAAACGCTACCTGATGTCGGCTCAAGAATAGCTTCGCCTACTGGTCGCGCAACGGCGATGCCAGTATCATCAATGTTTTGCATTAACATCATTGCGCCGATTACAGCTGCAAACATATTCTCTACTCCCTTCGGCCTTCTTATAACGGCCACTGTAGCTAACTATATAGTCGCGTCAAATGAAGCTGCGATTAACACTTTGGTCGAGATAGTGATTTGATAACCCCGCGCAATGTTTGAACTTCCTGCGAAGAAAAGCCGGCGTTTAATATTAAGTTACGCAATGTTCGTTGCTGAGTAGCTTCACGGCCTTCGCTACGGAAGTACCCACGCGAAATCAGTTCGTCCACCAAATGCTGGTGAAGCCCTTCACTTTCGCCTTTACTCGCTGACCCTTCTCGGACTGCAGGCACAACAGGCTCTGCAGTACTGGTGATGTTAAATAGCTCATAAGCGATCAAGATAACTGCCTGCGCCAGGTTCAGGCTGCCAAACGACGGGTTGACGGGAACGGTCAAAACAATGTCAGCATGGGATACATCTTCGTTCGAGAGGCCCGAGGCTTCACGCCCAAATAGAAAACCGCAATTCATGTCTGACGCATCGTGTTCTGCTACAATCTGGGCCGCGGCTTGTGGCGTAGCAACGGGTTTTGGCATGTCCCTATCCCGCACGGTGGCAGCAAACACCCTATGACAATCGGCAACCGCTTCAGCCACTGTGGCATACACTTTTGCTTGGTCTAAAACAGTATCGGCCCCGGATGCTGCAGGGCCCGCTGACGGATTGGGCCAGCCATCACGGGGCGAAACCATACGCAGATCCGTCAGACCGAAATTCAACATGGCCCTGGCCGTTTTACCAATATTTTCGCCCAGCTGCGGTTGCACCAGAATTATGGCAGGGTTGAGTGTCACTTAATCAGCCTTACGCCATGTGGTCCCGGATGCCCCGTCTTCGAGAGCCACGCCCGCCGACTCGAGTCGGTTTCTGATTCGATCGGATTCGGAAAAATCTTTGTTTGCTCTGGCTTTAATGCGATCAGCAATCAACACCTCAATTTCTGAAGCAGTAATGCCATCTGGTGCATCGCCTTTGAACCAACTATCGTTGCTCTTTAACAACAGACCAAGAAACTGCGCACCAGCCTTTAACGCTCCTGCAGTGTCATCGCTCGCCAAAGCGTCAAGCGCCGCAATTGCTCGCGGCGTGTTTAGGTCGTCCGCAAGTGCTTCGATAACCGCCACGGGAATGGTTGTGTCTGCATCAACGCCATCAGTTAATCGGTACCACCGGTCAAGGCGGCGTTTTTGCTCTTGAATGGTTTTAATTGAAAAGTCGATGGGCTGGCGGTAGTGCGCCACCAAGAGCGATAGCTTCAGCGCCTCGCCTTCATGTTCCTTCAGCAGGTCATGCACTGTGTGAAAATTCCCAAGCGACTTGGACATTTTTTCGCCATCAACGGTGAGGTATCCATTATGCATCCAGTAATTCACAAATGTTGCGCCATGACTGCATTCACTTTGAGCAATTTCATTTTCGTGATGTGGAAAAATCAAATCCTGCCCGCCGGCGTGAATATCGATAGTCTCGCCTAGATGCTTCTCAATCATGCAAGAGCATTCTAGGTGCCACCCTGGCCTTCCTTTGCCCCAAGGGCTACTCCAACCCATCTGGTCCTCTGAGGAAGGTTTCCAAAGCACAAAATCCGCCGCATCTTTCTTATAAGGTGCCACTTCAACGCGCGCGCCAGCAATAAGCTCGTCCCGAGAATGGCGCGACAACTGGCCGTAATTCTCCATTGACGCCACGTGGAACATCACATGGCCATCGGCAACATAAGCGTGTCCCTTCTCAATCAAGGTTTTCATCATCTTGATCATCTCGGGCAGATGTTCAGTAGCTTTGGGCTGCAAGCTCGGCTCTAGAGTTCCAAGCTTCAACATATCTGTTTGATATTGACGGGCGCAGCGTTCGGTTAGCGATTTGATGCTAACGCCGTCACGCTCGGCGCGTTCCATAATCTTGTCTTCTATATCAGTAATATTGCGAGCATACGTCACATGGTCACTGCCATAAACATGGCGTAGCAAGCGAAACATAACGTCAAACACCGCAACCGGACGCGCATTGCCTATGTGCACATGATCATAGACCGTTGGCCCACATACATACATTCGAACGTTACTTGGATCTATGGGCTCAAACGGCTGTTTGGTCCGTGCCTTGGTGTTATATATGTGGATATCAACCATATATCAGGTAGCCAATCGATCCAAAATGCGATCACGCCCAATCAAAGGCAGCAAAACGGCCATTTCAGGGCCATGTTCCTGTCCGGTGAGCGCTTGCCGCAATGGTTTGAAAAGCGCTTTACCCTTCACACCTAACTCTTCCTTGATTACACTTGTCCAGATCGCCCAAGTCTCAGGCGTTACCGTGCCAACGGGCAGCAGTTCACGCACTTTGGCAATATGGTCCGTATCTTCAATAATCGGAGTAACCGGCCCGTTAATGATTTTCAGCAAGTCAGCAACATCAGACAACTTATTGAGATTAGGCTGTATTGCGGCCCACATTTCTTCGTTCACATTACTCAATTTGGACTGGACGGCTGCATAAGGCAACGTGTGCAGAATTTTTGCATTTAACATTTCCAGATCCGCCGGGTCCAGTTTAGCGGTCGAGCGGCTGAATTTTCCAAAATCGAAACCGTCAACAAGAGAATCTGGTGCGGTGAACGCTTCGATTGGCTCGCTCGTGCCAACCCGAGCCATCAATGATACGATCGACATAGGCTCAAGCCCGGCCTCGTCACGGTATTCGCCGATTGACATAGCACCGTGGCGCTTGGATAGGCCTTCACCTCCCTTGCCGGTCATCAACGCAAAATGAGCCATTTGTGGCACGTTGCCACCAACCGCATCAAATAGCTGCACCTGAACAGCGGAGTTGGTTACGTGGTCTTCACCGCGCACGATGTGCGTGATGCCATAATCACTGTCATCCACCACACTTGGTAAGGTATAGAGAAAACTGCCATCTTCACGAATCAGAATTGGATCGGAAACAGACGCCATGTCGATTGAAACTTGCCCCCGGATAAGGTCGTCCCACTCAACTCGCGCGGGGACATCCAGCTTGAAACGCCAGTGTGGTTTTCGCTTATCAGCTTCAAAAGCAGCGATTTCCTCTGCGCTGAGGGTCAAGGCCGAGCGGTCATAAACCGGTGGCATGCCGCGGCCCATCTGGATTTTACGTTTAACATCCAGTTCTTCGGCTGTTTCATAGCACGGGTATAGTCGGCCGGCTTCCTTCAGAGCGACCACAACTTCATTGTAACGTTCAAAACGATCGCTTTGCTTAAAAGTCTCGTCCCACTCCAGTCCAAGCCAGGTGAGATCAGCTTTAATTGCATCCTCGTTTTCCTGGGTCGATCGCTGCACATCAGTGTCGTCAATCCGCAGCACAAAGGTGCCATTCTGCTGTTTGGCAAACAGCCAGTTTACCAAAGCGGCGCGAATGTTACCGATATGTAATTTCCCCGTCGGTGACGGCGCAAAGCGAACTTTTACACTCATTGTCTTTTCCTTGAGGCCATCAGCGATTATCTGGCCATCCTGCGGGATTGTTACGACCGCGCACTTCTAAAACCGTTTGTGATCGGATACCGCCGGTCCCGACCAAAATTCTTTCGAGTAATCTTAACGCCGGGCGGAGCCTGACGCCTTTTATATTCGGCGATGTACAGCAGGTGCTCGATCCGTGCAACCTCTGATGCATCGTGTCCACGAGCAGCAATGTCAGTAACAGACATTTCCTCGTCGACCAGACAGCGAAGAATATCATCCAACCGCTCATAGGGTGGCAAGCTGTCTTCGTCCTTCTGGTCGTCGCGCAGTTCGGCGGTAGGTGGTTTGGTGATGATATTACTCGGCATCACCTGTCCTTCCGGCCCAAGAGCATTTGCGGGCACATTTTCATTGCGCCAACGACACAAGGCAAACACATCGAGCTTATACACGTCTTTCAGCACGCTATAGCCGCCGCACATATCACCGTATAAGGTCGCATAACCTACGGACATTTCTGACTTATTTCCAGTTGTCAGAACCATATTGCCAAACTTGTTAGAAAGCGACATCAACACAAGGCCACGCAGTCGAGATTGTATATTCTCTTCCGTGGTGTCTGGTACGGTTCCCTTAAACGAACCCGCAAGCATGGAATCGAGGGCATCAATGCCCGGCTTGATAGCAATTGTTTCATACGGAACACCTAGTAACCTGGCGCACTCCGCTGCGTCGCCCAGGCTTTCCCCCGATGTGTAACGGGAAGGCATCATTACACAGTGCACTTGTGCAGCCCCTAGCGCATCAACAGCAACCGCAGCAGAAAGTGCACTATCAATGCCCCCTGAAAGGCCCAAAATAACACCAGGGAACCGTTTCTTTTTAACATAGTCACGCAGGCCAAGCATCATAGCTTGATACATGGCTGCCAAACCGCTTTCGAGTTTTATGGATTTCTTTGTAATGCAGACGGCCCCCTTGGCCGTGCGACGCCACGACGTAAGCTGTTCCGCCTCTTGCCACGCAGCAAGCTGCACCGTTGGTCGACCACCTGAGTCCAGCACATAACTCGCGCCGTCAAAGACCAATTCGTCCTGACCGCATATCTGGTTGCAGAACACAAGCGGCAATCCGGTTTCCTCAACCCTTTTGCGAGCATAAACCTGTCGTTCGCCGTGTTTTTCCAATTCAAACGGGCTGCAAGTTGGCACCAAAAGAATGTCGGATTTATCGGCAGCCAGCGCCGCTGAAACCTCAGGGTACCACATATCTTCACAGATCATGACGCCCAGCGAGAAACCCCGAAAATCAACAGGCTGTGGCAACGGGCCCTGGTCAAACACTCGCTTTTCATCGAAAACGCCATAGTTGGGCAAGTCATGCTTGTAACGTATTTCTGATACCTTACCGTCGTCCAACAACAAAACTGCGTTGAACAACTGGTCGCCGGCCTTCCAGGGAACCCCAACTATCAAACCCGGGGAGTCCTCGCCGCTGGTTATTTCCGCCAGGCTTTCGACCGCACGCATAGCGACCCGCACAAAAAATGGTTTTAAAACCAGATCCTCAAGCGGATAGCCGGTCACCGACAATTCTGGGGTCAAGACAAGATCAGCACCCGCAACCACCCCTCGGGCGTATGCGGCAGCAATTGCTTCGCAATTTTCTTTCACTGCACCAAGTGTCGGGTTCGATTGAACCAAATATATTGAAAGGGTATCAGTCATGGCTGCCTTTTACCTCGACCTGCAGCGCCAAACAAGCCCTAGAGATCATCATAAAAGCACTAGAAAGTTTCTGAACACCACGGTTTGTTTATCAACCACGGAAACACAGAAACTTACTCGGCGGCAACACTTGCCATTGCGTCGCGTTCTTCTTTAAGAGCGCCGGCTACCAGGAACGCCAGCTCAATCGCCTGATTGGCGTTTAAACGGGGATCACAGTGGGTGTGATAACGCGATGAGAGACCGTCTTCGGTGATTGCAGCGGCCCCGCCTGTACATTCGGTAACATTCTGTCCAGTCAACTCCAAATGAATGCCGCCTGCATAGGTGCCTTCAGCTTTATGACAGGCAAACACTTGCTTAACTTCCTGCAAGATACGCTCAAATGGTCGGGTTTTCAGCCCTCCTGCCGCCGACAATGTATTGCCGTGCATAGGATCACAGGACCAAACCACATGGCGTCCTTCGCTTTTCACTTTGCGAAGAATTCGAGGTAAATATTCCTCAACCTTGTCCGCGCCGAAGCGGGTAATCAACGTCAACCGTCCTGCTTCATTGTCCGGGTTCAGGATATCAATCAGGCGAATTAAATCATCGGGGTCAGTCGTCGGTCCAACTTTCGAAGCCAGCGGATTAGCGACTCCGCGCAAAAACTCAAGGTGAGCGCCGTCTGTTTGACGAGTGCGATCACCAACCCACAACATATGAGCAGATGTGTCGTACCAGTCGCCAGACGTACTATCGACCCGCGTCAACGCCTGCTCATAGCCAAGTAGTAACGCCTCATGGGATGTATAGAAATCGGTGCCCTGTAGCTGCCGAACTTCGCCTGGATTGATACCGCAGGCTTGCATGAAAGACAGCGACTCGCCGATACGGTCAGCGAGCTCCCGGTAACGTTCGCCCGCGCCGCTTTGGGTCACAAAGTTAAGATTCCATTTGTGGACAGACATCAGGTTGGCATAGCCGCCCTGTGCAAATGCCCGAAGCAAGTTGAGCGTCGCCGCTGATTGGCTAAACGCACGCAACATGCGCTTGGGGTCTGGAATACGGGCGTCGGCAGTAAAATCGATGCCGTTAATAATATCTCCGCGATAGCTGGGTAGTTCAACGCCGTCTTTGGTCTCCGTATCACTGGAACGGGGCTTGGCAAATTGGCCAGCTAAACGGCCCACTTTCACCACCGGGCAACTGGCCGCAAAAGTCAGCACAACAGCCATTTGTAGTAAAACACGGAAAGTGTCGCGAATGTTGTTAGGGTGGAACTCAGCAAAACTTTCAGCACAGTCCCCGCCCTGCAACAAAAATCCGTTGCCCAGGGCGACATCGCCCAACTGTGATTTCAGGTTTCTGGCTTCGCCGGCAAAAACCAGCGGCGGATAACTAGAAAGCTCCTGCTCAACTGCTTTCAATTCTGCCTCATCCGGGTAAGTTGGCACCTGGATTATCGGCATTTTCCTCCAGCTATCTGGACGCCATTCACTCATCACTCTTACCTTTTACACAGCGCTACACCCTTTCGTGATATTTCAATATCAAGGCATTTTGCGCAATTTCATTTGCTCTTAAACCATGCATGGCTTGGGATGCAAGTAGAAAGACACCAATATTTCGTGTCTAACGCCGCATTATCAAGGCCTAAAACGGTATTATTAAGGAAAGGGTAACTCGATTGGTTTTTTTGTAGTTGGTCGCCATGCAACTGCTTTACGCGCCAGGTGGGGAACAAGCAGACGCAGCGGCATCCTCAAATAGTGACTGCGGATGTAAAGAAGTAGTTTTGCCAGCGGTGCGGACGGTCGCTCCAACGTCTTTGTAGCAATAGCCCATCGCAAGATGAAATTTGGCTTTTCTGCTAGTGCTTCATTCGAAAGCGCAAGGGCGTTGTCTTCATCGAAGAATTCATCGATTGCCCACAATGCTGTTGATACAGCCTTTATCGCACCAACGGCTTTGGCACGAGTTTTAAGGCGCAAGGCGTCGTCAGATGATAATTCAATATATAGCAAATACAACTCAACCAAACTGCGGGCTGGCGTATCTATGGCACCATCCGCGAAAACATGCACCGCTGAGTGAACGAACATATCCACATCGTCAAAAGTTCTCACCGGATTCTCTGCAATGCGCATTGCCGATTGCTGCATCAATGCTACATCAACATTAGATCTCGCTGTCTTGGGAAGAAGCCGGTGGTGTACGTCGATAATTGTGCCTCGTTTGGCGTGGCGCAGTGGCGGCAGCTCGTGCATGTGCTCTCGGTAGTAGGCTTGGTCATATTCGTTGTCCGTCGCTTCGTCAGGCGACCAACCAGCCTCTTTCAATCGCGTTTCCACTTCTTCCAATTCATCTTCAGCGACCAGAATATCCAGGTCGCTGACCCGTCTGCCGCCCGCCGCCTTTTTTCCTCGTGCTACATAAGCACCGCCCTTCAAAACAACAGGCTCTATGCCAGTTCCTGAGAGAGCATGCTCTAGTCGGTTGATCTCAAACTGCAACATTATGTGATCATGCCCTGCACGCAGCAGCGCATTCCTGAAGATGTCGTGCAATCGATCGCTCACATCGCTTGTATTAGCTGACGCCATTTGACCAAGAATGTGATTTGCGTCGGCATTTCGAACAAGTTCGATACGGTCCATTACCTTTTCCGGTAACGGAGCAATACCTACTATCTGTTTGAGAGCTGACTTCTGCATCAAACTAATTTCTGATCGGTTATTTGTTCAACAAGGCGCAAACTATCTATTGTCGATCCATAAGTAATCTCGTAAGCGCGTATGTTTTTCAACAACCCAGTGATTGCGTGAAAAGCAGGTTCACCAAGTAGGGAGTAGTTAGTTGATGCTGGCACAAGGCGCATGATTGCTTCTGCTGGATTTAACTGACGCGCAATAGGCCGGACGCCTTTTTCAAACTTGGGAAACAAGACCAGTTTGGCTTTCGCGGATGTTTTGTCCTGCGCTAAATCACTTGCCCTTGCCCGATAATAAGCGATGTCGCCCTTCGGAGTTCCTGTCACGACTTTACTGATCCAGTTGTCGCCGACCATATCCCGAACCACAGGAATCGTTTCCTGCTTCAGGGATATAGGACGTGGATACGGGTGCAATAACGGTTGGTCCAGTCCAAGTAGTGCAAACTCATCGGAGAATAGACGGTAGCCGTGCTGTAACAACGCTGCCGTCAGCGTGCTTTTGCCACCACCGGAGGCTGCACTCATGACAATCGCCCCGTCCTTATCTGCAACCACGCCTGCATGCACGTTGATAAATCGGCAGCATTTAAGCGCAACAGAAAGATTCAGTCCCATTTCAAAGGCTAGAGGCGACATACTTAGCGGCAATGGCACCGCTGGAACTTTAAAACCTGGATTGGGCGTTATTTGCCGCCGGATAAATCGGCGCAAAATATTTGGAGCCTCCAGCCGAAGCAGAACATCAGTAACATCGCTGGGGGTTAACTCTACAGAATAGTCGCGGTATGTATCGCTCAGGAAATCAAGCAAGGGCTCGCTCGCCCCAGACACAAGGTGACTAAACGGCCCGAGGTGCAGTGTGAATGAACCGTTACGCAGCGCTGCGCGTAAGTCACGACGGTCATAACTGGCAACATTAGATGGCGCGCTCATGTTCCTGCGTCCAAAGCCGTAATCAAGCCAGCTTGGTCTAACTCGCTTAGAGTTGTAGCAACAAGCGTTTCAGGTAGTTCTTCCGCAGTCAGGGAAAAATCTGTCCTCATCCGGGCCAATATTTCTTCTTCTGACAAAGGTCCAGATGACACCGCGTGAACCATGCCGTAAGAGAGAAAATTCAAAAAATGAGTTTCTCCCGACGGGCGGAAGTAAACCAAAAACGTATCATCATACTCTACAGCCAAATACTGGTGAGAATCAGACGACCATTTTTCACTGGTTGTAGGCGGGGCTGCGGCCATATCAAAACTTCGCCGACAATAGGCGCTTTACGTTAATTTTGAGTGCCGAAGTAATTTATGATGGAAACGATACAGGAAATTCCCGGCCAGCCAGGAGCATCACCGTGCCTGCTTTCATAAACCAGAGACAAGGCAATAAACAATCCTTGCTTGTTGGCTTGCGGGCTCCATCCGGTACCGCTGGTGTGGTCAACAGGTAGAATAGTTGAGTTCTTACTCAACTTATAGAAAGCATACCCTGAGTCGATCCAATCCTCGTCGCAGTCATCGTCATCATCATCGTCCCCCATACGTATCGAGGCCAGCGCAATACCATCTGCCTGCGATGGCAAAGATGTGCGCATCAAATCATCCAATTCTGCTGATGCTGTTTCATAATCAAAATCATCATCATCATCGTCGTCGTCGTTACTGCATTCTTCAATCGGACAATTATCAGGTAACCAGTAATTTGGCACGTCGCCAGCAGGAAATGCATAGGTCGCTTTGTCTTTAAATTTAACAATATCAGCGACTTTAAAGCCTTTACCGTTCTTGTATTGGATATTCCTTGTGCCCACCCACGCACGCCCATCACAGTCTACCAGAATTCTTACTCGCTTAGGCAATGTGATCGAACAGGTTAACTGCGAAACAAGGGCCTGCTGCGCTGACGCTTTCAGCGTAAGCATCATGGGAAGACCAGCAGCCCCCAACATCAATAGTTGGCGGCGTTCCGCAATTCTGCTGTCTTCAGAGGTCTCTGATTCACTATCTGAGGTGTCAGGCACTATTGGTTTTTCGGTCACAACATATCCATTGCAAATGGTCACAAAAATTATCTGGGCTGCATTTTTGCAGACCAAACCCCAACCAACAACCTATTATTACGCTACTTCATTACTATTTGCCTAACAAAATTTTGATGCTCACAGGTAAAAAATTGTATCAAAATGTAATAATACTGTCTCTTACCGTGCTTACTACTGTAGGTACTCCCTTAATTTCTAACGGTGGTCTTTTCTCGTTATGAACCAGTCAAACAAACCCCGCACAAAACTATTCAGCTTATTAACCGGACGAATGGTTATTGTCGTTCTGTTGGCTCTATTTGCTTTTTTTTGGTCTTTGGACCTGATTTCAGCGCTGGCAGCAGTGGTTATATTTTCAGTGACAAGTGGCCTACTGCTGCAAATTGATCGCACTGATACCGACAGCACTGGCCAAAAACTCGGCGAAAAAAAAGAAAGCTCTATGGTCTTTGGCCGTCAAAGAGGCGCAATAAAATCTGTCCGCGCGAAAACGTTACATGCGGTTCCACTTCCCATATTGATTATCGGCGAGGATCACGGAGTATCTTTTGCTAACCACGCAGCTGAGGAACTGCTGGGCGGCGATGTTGTTGGTAATGATGTTTATTTGCACTTGCAGCAAGCAAGAATAGTTGATGCAATCCAGAAGATATTTGTAGATGGTAAAAAACATGCAGGTGTGATCCGTTTCACCAACAGCCAGAAGCGAACGTTTGATGTCACAATTTCGAGGGTGTCCGGAACAGGTTCGAAAGATGTACCCACTCAGGCCATGGCCTTCTTCTACGAGGTGACCAGCATGTTACAAACAGAACAGATGCGTGTTGATTTTGTGGCGAACGCCAGCCATGAACTGCGTACGCCGCTCTCTTCTGTGATTGGATTCATCGAAACCTTGCAGGGGCCGGCCAAGGATGACACGCCTGCTCGCGAGCGGTTTTTAGGAATAATGCAAACAGAAACCGAACGTATGGTCCGATTGATCGACGATCTGCTATCGCTTTCTCGAATTGAGATGTCTCGGCACGAATCACCGGACAGTGAAGTCAATCTCCCTGCTATGATCAACAGCATTGTTTTGACCGCTTCTTCAATTGGTGCAGAACGAAACATTGAGTTTGAAACAAATATCGCGGCGGGGGCGGAAAAGGTTGTGGCTGATGCTGATCAATTGATGCAGGTTTTAATCAACCTGTCGGTAAATGCCGCTAAATATGCTGATCGGGACACGACTGTGTTTGTTGGTGCCGTAGCGAATGCTGATAATAGCGCAGTTACAATATCTATTCGCGACGAAGGTCCAGGCATTTTAGAGGAACATTTAGCCAGACTTACAGAAAGATTTTACCGAGTTGACGATGCTCGGTCTCGTAAAATGGGTGGTACGGGACTTGGTCTTGCTATCGTAAAACACATTTTATTGCGCCATGACAGTTTGCTAAATGTAAAAAGCCAAGTAGGCAAAGGTACAGTATTTAGTTTTACGTTAAAGGCGTCCGCCCAAAATTAAACAGTAAAAATAACGGGTTATAGGATGCAACAAGACAGCAACAATGCGAATTAGGCGCAATTAAACTGTAACATTAGGTCTGTATAGAATAGGCTATGTTCGGTAAGTGACCGCAATAAAAAGCGGCGAAAAAGGAACCGTTAAGTGAAGACCAAAGTACTTCTGGTAGAAGACGACCTGAATATCACAGAGCTGGTTCGTTACAACTTGGAGCGTGCCAACTATGCTATTGAGACAGTGGCGGACGGTGAAGACGGTCTCTATGTGGCAATGCAGGATACTCCGGACGTAATATTGTTGGACTGGATGTTGCCAAACCTTTCCGGACTCGAGATTTGCCGGCAGTTACGCCGGAATGCCGACACGGCCAATGTGCCCATCATTATGCTGACGGCACGCGCCGATGAACCTGATCGGGTTCGAGGCTTGGAAATGGGTGCCGACGATTACGTTGTAAAACCTTTTTCCCCAAAAGAGTTAATTGCGCGCATCCAAGCAGTATTGAGACGCGTGCGCCCTGCCCTCGCCGGCGAAGACCTGACATTTGAAGACATACATCTGGACAATGTCTCTCACCGAGTAACCAGAAATGGTAGTGCAGTCCAATTGGGCCCAACCGAATACCGATTGTTGCGCCATTTCATGGAAAACCCTGGCCGTGTCTTTTCTCGTGAGCAGCTTTTAGACGCTGTATGGGGCCACAATGTATATGTGGAAGCCCGAACCGTCGATGTTCATATTCGGCGCTTGCGCAAAGCTATGAATGCCAGTGGAGAGGACTATATTCGTACAGTTCGCTCAGCCGGTTATTCGCTGGACAACAAACGTTAACATCTGGCTGGTTGTTTTAACCGCCTGGCATTTCCAAATTCAGCTTTTTAAGGCTGCGCTCAAGCATAATAAGCGCCCATAGGCTCGTGTGATGATCACGCGACCCTAGCACATGCTCCTCAGCCATCTGCTGAATACCTTGCATGTTAAAAAGTCCGCTATCAGCGAAGAGTTCGCTTTCCCCCAGTGATATCGTTTCATCGGCCAGTTCGTTTCGCAGCCAACTTATGGTGGGAACATCGAAACCCTTTTTGGTTCGATATAGGATGTTGTCAGGCAAAAACCCTCGCAGGGCGGCCTTGAAAACAGCTTTACCTTCACCGTCAACTATGCGTACCTGTGGCGGTACGCGCAGACCCCATTCGACAAACTTATGATCCAATATAGGAACACGCACCTCGAGGCTATGTGCCATACTAGCCCGGTCAACTTTTGTAAGAATATCACCCGATAGATAAGTTTTCATATCGATGTATTGAATGACAGAAAGCGGGTCAGCGCCCTTCACCTCATCAGCAAGCTCACTAAAGCGGTCGTGGGGATGGTATCCAGCCAGCAATTTTCTCATTCGCCTAGAATGCCAACGTTTTCTGTCACGGTCGGGCGTTCGACTGACGCTTTGACAGTATGCTTGCGCGGATGTTCGAGACAGGGCTTCGAATGTCGACTTCGCCCTCAAAAACTGCGGAGCACGGTCCAATTTTGGATATAATTTGGCTAAGGGGCCAAACAATGCGCGCCTAGCAAACATAGGCAATCTGCCACGAAACGACTCCTCAGCCATATGGAACCTGTGCCGCCTATAGCCAGCAAACAGTTCATCACCCCCATCACCGGAGAGAGCAACCTTTACCTTCTCTCGCGCCAATCCGCAAACTCGGTATGTTGGTAAGGCCGATGGGTCCGCGAAAGGTTCGTCGTAAATCTCAACCATTTTGTCAATTAATGAACGATCGTTGGCTGACACCAATCGCCACCGATGGCTTGTTCCAAACTTGTCGGCAACAATTTGCGCATACCCACTTTCGTCATAGTTTGGGTCTTCTGACCCTATGGCGCATGTCTCTACCGGTTCTGTTCCCAGCTTTGACATAAGACCAACGACAGCGCTTGAATCAACTCCCCCCGACAAAAAAGCGCCCAACGGAACGTCTGCGATCATGCGCATTTTCACCGCATCTTCAAGGCGGGCCACCAAGTCTTCTGACCGAGAAACCGACACGCCTGTTCGCCCAACACCGGGCTGCCAATAGCAACTGACGCGTGCCTGCGTCGACCCTTTTTCCAGCGACAGGCTGTTTGCCGGCTCCAGTTTCATTATGCCATCGACGATTGACTTGGGATCAGGCACGTAGCCAAGCATCAAGTAATCCTCTAGAGCGTCAACTCGCAGTTTGCGAGAGATTTTTGGATGCGCAAGCAAGACCTTCATTTCAGAGGCAAAGACAAAGCCTCCATCAGGTAAAAAGCTATAAAATAAAGGTTTTATGCCAAGCCGGTCGCGCGCAAGGAAAAGCTTTTGCTTTGGGCCATCCCACACGGCGAAAGCGAACATACCACGTAATCGTTCTACACAGGCCTCGCCCCACTGCATATAGCTGTTAAGAAGAACCTCAGTGTCAGATTGAGTGACAAAACGATGCCCCAGTCCCTCGAGTTCACGTCGCAGCGACTGAAAATTATATATTTCACCGTTGTAGGAAAGTACAACTTCCCGGCCCTGGCTATACATGGGTTGATGCCCGCCAGCGATGTCAATAATCGACAGCCGTTTATGGCCAAGGGCGACATCACCACCGATGAAATAGCCTTCCCCATCAGGCCCACGGTGATTAATCTTGTCTGTCATATGTTTGAACAGGCGCTCCTCGACAGGACTGCCGTCGCGCGTCATCCAACCAGTTATCCCGCACATTTAATGCTGTCCCCTAGTTCACCGCCCCCAAGGGCCAATAAAAGCCTATCTGGCGGAAAAGTCGACAAAAAATCAGAAAAAACTTCGCGAATATCGTTGGCATCTGAATCGACCAAGCCACTGAGAGTCAATATTTCACCCGATGAAGGCTTACGCATAATTCGCACCGCCGCTGTCACCATTTTCTCCGTTAGGCCAGACGTAACAATCTCGCCGTTTATGCTATAAACACTCCAGGTTACAATTCGTCGATCACCGCGCCTAAAGATACGCTCGGTAAATGCTATGTCACAAAATTCATAAGAGCGAGTGACTAGGCCCCGCATTTCCGACCATTTATTGCCCACAAGTGTATTACCCGGTTGAAAAAGGCGACTACCAGCATGCAAAGAGGCAACCCGTGCGTAACTGGCCAAAAAAACGTGGTCGTTCCGACGCAGGATAGTTGATCGCATGACGTCAGCATTCAGGAAATTGGGGGGCGAGATTGAGGCGGCCTGAGGCAAAACACGATAACCCGCGGGTGCCTGCTTAAGAAGGGGTTCGATTTGCACGCCGCCCTCCCGATATGCCAGAGAATTTGTCTGCGGTAATACGAATGTTACAAGGGTTGGAATCATCGCAACGGCGATCACTCCGAAGACGTTTTGATTGGCACCTTCAGTGAATTGATTTTCGGCCAGGGTCGGTGCTTTAGATGCCTCTCTGTCGGAAATTCTGTATGCAAAGGCAATCAAGGTAAACAAAACAATCGACAGGAAAACCCAACCATAAACTATATGATCAACATCTTTTGCAAAGCTCTGATCGGTCATTTCGGCAATAGCCAGAATACCGAGCACTCGCAGTGCATTAGCCGCAATGGGTAACATTGCACTGACGATCAGAATGAATAGCCGGCGACCCCAACTTTCGAACACAAGGTGCGCTAGCAAAACCCCAGTAACCAGACTAGTGAAAAAGAATTTGACGCCGGCACAGGCTTCCGCGACTTCATACATTCCGCTGGATAGTTCAATCAGTACACCGTCTGCTTTATAGGTTGCACCCACGAGCTCAAGCGTCCCAATAACCAGGTTTGCCGTCATCGTTTGTAAAGGGCCAACAAGCTCGTATCCGAATGGAATTGCCAGAAAAAGAAACAACATGGCAAACAAGACCGCTCGGTAAAACTGCAAACCAAAAAACGTTATGACCAGTCCATTTATGGCGGTGACCAATCCCAAGTGGCGAAAGAGTGCAACATCGATCAATTCGCCCGACAACCACAAAGCGCTTGCAGCCAGCACAATAGCTGCACCCAAATATGAAAACCGTGGCACAATTGTCTGCAAAATACCGCGCCGGGCCCAGATCAAGGCCGCACTAACAAACGGAACCAACAAACCATGAGAAAATACGTCCACTGACCAGACAATATCTGCCATATGCTGAACCGTTCCACGCCAGGAAATCAGTAAAGCCAGTGATGCAATGGCGAACAGCCCAATATGTCTGTTAAAGGTCAATCCGACCTCCCTGCCGAGGCTGGGTAGCGTGATCAGAGGCATCGATAAGCAACGCTTCTATCGCTCTGCAACTTTTACTCCAACTAAAGTTATCCATAACGAAGTTTCTGGCGGCAACCCCAAGCTGCTTTGCAGCCGTTGGCTCCAGCAAAGCGGCAACGGCTTCAGCAAAACCATCTGGATCATTAGCGATCCATATTGCTGCTCTGTCAGGAGCATTAATGCCCTCGTTAGCGGCACGCGTGGCAATGACAGGTTTCGCCATCGCCATACCTTCCAAAACCTTATTTTGGATACCTCTAGCCGTAAGTAACGGCGCAATAACAATGGATGCACCTGCAATGGTTTCCGCCATGTCATCTACCGCGCCTATCACGTTGACACCGTCATGAGCGTCGAGTCTTTGAACATCTGGCGCAACTGGTTTTCCGGCTATCACAAGTTCAACATGCGGATGCTCGAGTTTTACTCGATGGAATACATTTTCCACGAACCAAACAACAGCTTCAATGTTTGGAGCATAGTCCATTGCGCCGGTAAAAATTAATCTGCCCTTGGTCGAAGTTGTGGAATATTTCTCCGGCGAGAACGCTTTCGCGTTGACGCCGTTGGTAATACCCAAAATCTTGCCAGCGTTCTGCTGCCGGTTAGATAGGCGGTTACGCATCAACGCCGCTTCATCCTTGCTGACCAACACGCTTGCTAAACTACGGTCGGCAACATGAGCTTCAAACGCCGCGAGTTTCGCGCCTTCACGACGAAAAATTAAGCTCATCGGCCAACTATTGTTGGCTGCGTAGGCTTCCCACTTTGCTGAATCGACGTCGACAAAATCGGTAATAATCGGAACGCCCTTCATGTTTTTAGGCAAGAAGCGATATGTGGCCGCCGAATACAAAAACACAGCATCAACCTGGTTGGTATCGATCAAATTGGCCACGAAACTACGCATTCCAGAGGATGGGTATGCGTTTTCTGTCAATGACGTACCGGTCAGAAAACCTTTTAGGGAAAACAATTTTTGTTTTAGTGGTGATGCAAAACTGAAATGAAGGCTTGCTGATCGTTTCTGTAGAAAATCCACATGTTCTAGGTCAGCGGGATCATCAATGAAAAAACCGAGATGAATTTCGTGCCTTTCCATCAAATATTCCAGGAAATGCCACGAACGGATTTTGTCCCCTTTATTGGGCGGATAGGGAATCCGATGTGCGAGAAAAAGAATACGCGCCATACTCTCAGCCCAAATGACGCGCTAACGGCGGCCCCAGAATTTTTGATACTCCCAACGGCAATTTCTTCCAGACTTTACTCATTGCAGCAAAAGGCCCCGACTGCTGAGACAAATTCGGTTGTTCTGCTCCTGGTGCCAGGCGCGAACAATAGTAAAGCGGAGTTGGTTCGAAGCCCCAGTTCTTCTTAAATTTGTATGGCCCACTATCAACTTTGCTGCGTCCAAAATCGAAGGTCGAACAACCCCGCTCCCGCGCATGTAACATAAGATTATAATACATATAGTCGTGAGCGCCGAGCTGCCGCACGAGCGCAGACCCACCCGCATAATAAGGCATAACGGTCTGGTTGAAATAAAAGCTCATCAAACTTGCGACAGACTGCCCGTTCGGGCCGAGCGTAAGTTGCACTTGAACCGCATCTCCGAACACAGACACCAAGGCAGCGAATAGTTTTTTGGGAAATACTGGTGTGCCAAGCGCCAGCACACTGCGAGCATAAAGATCATAAAATGTGTCGACATCCCCGACCCAATTTGTGGTCAAATTATTCTTCAGGCTTTTGCGTACTACAGCACGCTGTTTTCGTGGAATCGCCAACAACTGTTCGTCATCTGTAGTTGCAAGTTGTTTGGTAAATGTTGCTGACCCTGTCGCTGTGTTCCAATTGGCATCCTTCACCGACTCAGGAACATCGGCGCGCAGCTCCAGCACTGGCAACTGATGGTTCTGAGCGAAATTCCACGCACGTTCATACAAAGAAACTGCAACGGTGTTATCGGCAGCAAGTGCGCCGCCGTATACGCAAAACATATTGGAAATCAGCGCCTTACCGAAAACCAAATGTTTCTTTACTGTCAACGGCAAAACGCCGGCAATTACACCGTCCTGTTTAGCGACCAGGTAGGGACAGTGTTGTCCAGCACCCTGTTCAATTACTGTTTTCCAACCAGACAAATGGCAAAAAGTACCTTGCTGATGCGCGTTTACGAACGCATCCCATTCGGCGCGTTCACTTGTCTGCAACAATGAAACTTGGACACCCATTTGCTATAATCCCGCAGCGAACTGGTTTGCTAGCAGCTGATCCATGCGCAAAAACTGACCGCTTTCTAGCAACGTCGAAATTTTGTCCGCCATATGAGATTGGTTGGTGTAATGGCGCAGCCGAGACTTCAGCGGTGCGTCCCTAACAAATGGTTGCCCAGGATCTATTTCCCAGGGGTGCATATAAAAAATTGTTCCCATTCCGGTTTGTTTTTTCGCTTTACTCATCAGAAACCGTGATAAAAATTGGGGCAAAAGTCGAAAATAGCCGCCGCCCGAAGCGGGTAATACAGCGCCGCAAACATGGGCAACTGTCATGGGCACCTCAATAAATTTACTACCCAGTAGCGGATAGAAAGGTACACGCGGCAAGCCTTTCATTCCGTAATGGTCCGTTTTCGCAGGGACCACGCTGGAGGAATATGAAAAACCTGCCTCTTCCAGCAATCGGTAGTAAGACCAAGTATCTGTATTCATTGAAAAACTGGGCGCTCTGTAGCCCTTAACCGTGACACCGCTGGCGTCCTCCAGCAGTTTTTTGGACTGCGCGATATCCTTTGCAAACTCTTCGGGCGACAGGGTGAAAATACGTCTGTGGTCCATACCATGACAACCAACTTCATGACCTGCTTCGGCTATTGACCCGAGCAAGTCAGGATGCCGTTCAGCAACCCAGCCCAAACAGAAGAAGGTGGCGGAAACGCCGCATGTCTCCAGTATTTTGAGTATTTTATGGGTCTGCAGCTCAACCCGACTTTCCAACGACGGCCAGTCATTGCGCTCGAGAGTATTTTCAAAAGCGCCGACCTGAAACCATTCTTCAACATCTACAGAAAAAGCGTTTAGCGGCGAGCTGTTCCAGTCACCTGTGCTACGTGGCACGGTTTGCAGGTCAGCAGGAACAGACGTGGACATGTCCTATTTATCGTCCTTATCAGCCCCGCCTGCAAGCTGCGTCATGAGCTGGGTAAGCTGCTGCAAAGTTTGATCCTGTGACTTCATCATATTTTCAAGCTTATCAATTCTGTTATCCACATCAGCATTTTTCTCAGGCTTTTTAGACGCTTCAAGTGGCACCGTTGAATCGCCCGCCAGAGTTGATGGTGGCGGTGTTGCTGTCCGTGCCGATGAAGTAGATGTAACGGGGCGAGTATCACTCGTCATATCGGCGATAACCGAGCCAACAACCTCGCCGTCAATGGTGTGAAGTTCCTCCAGTGAACCGTACAAAAGCACACGCGAACACAATGTGTTTAAGCGCCGCGGGACACCGGCAGAATGATTATAAATGGCCTCTACAGCATCTGCGGTGAAACATGGATCATTGTCCCAGCCAACCAAGCTTAGCCTGTGCTGGATATAGTCTGCCAATTCTTCCTGTTCCATCGGTTCTAGATGGTGAGTCGCGATCACCCGCTGACGTAGCTGCTCAAGTTCCGGTGCAACAAAAATACGTTCTCGGAATTCCGGCTGACCAACCAGAAAGCTCTGAACCAACGCTTTGTCGCCCTCTTGGAAATTCGACAACATGCGCATTTCTTCAAGCGCAGCATTGGACAGGTTTTGAGCCTCATCCACCACTAGTAGGGCCCGACGACCCCTGGCAAATTGCTCTCGTAAATGTTTTTCAAGTCGAGCCAGCAACTGACCTTTATCTTCGGCTTGTGCATCCAGACCAAATGCCGCAACAACGCTGCGCAATAAGTCCTCTGCACTAAGCTGTGTGCTTACGATCATTGCCGCGATAAATTCGTTTCGATCCAGCGTATCAAAAAGGTGGCGCACCAGCGTGGTTTTACCGGTACCGATATCGCCGGTAACAATAATAAAGCCCTCACCTTGGTTCAATCCATAGGTTAGGTATGCCATTGCCTTTTTATGGGTTCTGGAACTGAAATAAAATCGAGGGTCCGGCGTTAATTGAAACGGACGTCCCTGGAGATTGTAAAAACTCTCATACATGCGAAGCTAAAAAGTCCCTCTTAAGTAGAACGTAAGAACATTTTCTTCTAAGTCCTGCCCATCAACATTAGAGAAACGCTGAGAGTGATCATAAGATAATGCAATACGCAGATATTTCGAAACAGTTTTTGTCCAGCTTAGGTTTCCAACTATAAAATTATCTATTCTACTCGTCAGTGTATCTACGACCCCATTATCAAATAGACTCTGACGGAAGCTAAGTCGAGCAGATATTGAGGTTTTCTCGTTTATTTCATGGTCTGTACCCAATGAAGCACCCCACGAGCGACCAGTACCGGTTCCATCATCAAATGTTCGCCATTCAGCATTACCAGTCAAATAGCTGGTTGTACGCCTTTGTCGCAGGGTAAAAGTGCCAACTGCGGCCCGGCGGCGAAAATCAGTATCCGAAAATGAAAAATTTGGATCAGTCTCATCAATTGGTAGTCCGGCCCCATTTTCGATACGCTGTTCGCGGTTAAATCTCAGGCTATTGAGGTTATTGTTAGCTACAATCGCATTGGCAGAAATTGTGTCGGTATAGCTTCCAGTGAAGTCAAACCTGATCGAAAAGAAATGCTGCAGGGACGCATACCAAATTTCTCGCGCGCCTTCACGTCCGTATGAAACTGAAAGATCCAGTTTCCGGCCGGGGGTCCAGCGAAAACCAGCTTCCCACCCGAAGCCATCCTCAGAAAGCACTTCAGATTGCAAATCATTGCTTGAAACATTTAAGTTACCAGTAACTTGGAAGAAACGGTTGAATTTAACCGTAACTTCGCCGCCAGCCCTCTCTCTTCGAAAATCATTTACATCCAATGAACGTATTACACGCGAGGAGTCACCAAATAGGCGCCATTGAAATAACCTAAATCGATCACCGGAGTCGATCGAAGCAGAGAACTCATGACTGGTTGAGCCCGAAAAATTGACTGGTAGGGTTTCGTCAAGCAAATTGTCCGCCGGACTGCGTGTAATTCCCACACGGTAGGTAAAGCGGGCATCAGCAAAATCTCGAAGTCCTGCCCGAAAAATACCCGTACCTGTATATGCCTGCACTAATCTGCGGTTCGCAGTACGGTTCGCGGCGCTGCCGGACAGGCTGCTGGCCTGATCTAAAAATTGTTGTCTTAGACTTGCCCTACCATTCACTGTGAAGTGATCTTCCCAAACCTCGGCGTCAAGCGTGCCAAAGAGGTTTTGGCGGTAATCTGAACCACCATCGGTCAGAAACAGAAAATGATCCAGCGAATAATCAACCGCAAGATTCATACGGTTGCCATCAATCCTTGCGTTCAACCCAATCGCGGAGTTAATCACGGCGTCTCTAACTTTATTAGTTTCCGTGAGGTTCGCGTTATCGGTCACTGAAAGCCGAGCCTCAGCACGCGGGTCTATATAAATATGCTGGGCAGAAACGGCCTGCGACAGCACCCAAAATAGCATAAATGCGAGCGCAATATGAGACAAAGGTCTGAGCCCGAAACTTGGTGAAGCCCTGTTAGGTTTACCTAATGAAAACACTGCGTTTCCTATCGTCCGCCATAGCCGTAATAGGTCGCAAATTTCTTATTGCTGCCGTTATACCTGGTTTTATTGAGCAGCAGGTTAATATTCTCACAGGCACTTATCATGCCCAAACTCTCTTTTATCTGAGGTTCAGTAGTTTTTTCAGCTTCAATAACAAAGACAGTCTGCCCCATATAAAGCGCAAGAACAGACGCTGCAGAGCTTGCCAAAACTGGCGGCGAGTCAAATATAACAATCCGGTCAGGATAGCGGGCTGATATTTCCGAAACCATGTTCGCCATCCGTTCACTGGCCAAAAGTTCAGTGGTTAGGTTATGTTGGCGTCCCGCTGGCAACAGTACCAAATTAGGTATGTTAGTCCGTACCAAACAGTCGCCAACGTCTACTTTACCGTCAGCAACAACATCCATCAAACCACGACCACCTTTAATGCCAAGACGATTGAGAATTTCAGGTTTGGAGAAATCCGCATCAACCAACAGCACCGTTACATCCTGCTCGGTAGCAATCGATAGCGCGAGATTGATGGTACAGAACGTCTTTCCTTCACTAGGATTTGAACTAGTAACCAGAATAACATTATTGTTGGTCCCGGTTTTTTTGTCGCCCTTGGCAAACGCCTTCAGCAACAAAGACCGTTTGATGATCCTGAATTCCTCGGACATCAAGTTCGGCGGCATATCCGGCGTGATATAGCCAGCTTCCCGCAGAGCAGCCAGATCAATTTCTTCTGGCGGTTTTTTGGGTTGGTTTTTCTTCGGCGCGGCCGGAGATGTTGCCGTATCACCAATAGCCAATGAACGAGGTTTGCTAGCGCCTGCTCGGGCTAACACCCCCTCAGGCGCAGGCGCAGTGTCTTCATTCGCAGGCTTGGGCTTGGGTGTTGAGCCCGGAGCACCAATACCTTTAAAAGAGCTCGGTTTCGGCGCGGCGGGTTCAATCGGGTTTAGAGAAGATGGATCGGCTTTCTTATTAGCAGGATTGCCAATACCGCCGCCGACAGCGGTGCGCTGCTCAAAAGGACTGTTACCAGCCTTTTTAGCCGCTCTTTCGACAAGAGAACTGCTTTTGTCCTCTTTCTTCTTGGCTTTTTTCGCTGCGCGTTCAATCAGATCCATAGGTCAAACAACTCGCTCTGAAACGATTAACTCGTTTCAATTAACCAGTTCCCCCAATCATATCGAACACGATGAAGCCGGCAAACACCACGAATAACAGCAGTGTTGCACCAGCAAACATCAATAATTCCATACTACGTTGACGCGTTTCCTCTTCGGAAAGTGACCGCGATACATTGCCTAGAATATTAAGATCAAACTGCATTCTCAGCTGATCGACAGTTAACACCACTGGGCGCAATACCGATAGAACCAGTGCAAAACCAACACCAGACATCAAAGCAAACACAAGCATCCCGCTCATGAACAGTAACCGTGGTGGGCCGCTGGGGCGTGTCGGCAGATTTGGTTGTTCGATAATTCGCAAGCTTATGCTTTCGTCGGAATCAGTTACGTCAATTCTCAACTGAAGGTCCTGCTTGCGCGAAAGAAATTCCTGGTACCGATCACGCACCTGCTTAAAGTCTCTAAGTAGCTGGCTTTCCTGAGCTTCAATCTCTGGCACCTTCTTGGCTTTTTCTTCCAGTTCACCGATGAGCTTCTGTTGTTCTGTCTCGCGCTGCTGCAGTCTTTTGACGTTCGTCCGAGTGTCGATAATGTTGAACATCAACTGCTCATAAAGGCGGTTCGGTGTTTCGGTCGAAGATATCGAATTTTTGCCCGCGCTAGCCGATTTAGACAGTTCCGCAGCAACCTCTTCTTGCTTAACCTTTGCTTCATCATCAAGCGTTTTCAATAGCCGAAGTACGTTCGCCACATCAGGATGGCGGTCCGTGTAGCCAAGATTTCTTAGTTTATCGAGTATCTTTTTCTGTTCGTTAATCCGGCCCTGAAGCGGGTCTTCGTCGCCACCACCACGTGACCGAGACGACACAGCATTTTGAATTGTAGCCGGTACATTCTGAATCTGTTCCTGCAAGGTAGTAAGCGTAACCGTCAATTCTCCGATTTCATTTCGGGTTTTGCGTAAATCTTCCTTCGCTTGATCGTGGCGCGACAGGAAGCTGGACGATCCACCAATGATATCAATATTATCTTGCTTGAATTTGGCATGCGCTGTTTCGGCTGCGTTTAACCGCGCCGCATAATCTTCGATTTGTTTATCGATAAATTCCTGAGCGTTTCTATCGCCGGCATCGCTACCGTCCGTGCCGCCCTCCAGAAAGAAAGCCAACAAGTTGTTCACAACATTTCGCGCTACTTCTGCGCGCTGACGATCACTTAGGCGGCTATATGATATCTCATATTGGATTCGGTACATACCGCCGTCTAATGAAATAACCCGAATATCGTCCTGCATCGTAGCGACCAATTGATTAAGAGCACCGTCATTAGAGCCAAGCCGCTCCAAATATTCTGACCGTCTGATAATTTTTTCCAAATTGGATCGGGTTACCAAAGTCTTTTTGACGGCATCAATTCTTTTGCCGACATCGACCTCAACACTGAGATCTTTGACGATGGACGGCAATAAACTGTCGGTATCGACAAGAATTTGCGCGCTTGATTCGTAACGATACGGCAAAGTCGCAACGAGGCCCCAGCCAACTAGACATATTAACCAAGTCGCTGCCATCATATACCAACGCTTACGCCATATGCCGTATGCAACAGATTTAACCTGTTGGTATAAATCGTGTAATCCGAAACTTGCTGCTGCCATTTTTTGTCTCCGCCGGGGGCGTTTTACCCGCGCAAAATGCTATCTTGCCTACAGGATGCTCTCTGGAATGATCACTACATCGCCAGGTAATATTTTTACATTAGCATTAATATCACCGTCTTTGATCAAACTTTCAATCTTCAAACGATATTCATGCTGTTCACCGTCTTCAACGCGAACAAGGGTTGCACGGTCGCCCGCTGCAAATTCAGTTAATCCACCAACCTGAATCATCACATCCAATAATGTCATGTTCGCTCGGTATGGAATAGCTTGGGGTGTACCCGCTTCACCCAAAACCCGAACTTGTTGGGAAAACGGACCATTGAACCCGCTTACAACCACAGTAACAGTCGGTGACTGCATATAGATGCTGAGCTCTTCTTCAATATCCCGAGCCAGCTCGCTAGGAGTTTTACCTGTCGCGGCCAAACCTTCGATCAACGGCATGGACATACGCCCGTCTGGACGGACGACAACGTCGACGGTAAGCTCGGGGTTTCGCCACACGAAAATATTCAACGCGTCCAAGGGACCAATCAAGTAATATTCGTCACCCGGGCCTTCATCAGGTGGCACAAACGGCGCAGCTGGCAAACTCTCATAAATTCTGGATATGTCACAACCGGCCAAACTCAGTGAAATTGTAGCGACAGCGAAAAGCTTAAGTACTTGTTTCAACAGCATAAAACTACTCTGTTTATATTCCGCGGACCCCACACATCCTCTTACTGAATACCATAATTACTCTTACTGAATACCATAATTAATACTATATGCCTCTTACAGGCAATAAAATCAAGAATTAACGCGCGTAATATACAGAAATAGGCAACAATTACAGAAGATTAGCTCGAGGTGTGTCTTTTTCGTCTACTTCTGGAGTAGGTTCTGCCTCCTCTTTTTTCACGGAAAACTTCTTACTTTTGTTTGTTTCATTAAACGCTGCATAGTCATCATTGAGATAACCCCACACGATTGCTGAGGCGATCAAAAAACAAAAACCCATGAAATAGAGAGTGTCCAACTGATCAATTTCCTATAGTGATTTCGCCCAACTATACGACGAACGCAACAATTGTTCCAGCTTTGCGTATTTGGGCTGCCAGTCCAGCTCACTATTCAACCGGCAGATGTCAGCTATGACAGACGGTGCCTCACCTGCCCGCGGTGGTCCGAACTCATGCGGAACCTTTTGCCCGATCTCTTTTTCAAGCGCTGTGACAACATCCAACACGCTGCTACCCCGTCCGTAACCCAGGTTAAGCAAAAACGAACCACCGGTAGTTTTCATATGTGTCAACAAAGTAAGGTGAGCATCAACCACGTCTGATACGTGAATATAATCCCGAACGCCGGTCCCGTCGACCGTTGGCAAAGAGCGGCCAAAAATAGTTAGCGGCGATGATTTGCCCAGCGTTGCATCAATCGCTCTACCGATAAGATGGGTTGGGTTTTCAAGAAATTGCCCGTGACGAAGATCGGGATCGGCACCCGCCACATTAAAATAGCGAAAAATACCATATTGCATGTTCGAAACCGCACAGACGTCCTTGAGCTGCTGTTCGGTGAATAGTTTGGATGCACCATAAGGGTTCAGCGGCACGGGCACGGCACTTTCCCTAACCGGTTCATCATCGGTCTCGCCGTATACCGCAGCTGTTGAAGAAAATATAAATTGCTCGACCTTTTCTGCAACGGCTACTTCAATGAGATTCCGGCTTCCTTCGGTATTATTTTCATAATATTTCAAAGGATTAGAAACCGACTCGTCAACTTTAATTGAGCCTGCAAAATGCAATATCGAACGAATTCCGTGACGCTTAATAATCTGCGATACGAGGTCTTGATTATGAATTCTACCTTCATAAAAATGTACAGTATCGTGAAACGCTTGGCGCTTTCCAGTGCTCAGGTCATCAACAACACAAACCTCAATACCAGCGTCCTGAAGTGCCAAGACTGCGTGTCCACCAATGTAGCCGGCTCCTCCAGTGACCAATACCGGCCCAGGATTAGTTTCAGAAGCAACTGATAATTTGGTATTCGACAAGGGTTAATTCTCCTGCTTTTTGCGGCCAACTAACGCCTGAAATATTTCCATCTGCCTCTCTGAGGTAGCTTGCCAACTATATCCCATCGCATATGACCGCACATCTTCGCGTGAAAGCTTTTCTTGCAAAAGTTCGCCAATGGCGGCGGCGTATTTGGCAGGATCGTCACCGTCGACTAACCGCCCTGGCGCACCACCGGTAATCAATTCAACCGCGCCGTCTACATTACGTGCAACAATCGCAGCGCCGCATGCCATTGCCTCGAGCATAACATTAGCCCAGCCTTCGCGCTCGGACGGGAGGCACAAGACATCTGCAACAGAAAAATACTGCGACATTTCATCTGGCTGTTTTTGTCCAACGAACTTAACTCTATCCTCGAGGTCCAGTGATTTCACCTGCGCCAATAGGCTGCTTCGCAACGGCCCATCCCCAACGATAACTGTCTGTGCCTGAGGCAAATGAGCCATGGCGTCGATAACGATATCCACCCTTTTGCGTTCAATAAGCCAGCCAGCAAACACAATCGTTGGGGCCGTGCCATCCAGCCCCAAATCCCCAAGAAACTTGTTGCGGTCGATTGCTAAAGGGCAAAATCTATCGGCATCAACGCCATTTCTAAGAACTGAGATGTTTCCGCCATCCGCACCAACCGTTATCAATTTATCTTTTAGCGACTGACTTACTGTAATGACCTGACCAGCACCGGCACATGCTTGCAATATCATCTTTTTTGGGCCTGGCATCAATGCGATTTGGGTAACGTCGCTGCCCCTAGCTGTAGCCGTGTATGGAAGGCCCGATTTAGCCGACAACCGTGAAGCCGAGACACAATCAGGGAATAAATAATGTGCATCGATAAGGTCGAACTTTGCTCCGCCGCGCAACAACTTCTTCATCATTTTTATCGCTGCTCTCGTGAGGAAAAACGGCGTTAGCATCATGCCAATTTTGGGGATCACGATATATCGCGGGTGATAGATGGACAGACCACCTCGAGCTTCCGCATGTTCGGCGCGGGCGGCGCGACCATATTTTCCGAACACGCTGCTTTTAAAGGGAAACCAGGGCACTGGAGCAATCACAGTGGCGTCCACGTTTGCATCTTTCAACAAGTGACGTAGTCGATTTTCAACAAAAATCCCTTGGGTGGGTTCACCTTTGTGGGGAAACAACGTTGAAAAAACTAAGATGTGTAGTCGCTGACGTGGCGTTTCTTCGGGCACTATATTAATCCAGGTTATTTCGCTGCCATGATTCTGCGAAGGAGGCCATTACGGCGCCAATGCCAATAGCTGTTGGCGAGCATCATCGGCACCCTCGAAATCTGGGTCCAAATTCAATGCCTGCTGCAATACCCGAGCCGCGTCGATCCTGTTGCCCCGCGTAAGGTAGGCCATCCCCAAATGATATTTGTATAGGGCAGCGCCTGGCGCTCGTCGCGTTGCCTTTTCCAAATAATCAACTGCTTTAACAGCCTGATTTTTGGCCCTTAAGGCAACCCAACCAGCAACATCTAAAATCGCGGGATCATCAGGCGACATAAGGTAGGCCCGCTCAGCCAACTGCAAGCTTTGGGTCGCTCTGCCTTCCAGGTTGAGATATACGAGCGCCAATTGTGCAACCACAGTGGCGTCCGCCACGCCCGACCGCAATATTATTTCATATTGTTCACTAGCATCCGCAAACTGTTCGTTTTGCTCGTATCTTTTTGCCAACTCAACTCGGGCCAACCGCGCCTCATCGTTATCGCTGACAAATTTTTCCAATTCTGCGACACCTGAAGGACCAAGCCCCATGGCGTATAGCGCTTGCGAAAGGCCAATCGCCAATTTCTCGGTCTGAGTGTTTTTTAGGGCATCCCTGAATGCTGATGCAGCCAATTCAGGCTCGCCTTTATCCAGAAAAATTTGCCCGATCAGACTTGGCTCAATATCTTCTGGACGCTTGGAGGCCTGAAGCGATGATAAACGCGCCTCCGCCTCCTCCAGTATACGGCCCATTGCTTCAGTCGCAAAAAGGTACCAATTAATCACATCGGGATCGATGATGTCTTCCGTGGATCCCGCAGCCCGCTGAAATGCCATGCGCGCGCCAGTATATAGGCCCGTTTTTAACAATGCTCTGCCATGGAGCAGATTAGCTTCACCGCTGGCATGTTCGAAGATAGCATAGCGCGACAACGGACGTTCTGCAGCCCTCGCCTGATCTAGCTCCAGCAACAAGAGGCCCATACGTTTCAATATGGCTGGGTTGTCGTTGGCTCGCACGGCAGTTGCACGCGCTTCTTCAATTGCGCGAGTTGTATTTCCTGAGTCTGCCAACGCTTGCGAATAATCGGCCCACAAAACAACCGAGTCCGGAATTAGGCGAACAGCCTCACGGAAATATGGCACCGCTTCTTCTGCTTTACCATTTTCTAACAAAACCTTGCCGAGGGCGGCCTTTGCCCTCGTGTCCGTCGGTTTATCTTCAAGAAGATTTTTAAGGTCAGCTTCTGCCCGATCAAATTGACGGAGATTCATTGCCGCCAAAGCTCGGTTTCTACGCGCCGTGAAATAGTTTGATTCCAAAGTTAAGGCTTGGGTAAAAGACTGGATTGCGCCTTCGAAATCTCGCTGCCTGAATTCCAGCGTTCCGCGCATGTTGTAGCCTAGCGCCCTGCCCGGCGCCGCCTGAATAATTTTTGATATCGTAATTTCCGCGCCTTCAAAATCACTGGTCCGTAGTTGCATACTTCCCAATACGCCGAGATCGCGCAGCTGCACTTCCTGAGATGCAGTAACACCCAAAAGAGTAGATAAGGCATTCTCGGTGTCGCCAGCCACGAACTGCGCCAACGCAAGCTTTGTATCAAGTCCTCTTATGGTTTCTGTGCCTTGTTGATCGCCTTGTAGCGCAGCTACGCGCTCATACATGGCACGACCGCGTTCTACTTCGCCCTGCGCAATTAAAATTGCTGCAGCCATCGCAAGTACATCCACATCATTTTGTTCCTGCTCAATTAGTGGCAGCAAAACGTTATATGCGTTGCTTGGCTGTTGCATTTTTAGATAGGAACCGGCGAGCGCGATACGAGCGGTCCGGTTTGCAGGCCTGGCAGCTATCACCTTGGTCAGAAGTTCGACAGCAGCATCGTTGCTATCCAGTTGGTAGGCAACTAATCCGCGGACATATAAAGCAGGCAAAAAGTTTTCCGTGACGGTTCGGGATCGATTAAGCAAAGCTTCAGCTTGCGCATATTCGCCTTTACTGGCGAGGATAACCCCAGACAAATAAAGCGCCATGGGGTTTTTGGGGTTAACCTGATAAACCCCGTCTAAGAACAGTTCGGCATCGTCATATCGTTGCTGATTTATCCGAATACCTGCCAACTCCAAATTGGCCATGACATTGCCCGGGAACAGACGAACTGCGTCAATCATAAAGGTTTCTGCGTCCGCCAAATTACCCATGTAGCGCGCCAATAAGCCACGCGTATATTGAACCATCGTATTGTCTGCGGACCGTGCGTAAGCGGAATCAGCCAACTGCGTGGCTTCCGCCAGCTGGCCTTGTTTAAGTGCCAAACGTGCTAACCCGAGATAAGACTGATAGTCGCCGGGAAATTGCGCTCTTGCGGTCTCATATGTTCTTTGAGCATCAGCAAACTGGCCGGTGGCGAAATAGGCATCGCCTGTAATGATAAGGGCCGCCCCGCGCTGGCCGTCGGGAATAGTCACGCCTCTCAGCGCCTCCAAAGCACTGTCATATTGGCCTTGAATCAACTTGCTTTTTGCAAAAGGTATCGCTGTTGCTGCAAAATCCGCCCCTAGCTGACGCGCTCTATCAATCGCAGCCTCTGCCGGAATACCACTTCCCACATTCAAGTAAACTTCTGCAAGTAATCGATAACTCTCCGAATCCGCGGCGCCCCGATTATGGGCTTCTGTTATCAATTCGAGTGCGCTGGTATATTGTTTTTGTTCAATCAGTAATCGGGCAGAATTTTTGAAGTCTGATTGGGCGTAACTAATGTTTGATAACAACAAAATAGCTAACATGCCAAGGAAGGCCGCTTGGTGTTTCAGTTTAGAGATGCGGGTAAAAATTGCATGTTCAAAAGTCATGATATTTTTTAAACCAATACTCACGTTAACGCACTCCATGCGGGAACAACACGACCCTTAGGGTTTGTAGAATAATCAGCAAATCAAGGAAAAGCGAATAGTTCTTGATGTAGTACAGATCATACTCAAGCTTACGACGAGAATCTTCAAAAGATGCTCTGTATGGATACCTGATCTGAGCCCAACCAGTGATTCCTGGTTTCATACAATGACGTTCCCGGTAAAAAGGCACTTTTTCTTCTAGTTGATCGACGAAATAGGGTCGTTCAGGCGGGGGCCCAACAAAACTCATATCACCTTTCAGCACGTTTAGGGTTTGCGGAATTTCATCGATTCTTGTGCGCCGTAAAAAGCCCCCAATCCTTGTCACCCGAGGATCCTGCTCTTTGGCGAATTCTGGCACGCCTGACTGCTCAGCGTCCATCGTCATGCTTCTAAGCTTGAGCACATCAAAAGCCTGTCGGTTCAGGCCCACGCGTTCCTGTCGGTAAAAAATTGGACCAGAACTGGTCAGCTTTATTAAAAGAGCGCTCACCAATAGAACAGGCAGTGCCGCCAACAAAAATACCAAGCTTATACCTATATCCATGGCCCTTTTTGCACCGCGCTCAAGGAGATTACCACCCTTGAACCCTTCTGCAAAAACTATCCAGTCTTCCTGCACTGAATCTAAATCAACATAACCGCGTACTTCCTCAAAAAAGGTCAGACGGTCCATAATTTGAACGCCTGCCAGTTTGCAAGCGATAAGCGCTTCCACAGGCAAGGCATTTTTTTCGAAACGGTCGCCTATGACAATTAGCTCACAGCCCCTCTTCCCAATTTCATCCAACACAATGGCACCATCAAGAACATTGGGCCCATCCGGAGTAGCAAAAACAGCAACAATTTTAAGGCCAGCCTCCGGTGAGTTTTCTGCTTCTTCTTTCAAAGCTCTTGCCTCAGGGCCCGCTCCCAGAATTGCAATCCTTCGACCGAGAAAACTGTCTTTGGCGAAATGGATGAATCCGGTATGGGTAACAAGAATGGCAATCGCTGAAAAAGCAAATGCTAACAATAAGATAGAGCGCCATAGCGGCAATGCGGGCAGCAAATATGCCAAAGCGGCGGTTAGTAAAATTCCAACAACAAATGCCACAACCATGCGCGGAAAAAATATCTTCAAGTCACCCATCGCATCCGACTGATAAGCACCCAAACCAAGTAGCAATGGAAAGGTTAAAGCAGGGATGGCCAGCTTCGCGGCTATGGAAACTGCTGTTTGAGCATAATTCAAATCTAGAGATGACAGCCTAAGCCATTCTGCCAAAAAGGCACAGCCAGCGATCAATACAACATCTGTAATAGCTAGTGTCAGCTTAACCGGAGAAACATGGTGGCGAAAAATGCGCGCCATAAACTTTCAGCCCTTTCAGCCTTGGAACATTGATCTATTGATCGCCAACGCTGCATCCCCCCCGACGCAAGCACCCTATTTTTGGTATTAATACGCCAAAAAGGCAACAGAATTATTGCTTTGACGACCTGAATAACCGCAACACGCCTGCCTCGGCGAAATCAACAGACCAACAAAGACGATGCCTTACAATAAATATCCTCGTATCAATCAAGTAGATTTAGCATTGGCGCAATAGTCGAAAGAGCGAGGGCGATACCGCACCCGACGCCTAAATTAACTGCCGGCCCAACGATTGGCTGCATTCCCAAAAGATCGACGGCATTCGCTTGAGCATCATTTTCAATAGACGCGACTTTGACATGGTCCACACTTGACCGATCAATCGCTGAAAGAATAGATAATGCCGCCAAACCAGACCAGCCTTCTATCAGAACTGGCAGGCTACGACTGCGCGCCGCGATCATTGCCCCTACCATCGCCGCCACTTCTCTCCCTGCTTTATTTTTCATCAAGTTCAATAGATCAAAAATTAAAGTGTCACTATCAGGTTTTACCGTAGCGCCTTGATTTTTATTAATTAAATTATCAATTAAATTTTGACATAGCGCTTGACAATGTTCGTCGCCTCCAGGCGCCAATGCTGCTAGACCCAAAATATCTCCGCCCGCCGCTGTAGCTTCCATTCCAAAGGCAGTGGCTGCCATACAGTCTTTTTCCGGCCACTTATTCGATACAACATGAGGTAATTCCACAGCCATCTCCAGCAGCCTAAGGCCGACACCCCTTTCCTTGCATAATTTGCCAACTGGCACTCCGCCTTTTCCTGCATTCTCAACAAAGCCGATCAACGATTCCGAGCCGGAGTAGTCCGCGTAAGAACTGACAAACAGGCAAATATGATTCTCAGCAAGTTTAGGCGCACTGGTCCGCTGCCACGCTCCCAACCAGGCTGGCATTTGAGCCATATCATCGCGCGACACCTCGTTAACTGTGGGAACCATTGCTGCCAACCGTGTTCTAGCAACTGAATCTTCGGCGGGTAGCTGTTCAAGAAGGTCAACCAAATCGGCAAAAGGACGGCGTATTGACACTATTTTAAGTTCCTAACTGTATTATACTGAGGTTTGACGACTGACCCCTAATATTAGATTGTTGCGAGACAATACAATTGAAACGGCAAGCTAATACAAATTATTACAAATTATTAGCTGAAACCCGATATTCTTGTGTTATGGTTTGGCAGATGGGTCGAGGATGAACACTCCGGTTTTCTACAATGCTTGTGGGTGTATTTTTTGTGTTTTAAGCAGGTAAGGCCTCAAAACGTCATGGCTTCTAGCAACAAGACATTGATAATTTCGACTCTGTTGACCGGCACAGCTGTTGCTACCGGCACATTGTTATATGGGGCCTACTCTAATCAGGCCCCAGATCTTATCGTTTTAGATGATACTATTCCCCCGGTTTTAAGCCGTGGCTTGCTGCCGCCGCCTGCTACTTATCGCATGCGGACTCCTCCTCCTGTGGAAATTCCTGGCATACGTCGACTTAAAATTGCGCGCCCAACCCTGGCATCAGCCGCTGATTCAGATGATAATGCTGACGCGGACTTTTATCTTACCGGGACACGCAGCGCTGAACTGATACGCACGCCAGTAGAGGCGCGCATTGAAACATTCCCGACCGTAACGCTGGATGAAGCCATTGAAGGCGCACTGGCCGTTGATGAATGGGGCTTTCAGGTTGTCCAGTCATATCTGAATCAGGCCATGGGTGATACGGAAATTTTGAAGCAGCGTATGGATGCGCTCCTTTTTAGACTTGAAGATGCCGCTGGCGATTATGATTTGGCAACAATATCTGATGCTGCCAACCTGATTATCGAAGCTGGCGCCAGAACTCACTGGACCGCATTCATGGCACCGTTTGTTTTGGATGAAGGTTTTGAGCTCCAGGAAGGTGCAACTGGCTGGGACCTTGGTCCCAAAAGCGACAAGCCATTCGAAGATTTCATTCGAGTGTCAGCAGACAGCGAAATGCTTCAAGGCAATCAGATGAACAACGAGGCGGCAAACCAAGGCCCCTCTATTTTATCTAAAGGCGTTCGAAATATTGAAGAGTTCGTTGCAAACGGGCTTAAAAACGGCAAGTACCGCGTGGTTATCCTGACTGCACCACCACCACGGGGAGTGGCCCCACTTTACCCTTTCGGTGTGGACTTAAAGCGCAACGGCGCCAAAGTAAATATGGTTGATGCCAGAGCCACTGATGACTTAGTTCCTGTTATGAAGCTGGCGACCGAAGGCGTTGATAGATTGTCGGGGTCGAATAGCAGTGCAGATGATTTGATATCATCAAACGATCAGGATTCTATTTATACTCTTACCGCCAGCGCCTCAACTGAACTCGTGCCAGTTATGCACTCCATGTCTGGTATCGATGCTGCTGTTACACCTGGTGCTTATGCCGGCATGACAACACAAAGCTCCGTTGGCATGATTGCTGATACCAGCCCCTTTGCTCAGGCGACAGGCGGCGGCGGCGGTGGAGCTTCTACAGGCCACATGCTGGTTACCCGGGCCGAAGTTACCGATGGTACGCTGCGGATCAACTTCCGTCAGCTTGGCGGCCAAGAAACTTATGTAACCGCGGTTATCATCTATCCTGAACCGGACCTCAGTATTGAACAGGAGCTGGCGGAGGAAATTGCTGAATTTATTGAACGCGTTGCTCCTGCTGCCCAGCAGTCAGCGGAAGAAATTTTGGGACTGGATGCCCCTATCATTGATCCTGTTACAGCTTTTATTGATGGCGCTAATGGTTCACCAACTGAAGAAGCGCTGGCAATAACCCCTACAGCTGAACCAGAGGCCGAGTCCGAGCCAAGCCCTGAGCCTGAGCCAGAACCTGATCCGGACCCTGAACCAGAGCCTGACCCCGAGCCTGAGCCGGTATCCAATGAGCCTGAGGCTGCTGCGGCGCCTGATGATAATACGCCAGATTCGCTTGGTGCGGCACCTGAGCCCACTCCTGAGCCTACTCCTGAGCCAACCCCTGAGCCAAAACCAGAGCCGGAACCTGAACCAGTTTTGCTCGCTGAAGCTGGAGTTTATGATACAATTCCACTGGGCGAATCCTTTTCGCTTGATGGCTGTGGATCCAGTTTTGAAGCCGAGGCATTCTGTAACCTTGTTGACACTGGCGCCTTTAGTTTAACTTGGGTTTTAGGCGACCAAATACTAGGAACCGGCCAAACATTGTTGCTAAATTCTGGTGACGGAACATCATTTGACTCAGCAGGCAATTATCAGGTCACGCTACAAGTTCGGTATGATGGCAATATTGGAAGTGATCAGACCGTCAATATGGTTACCGGAGGTAGTCTGTTCTTGCCCGGCGACTTTGTTTTGACCAGCGTTGACACAGCCATAATACGATTGGTTTCTGTTCCCGAGCCTTACGGACTTTGGTTGCTTGCACCAGGTTTGGTCTTCATGGCCAGGCGCGAAAGAAAAAAAACACAAAGCCGTGACCAACGATAAGTAAAACGGCGCCTGCGCCGTTGCTATCAAGTAAAAAAAGGCCCAAACACTGTTTGGGCCTTTTCCATGATGTAAGTCAAAAGATCTACATACCGTATTCGTCCACACCTGACGACAGCAACCTAGCTAATCCAAGTACTTTCTTACGAATTCTCGGATCCGCAATTCGATAATATGCATCCACAAGTTCCTGAGTTTCCTCACGGTCAAATACCGCCTCGCCCAAAGTCTCGTTCAACGAGACATAGCCAGGCATTTTCGTTTCAGCACCCTCAAAAAAATAAGCCACAGGAACATCCAATGTGTTCGACATGCGAAACAGCCGGCTTGATCCTATACGGTTCGTTCCCCGCTCATACTTTTGAACCTGCTGAAAGGTAACGCCCAATTCATGCCCCAATTGAGTTTGCGACAACCCAAGCATTTTCCTACGGGCACGTACCCGCTGACCAACGTGAATATCAATTGGATCAGGACCTTTGTTCATAACTGCCTCTCCGAAATTACAACTTCCCCGTTAAGTGCACCTAATACTATCTGAAGTATAATGATCTTCTACTCAACCAAAATTATCAGGTTTGAGTAAACAAACAGTGAACTCGCTGTAATGGCAGCAATTTTTCTGAGCCGTTTTTTCCTCAAATTTGATCGCAAAGTCCGGCAAATCAAACTTTGCGGCCCGGAAAGTCCAATCTCTCTGATTCGATACGCTATAGCAATGATTTCTCTACTAATTCCCTGACGTCGCTGCTAAGGGCCGCATTATTTTGTAACACGTGCAGAGTTTGCTTCATTAGTTTTTTCCGCTCTTCATCCAACCGCATCCAACGTCCCAAAGGAGCAACCATGCGAGCAGCGGTCTGTGGGTTGGTTTGGTCAACTTCGGCAATAGTATTTGATAAAAGGTTGTACCCGCTACCGTCTAATGCGTGAAAATTAACCTGATTCAACATCGCAAACATAGAGACTAGCGAACGTAATCTGTTAGGATTTTCCAGAGTGAATGCCGGATGTTTCATCAACTGGTGAATTCGAGCAACGGCGCCAGTGTTTGGGTCCTGCGCCTGGACCGCAAACCATTTATCAATCACCAAATCGTCTTTTTCCCATTGCTCGTAGAAGTTGGATAAAATTTCTTCTTTTTCCGGCCAGTCGCTATGCGCCACTAATGTCAACGCCGCCAATTGATCTGTCATGCCTTGAGCTTCTCTATAATGTGCTAGAGTTCGAGCCTTAGCGCCAATTTCGTTCGACCTGGATGTCACGAGCAAACCTAACATCACATTCCGCATCTTGCGGCTTCCTTTAGCTGTTTGACTGGTCCCCTGTGCTGAAACATCCAGCATATCAAAACGCTCAGCTAAAAGATCAAAATGAACCCGTGCCAAATGTGATTTCAGCGCCCTGTGGCCCTGATGTAGCTCATCTGGCATCAAGACCGTCTGCTGTTGCCCTAAGTAAATCTCGCCGGGTAACGTCAAAAGTTCGGCAGCAAAAGACGGATCTATTGACTGATCCCTGATAGTCGCTTCAAACGCATCAGAAATTAACTTCAGTTTTTTTTCACCCTCAACTGACTGTTCAAATGCCGGATCTAGTGACGCCAACAAATAATCAGCCATCAAATTCTGGCCTGACTGCCAACGCACAAATGTATCGGTGTCATACTTCAACAGATGAGAAACCTCCACATCTGTCAGGTCATCGATTACTTTCACCGGAGCAGAAAATCCGCGCAGCAAACTCGGGCATGCGCCTGCCGGCATATCCTTAAACACGAAGCTCTGACGCTCGTCAGACAATACCAGCAAATATCCTTCGTTAATTTTTACTATCCCCTCGCCCGTTGCGACATCAAGCTCTGTGCCGTTTTCATCCAGCCATCCAACAAGTAGTGGCATTTGAAATGGTTGTTTGGATGGTTGACCAGGAGTCACGGGACATTCCTGACGCACGGATAGAATAATGTCGGCGCCTGACCGTTCTCGGGTAAATTCCACTGTCGGGGTTCCAGCTTGAGAGTACCACCTGCGGAACTGTCTCAAATCAAGATCGCTAGCGGCTTCCATCGCCAGCACAAATTGTTCGCAGGTTGCGGCTTCGCCGTCGTGGCGCGCTAAATATAGTTTCACCCCTTCAATAAATGCACCCTGTCCCATCAGGCTTCTCATCATTCGAATAACTTCAGCGCCTTTGTTGTATACAGTCGTGGTGTAGAAGTTATTGATCTCTATATAACTTTCTGGACGAACCGAGTGCGCTAGTGGTCCTCCGTCTTCAGGAAATTGTAACATTCGCAAAACACGTACATCATCAATTCTCTTAACTGCACGCGACGTCATATCACTGGAAAACTCTTGATCCCTGAAAACAGTCAGTCCTTCTTTCAAGCTTAGTTGAAACCAATCCCGACACGTAACCCTATTGCCCGTCCAATTGTGAAAATATTCATGCCCAATAACGCCTTCCACATGATCGAAATCGCTATCTGTAGCAGTTTTACTATTGGCCAAAACATATTTGGTGTTGAATATATTTAGACCCTTATTTTCCATAGCCCCCATGTTGAAATCAGAAACTGCAACAATGTTGTAGATACTGAGATCATATTCCAGATCAAACACATCCTCGTCCCATTTCATCGACTTTTTAAGCGACTGCATGGCATAGGCGCATTTATCTAGGTCAGGCTCGCGAACATAGATGTTGAGGGCAACATCTCGTCCGCTCTTTGTCCGGTATGTATCTGAAACCACCGATAAAACACCAGCCACAAGAGCAAAAAGGTAACAAGGCTTCGGGTGGGGGTCCTGCCACCGGGCAAAATGTCTGTCGCCATCCATTACGCCACTTGAGTGCAAATCCCCATTGGACAACAAAATTGGATACCGATGCGCGTCAGCTTCAATGGTTACATCATAAACTGCCAACACGTCCGGCCGATCAAGAAAGTAGGTAATGTGGCGGAACCCTTCGGCCTCACACTGAGTGCATAGATTACCACCAGACTGATACAGACCTTCCAATCGAGTATTGTCTGCTGGTTGCAACTCGGTCTCAACGCATAAGGTAAATTTCTTCGGAGCGTCCGGCACGATGAGCGAGTCTTCAGACAGCGTATAGGCATGGGTTGAAAGTTCTTCGCCATCAATCTCGACCCCAACAAGCTTCATATGGGGTCCACCATCCAGCTTCAGGTCCGCCGCGCCCTGCACATTGCACTCATACTGGCTGGTCGCACGAACAAATACCTTGTCGTCAAAAATTCGAAAAACCATCTTCACATTAGAGACAAAAAAAGCCGACGGTTGATAGTCCGCCAGCTTGATTTCTTGTTTTACCGCGCTCGGCGCAAGTCTATTGTCCATAGTTTACGATCTCTTTCGGCGCTGTCTGCCCGAGCCTGTTGCATAATCCAAGGGGAGCGCAGTGGTATATTTAATTCGCTCCATAGCGAAAGACGAACTTACATCCGTTAACTCAACTTTCTTGATCAATTTCTTGTAAAATTCATCGTAAGCAGCCATGTCCGGCACAACAACCCGCATCAGGTAATCGACATCGCCGCTCATGCGGTAAAGCTCCACAACTTCCGGAAACTCGCAGACCATGCGGGCAAATTCGTCTAGCCATTCAAAATTATGCTCGTTCGTTTTTATCGCAACAAACACATCCAGCGGAACATTTACTTTGTTTCTGTCAACCAGTGCAACGCGCCGGGTGATAAAACCTTCTTGTTCCAAAATCTGAATTCTGCGCCAACAAGGCGTCGTTGAAAGGCCTACAATTTCCGCAATTTCTGCCGTGCTCAACGTAGCATCTTTTTGTAACAAACTGAGAATTTTACGATCAATATCGTCCATATACCGCCCTTGATAGAAAGATTAATCCAATTGTTGCTAGTTAATTAGCATAAATTCAAAATAAATAAAGCAAAAGCGGGCCCTAGAAAGACCCGCCATTGGCATTTCTATATCATGCTGTGCGTAACTTTTTAGCAATTAGATTATCAAGTGACATCTTACCTGGCCCAATGAGCAGAATACCAATTAAAGCAGCCGCCCAAACCATGTGATCATAGAAGAGATTTGGATAGACTGTTTGAATGACCAGCGTCATGACAAGAAGCCCCATTGCCCCGAAGCGGCTGCCCAGACCAAGGATCAACATAATGGGCAAGAATGTTTCGCCATAAAGAGCCATTTGTGCAGCAAACTCAGGTGATAAAATCGGCACTTGATATTCATTTTCAAACAAGAGAGCCGCATTTTCGCTCGCAGTAAAGAAGGCGGAAATATCTGCCCCAATACCTGTGGCGAATGTTTGTTCTATTTTCTCAGTGAGGCCTGAGTCAGGGAATAGATTATCTGCGAACTCAGTCAACTCCGAAACATAATAACCCTGATCATCAGTGAGTACCCTGTCGAAGGCCGCATAAGTAGCATCATCGCCTGCAATACCGCGCATGGCCTCTCGGGCAACATCTAATTCGATCAGTGGATCAGTGTCCGGTGCCGCTGCTTTGGTGCGGCCAGACGTGTAAAAAATTTTTGCCACCCATAACCGGAAGAACAACATGGTGGCATCAGGGGGCGTGATTAGCCCACTTAGTTTATCAAAAAAATTTCTAACTATTTGGACAATATTCATCGGCCAATCCTTCTTTTACATGTGCATGCTGGCGGCAATCCTTGCCCGCAGCGGATTTGTTAAACTGCAACTAAAATTCGTTTGTGAAATAACTTTTGTGCTGCATCTGCATTTTTAGATTCTTCGGAAAGACGGTCGTTTCCTCCATGCTGCACTAATCTGAAAAACTCTGCTTCACTGTCGTCCAGAGCCATCAGGCTAATTTCTGCATTGTGCAACAGTGCTACGACCATTTGCCCGCCCTGCTCCAGATGTACCGCTTCCGCCGGAATATGACCCATGGCTGCACTCCAGATACTCATCAGTGGGAAATCGCTATCGATCGCGCGGATATTATCGCTGACAGTACAACCTTGCACCGCGCGCGGTTCAGTTTCATATGTTATCTCAGGCACCGTTTGCAGCTCGTGCATTGCCCATTCCAGACGAACAATGTCTGAAATATAGGGCAATTGTTCGCTTACTGTATGACTATCAATAAAATCCGCGAAGTCCCCCCCGTAACTGGCAAGTGACGCAGAAACCGGAGGGTTTGCAGTGCAAAATTCTTTGAGAGCTCCACTTACAAATTCTGTACCGACATAGGCGGCCAATGCCGGAAAGTGACCAGATAGACTACTGGATAATGATTCTCGGTAATTGTTTCGGTGAATGTTCAATCGGTTACCGGCTGGCACATCACCGGCGGCCGCCAGGCCATCAATCAGCCGTTGTTTTGGCTCGCCCGACAGTACCAACTCTTTGAAGTCTTGCTGAAATTTATGAAAGTCACGCCGCTCCATGGAGAGGCTCCCTTCCGGCAAGCGCAGACGCCATGAGGTCTCTCGCTTTATGAGCCTCACACACCAAAACCGCCAGCTCAGGAAGATTGGAATCCCATTCAATCAACGTAGGCCGGGCCCCAATGCGTACTATCGTTTCTTCGTAAAGTGACCAAACATCCGGCGCAACCTCACGTCCGTGATCATCAATCCGAATTTCAGCGCCCTCGATGTCCTTAACAAGGTGGCCAGCCAAATGAATTTCTCCGACTAGATCTGCCGGGATATCGGCTAGGTAACTGCGGGCATCAAAATCGTTGTTTCGTGCCGAGACATAGACATTGTTTACATCCAATAGAATGCCACAGTCGGTTTTCTCTGCTAACATTGTTAAATACTCAGGTTCGGGTATATCAGTCGCCTGAAAGGATACGTAAGTAGATGGATTTTCTACAAGAATTTGCTTACCAATACTATCCTGCATCCGACTGATATTGTCAGCGACAATTCCAAGAGTGGTCTTATTAAGCGGTAGAGGTAGCAGGTCATTCAAATAATGACCGCTGTGGACTGACCACGCCAAATGTTCAGACACAAGCCACGGCTGATACCTTTCAACGACTTGTTTGAATTTCTTCAGATGATTCTGATCTATACCCTCAGCGGAACCGAGCGACATGCCCACGCCGTGAACCGACAGAGGGTATGTTTCAACAATAGCATCAAGGAACCGCATATGATTGCCGCCGGCGGTCATGAAATTTTCAGCGTGCACTTCAAAAAAAGCCAGTTCAGGCTGGCTTTCGATAATCTGCAGCATGTGCTCAGACTTTAGTCCAACGCCAACTGGGTGTTGAGCCCCGGAAGGGCATAATGAGACAGTGTTCGTCATTGCATAAACTTCCGGAGCTCAAATTTATTATGCTTTTGGTGTTTTAGAACCACCAGCGATGCGGTCGCAAAGACCTTTCGCAACATACATCCACTCAGCACCATCAGCGTCAGTTTTCGCCTGACCAGCACAGCTGTGACCATTTGCTTCGCAGTCATTCATGCCTTTGGCAACAACGCCGTAGCACTTTTCTTTTTTTGCTTTTTTATCGGCAGCCATTGCAGTGCCGGAAATCACTGTCATCGCAAACGCAAGAGCGCCAGTTGTAGCAACAGCAGTTTTCGCAACTTTATTTAATTTCATAACTTAGTCCTTCTGTTTAAAATCTTCGCCTAACAGCGGATGCATTCATAAACCTTCCGCCAGTATTCCTAAATATTGAACACTGTAGTCGGCCATCCGTTGATAGCTATAATACCTGACCACCCAATTATTTGTATTGATAAACAATCACGAGTTAGTGAGTCTGACACTCAGCCAATATTGTCTATAAAAATCAATAATATAGAAATAATTATTTTGAAATTTGTAAGCGAAGTGTATGCCCGCGGACGAGCTTAATTCACCTAATCATTGGTTTAGTTAACGGAGCCGTGAAGTCATCGCGCTATACTGGAACTAACGTCCGCTAAAATCGCTACGGTAGTCACGCATGAAGGATTGCAACTTTTCAACACTGGCTATCTGCGTGGCAATTGCACCCAACTCGCGACCGCTTAATTCCTGATCGTTGGTTAGCAGTTCAAATGCATTGGCAAAATCACCTTGACGCATTTGCCCTCCGTACCGCCGTCTCATCTCAATCAAACCAGCTCGATCTTCTGTGAAAGTCATGGAAATTGAAAGTCGTATCAAATTCAAACGCTGCAACTCGGTCAAAGCTTCGTTGCGCCGCCATCCGTCGCCCATCAAACGCCTGATTGTTGGCACCAATTCAGTCCACTTTTTTCCGCCCCAGAAAATGTCCGCGCGTAAAACTTCAGCGTCAGCACTACGATCATCTTCGATCAACACTTCGGCTTCTTCGTAGCGGCCCAATTCAATCAATGCCCTCGCTTCAACATTACGCCGATTGGCTTGAATGTCCTGCGGCAGCCTCGGCTCCCTCGTCGCCCTGATAATCTCCAACGCTGCATCTGGTTTACGGTTTAAGATATAAATTTTACCGAGATTAGCGGCAATTTGCGCTCGCGCGGCACCCTCGGTTCGCGATTTTACCTGATAATCAAGCAAGTCCGCCGCACGGTCCAGCAAGTCAACGGATACCAATCGATCAGCCAGGCGGCGGATCATCAAATCGCCTTCGCTGCCCAGTGGAGTTAGCTCTCGAAACTTGTAGTATAAGCTAATGGCGGCAATTGGTGTCATTTCTTCCGCCATACCGTCCAAAAACAAAGACCGGAAAACCTGTCCCATTTTCAGAGACATTTTCTTATCGCGCGCAAGTTCAGGGTAGTAAGAGATGCCCTGGCGCAAAGTCTCTAAACCGATCTCATATTCCTTGTTTTCGAAATAAAGATCGGCAAGGTCATTGAGCAACAGACTTTCAAATCGATCTCCACGCCAAGCATAACGAAGCCGTTCCAATTGATCGATTGCTGTTGGTGCGTCAATATCGCCGTTCTTAAGCCCAAACTTTGTTCGTGAATAACGCGCACGCGCTGCTATCCAACGCTCTGAAGATTCGGTCAGGTCGTCAAACTGCGTTTGCGCGATATCATTCTGGCCCTGAATTTGAGCAATACGCGCGCTTTGGTATACTGACTCAGACAATTGTCCTTCTGTCAGGGTCAAACCGTTCATCAAATCCAGCTCTTCTTGCGCCAGTTCCAAATCACCTGTTTCAATAGCGGACCGAACCACGGCTAGCTGTAACTCGGCACGATCAAACTCGTCATAAGTTCCCATGACGTCCTTGCCTCGACGATAAAATTCAAGCGCATCTTTGTGTTTACCGCGCGATTCAGCCACCATGGCGCGCCACAGTTCTGCGTCCTGTTCAGCTGCAAGTTCCTGCGATGCTAAATCTGCCGCCGCCTGCTCCAGCCTTCCCTGCTTAAAGTTGGCAACGCCGCGTACAGCCCGAAATTCACCGTTTTTCTCTAGGAGTTCGTCTTGTTTCAACATCAACTTCAGAATACCGAGCGCTTCAGCTGCACGTCCATGGGCTAAAAAATATCTCGCCAACTTCCAACGAACGTCGTTAGCACTCTCAGAATCGGTCAAAGAAAGCTCATAAAGCAGTCGGCTTTTGTTTTTTCGGTATTCCCATGATTGTCCGATCCGCCAAGACTCGAAATCGATAAGCCGGGCAAAACCTAACTGAGCATCATTGCCGATACCGGTAGAACGTGACAAACGCGATGCCGACAAAAGACTATTGCCCGTCGAACGTATTGCAACACCGTCGCGGAACCGGTCGATAGCCACGTTATCAGACAGTGGACTGATGGCTATACCCTGTGATGACTCCAATATTTCTGCGGCGGCGTAGCTATATTTTTGCGCAATGCCTGTGCTTTGTCTCATCAATGGCAACACAACCAGTATATCCCCAATATCCGGGTCTTCGAACTCAACTTTCCGGCCAATATCAGATGCTTGGATAAATATCTGTTGCCCTTGTGCCTGATCATCGCGCCGCGTCGGGCGAAGCGGAAAGCGCGGTTTGGCAGGCGTGTCTTTTAGACTGATATGCCAAATGGTGTCTTCCCGCTCGACGACAAAATTTTGATTTGCGCGAATGGTCATGCGCAAAATAAGCGAGTCCGGGTCAGGCTGTTGTTCCATACGGCGAATACGACGAGACACTTCGTTGCCACCGGCACGCAAACCAGTCGGGTCCAGCTTGAACGGTTTATCAAAAACTGTCCAAAGTGAACCTCCGCGCTCAAATACTGCTATTGCTGCTTCTTCAGGCATAACAAAACTTAATTTGACGCTCTCTTCGAGATTGGTCGCCTGAACCGTTACGGTGTTAGATGCGTCACCGTCGGAATCCAAATTACCAAATTCAATAGCGCTTACTTGTTTGCTTATGTCTGCAGAAACGTCAGTGGGGCCCGAAGAACGTGGTCCGTCGGCGACTCCCGCCTGTTGACGCTCAGCAGGTTTATCAACCAACGGCTCGTTGTCTCGCTCAGTATTAGCTAGACTGTCGATGGGTTTTCCGGTCGTGATTGAAGCGTCATCACCTATTTCGGGAGCATCTAATTGGTCGCCACTCGTAGCAGAATCAGCCGGGTCAACCGGTTGTGCGTCCGGTATAGCCTGGTTGGGTGCAGCAGTTTGCTGTTCCGTAGCCGCAGGCTGCCCCGCTGGCACAGCGGCGCCGTCCACTGCCGGCGGTGTGACGCCTGCTGTTTGGCCCGTCGTTTGGGCCGCAAGCGGATTAACCGGGGCAGCTGTTTGATCAGCTACTGGACCTTGAGCGGGCGTTGTTGCAGGCGGGTTTTGATTATCGGCAAGCTCTGCAGTAGCAACAGTGCGTTGCGCCGGGCGG
>JAALKD010000138.1 GCA_011088215.1 Sphingomonadales bacterium | reverse complement strand
CCGTCTGATGGGCCGTCTATAAAAGCATCAGGTTGGGGTAGCTGGGTAGTTACTATTTAAAAGGATCAAGCACGATGGGCACGATATTGCTGGGGGAATTCCAGCAGGGTGGTTGGCTACAACTTTTAAAACGAAACCTTTCAGTATGTACCTGCAAATGCAGATCAAACCCGTCCAATAATTGTTCAAAATTGCCGATATACGAAATCCTGGCGGCAAACGTAAAATTTTTCAGATCAGCCTGTGGTTGCTCGGGAGGGTCTATGGTTCCAATGTGCCCGAAAGTGACGAGTTGCTTTATGTGGACATCAGTATGCCCCAAATGGTGAAAGTTCTCATTTTCATAATCATCAACGACGGCCAAAACAGGAATTTCGGTCTTCAATGTTATGGTAAACTCCTCACCCCACGCCACGGTTTGCCGGTCTGTTGAAACCTGCACGGTATGATTTTCGGTTCCGGTTTCGGGAACAATTTCAAAATCCGCAATTGTCGCCGTGGCCGTCTCACCCGCCGCATTTGTCACCGTGATTGTGCAGCCGCTATAGGTGCCGACGGCCAACGGACCATAGGTCACAGTATTTGGGCCAGCCACTGCAATTTCCAAAGTGGGCGTATGTGAAAAATAACACGGGCCACCATAGGTCACCGCCCCGTCCTCACTGCTCGAAAACACAACTTCGGGCGACCGATTGGTCGACTGCTGGACGGGTGTCCCTATGAGCACAATCACTGGTCCCGGGTCAGCGGGGAGCACCAATTGCGCTTGTGCAGGCTGCAGGAACATAGCCAGCAATATTATCCAGATGCCCACCAGCATTATCGAAATGCCCACCGGAATCTTGAAAATGCCCCTCATCATACCATTTTTTTCTATGGTATCAGGGGGTCCCGCATGGGGAATTCTCCAAAACTTGCCGACAGGGTGCCGGATGCACTTCAAGGTGGGGTTCACAGTCACTCAGTCCTCTAGTGCCCTGGGCCAGAAAGCGCCTGGTATAGGTTGTTATTGTTGTCTGGGATGGCACTGTCCTGCTGCCCCTTGCCAGCCCTTTGAAACGCCCACCCATTGAAAAACCCACGCGCGCCGGCGGAGAAACACCGAAGATGAGCCGATGTGATGGCATCGGATCGCGTGCCACAAAAAACGCCCGCCGATGCAACATTATAAGCTATTTTGTTGCGTTCCATTTTTTTCAGTCTTTATAATAGGTTACGAGCTATGATTTTATTAATAGATGGTTTTTACTTCGCTGACAAGCCCACAAATCAAGCACACCCTGCGGTTGTACAAAATAGCTTATAATGTTGCAAATATTGTAGGGATTATAAAAGGCGTTATTTGTTGGGTAATAGTTATGCAGGGCAAAAAATTCTATTCCGGCTCGAGAATGCGGCTGTATGATCAGCGCAATCAACGGTTGTACATCAACGCGCATGAGCGCATCCGATTTGTGGCAGCGGCTGAGAATGCCAGGCAACCGCTGAGAAACTTTGCGCTTACCCTTTTATATACGGGCTGCCGGCTTTCTGAGGCGCTTGCTCTGCGTGGGGTTGATCTGGATTCACACGGTCGGGTGCTGCTTTAGGGGAATGGTCGCCGTCCAGCTGCCGCCAGAACCTCTGTGTCGGCAATGGTCAAAACATTTAAGCTTGAGCGAATGGAGCATATGGCCACACAATCAGCCTGCATGGTTGCTCAACATGCGATCAAAATTCCCGTCTTCGGCCTGTTTGCATTTTTACAACCGCTACGCAGGCAAAAACCCCAATGGCCTTTGGATTCAAAGCTTATCCCATGCGCGCAAAACTGTGTTCAAATGCTGATGATCATCGCAATTCCCCAAGTATCGTGATAGAAAATAAACAAAAAATCCAAGGACATCCTATGACCAAACTTTCCGGAAAATGCCTCTGTGGCGACATCTCATTCGAAGCTGATGGCGATGTGCCGGTGATGGCGAATTGCCACTGCACCGCATGCCGCCAATCCACGGGCAGTGCCTATGCCACATTGATGTTTATGAAGCAGGACAATGTGCAGATCACAGGCACACCGAAAACCTATCAACACAAGTCTGATACTGGCAACGTGATGACCAAGCACTTCTGTGCCAATTGCGGAACGCCAATGTTTACGCAGAACTCTGCCCGAGAAGGCATGCTGGGTCTGCGTGCCGGTCTCCTAAACGAACATGAGGAATTCGTCCCGAAAGCGAATGTTTATACGTCGAGCAAAATGAAAGCGACCGTCCTCGAAGACGGAATTCCGGCCTTTGATAAGATGCCTGGCTAAGCACATTCTACCTATAATGGCCTATTGCGCTCTGGAGCTTTAACCAGTTCCAGACGAAATGGCACGGCTTGGTCTTTGGCTCTGAGAAAGTGAAGGCAGGCAAACGGGCCTCTGATGCCCGTCCACGGTGTGCATCTATATTGCAAGCAGCGTTGTCGGGTCGCAGAAACGCCTTGTTGCCGTTTCCAATAAACGGCCGCAATGGCCACATTTTAGTCTACACTTCATCGTGTGGCCGAACTGCATCCCCCTCACTCCAATCCGGAAGCGAGGAGGATGCGCCGGCCTTCCCGTGATGCAAAATATGCCAGCAAAGTCTTCGCATCGACTGAGTTCTCTGCGGAACATGATAGTCCCGCGCAATAGCTGGTTTTCAGGTTCAATTCCTTCGGCAGCGACCCGACGAGATGGATGCCCAGACTTTCCTGTAATTTGATCTCTGTAATCTGCCCGAATCCAATCGCGCGCCCGGAGCGATCACCCGCAAGATGCTTCATGGCGCCGGCACCCGTGTCGGTCCGTACAGTTTTTTCGTTTACGTTCCGGGTAAGGCCAAGACCATCAATCACTGTCTCGAGGTGCCTACCGCTGGAAGCACGATTGTAAATCAGCACATCTGCGGCCAGCAAAGCCTGGCGAAAGGCCTCCACCGATGAAAGATCCGGCTCCCACGTGCTGTTCCTGACCGCAACACCCGCAGATACGGAGCCCAATTCGATAGTGGACTCGGCGACCATGGTTCCGTCCTTTTCGAATTCCTCAATCGTCCTGACCGGTAAAACGATCACATCCGCGCTCGCGGTGCCCGCACGAATGCGTTCGCAGATCGCAGGTGCTGTCGCGAACTCGATTTCGAACGGGTTTCCAGTTGCGGTTGAGTAGAACTCTGCACAAAGCCGCACTCCGGTCTTCGGGGCGCCGGCACTGAGAATGTTGAGTTCGGACTGCTGAAACATGATTCTGCTTTCTAACATGTGCGAACTGGAGATTTTTGACAACAAACTGACCTCGGCAAAGTCAAAATTGTCCGTATCTCTGTTGCCTGCACATCGAAGTTCAGTTTTGAAAAAACCGGCTGCTTTGGAGAAATCAAAAGTACGATTCCAGCTTCACCCGAATGGTAGGTGAGGGAAGTAAGTGTCGAGTTGTGTAAAATTGCCCCATGTCACTTTGGGCCTATTCCGTTGAAAAACTCATCTGAGAAACGACGGTTTCGTTGATTTGA
>JAALKD010000006.1 GCA_011088215.1 Sphingomonadales bacterium | reverse complement strand
TTTGTGAACCCGCTAACCGCCCTTTCCATGATCGAGACTATGAAGCTTGAAGGCCACACAGCACTGGTTCATACGGCGGCGGCTTCAAACCTTGGCCAGATGCTGAACAAAATTTGCCAGGCCGACGGTGTTGAACTGGTCAACGTAGTACGCAAGCAAGAGCAAGTTGAGATTCTGGAAGGGCTCGGTGCAAAGCATATCGTCAACAGCAGCAGCGACACTTTCATGGCTGACCTGACTGATGCCATCCATGCTACCGGCGCGACGCTGGCGTTTGACGCAACTGGCGGCGGCGATCTGGCGTCAAATATTCTAAGCGCAATGGAAGCGGCGGCGGCCCGCACACCTGGCGCATACAGCATATATGGCTCGATCAAACACAAACAGGTTTATCTGTACGGTGGCCTCGATACATCTGCCACAACGCTAAACCGTGGTTATGGCATGGCTTGGGGTGTTGGCGGATGGTTGCTGCCAAACTTCCTCGCGCGGGTCGGCGACGAAGTTGCCAACCGCTTGCGTATGCGTGTAGCGAAAGAGCTGAAGACTACTTTCGCCAGCCATTATACCGACGAAATTTCTCTGTCACAGGCGCTACAGGCTGATGTAGTTCAGCGTTACAACGCCAAAACAACCGGCGAAAAATTCCTGATGTGTCCGCAGAAGGATTTGTAAATCGAAGCGGCTCGAACTGTACAAACCAAAAGAAAAGCCGGGCATCAACCCGGCTTTTTTAATGCTGTATTACAATCTTCGGCCCACAACGTAAGCGTCACGGCATGTTGTTTCTAACACCCGCCGTCGCTGCGGCAAGAAGCTCCGCCACATCTTCCGCAGCAGCAGGGGTAGCGTCTTTCGATAACAAAGACGCCCAGACTGCCTTTGTCTGATCCATGACCTCCGAAATGGTTACATGCCCGCTGGCCCATATGCCCAGCAATGCAAGAAAATTCAGGCCGAGCTGCCGACCGAGAACGTTTGGGTTTGCCTCGGCACTCAATTCACCACCTTCTATCGCTTGCTCTAATCTCGCGGTAATTAAGTCGATGATCTGCGTGTGAGCCAAAGCTCTGGCCTCAGGCTGGTCAGAGGTCATGATTTCCCAAAAAATGACACGGTAGTAGGCTTCGTCGGATAGAAAAAACTCTCTAATTTGGTCGAGGCTACTTCCGAACCCGGTAAGAACCGAACCGTCGGCGCTCTGTCCAAGGTCAGCGATCAGATAGTCCATCGCCTCACCCATAAGCGAAATCAAAACAGCCGTTTTGGAGCCGAAAAGATTGTACGGCGTTTTCAGCGCCACTCCCGCAACATCTGCAAGCTGCCGCATCGTCATCCGTTCAACGCCTTGTTCGCGGATAATTTGTTCCGCCGCTTCGGCAATACGCCTTCGGTTTTGCTGTTTTTTATCTTGCCGCGACATCACTATCCAATCAAATTAGTATAACATGTTGTAAAAACGAGAAACCAATGATATAACGCGTTATATATTATTCCAAATATCAACTCAATGAGGAAGCAAAGACAATGACTGGCCTGCGATACAACATACGAACTGACTGGCTTTTTTACCTTCTGGTGGCAGGCTATGCCTACCTCATCGTCAACATGACATTTAAGCTTTGGTTCGCGGGCGGGATCAATGTTTTTGCGAGTTACAGCACTGCTGTGACCGCAACAGAAATGCTGGTCGACGCTAACAAGGACTATTGGTCTAAGACCTGTTTCCTTTTCGGCATACTGCTGTTGATGGGGCTGAATGTTGATTTCCGCGCCGCCGCAGGGTTTGGCGCTGTATTTTGGTCGGGTTCATTAATCGCGATTTTCAGCCTCAACCCCATCCTGATGACTGTATTAGTGCTGGGTGCACTTGTTGTTGGACAGCAGATTCGGCGCAAGGAGGTTTTTAGCGAGCGCCGACAGTGAATTCTCACAGTCTCGCCATACCCCACTCACAGTGACGGCTATTCCAGCCCCTTCACAAGAATTGAATTAAGATTTGCGCCTGCGTTCCGGTGCTTGGAAATTTCCACGTAACCATCTGAATTCATCCAGGCCATTGCAGATTTCTCGCTCGGGAATTCGATCAACACGGACCGGGTCGCGGTCCATTCACCGAGGAGTACTGTGGGTTCCTCATCAACACTCAGCATTTTACCGTCAAACTGCGTGAACACATCCATGAACTGGTCTGAGTATGTGTCATATTCTTCGCGGTTATGAACCGTAATTTGAGAAATAATATAAACTGACATTGGTCTGCGCCTCCTGCTTGCTTTCATAAATGAAACTAGAGCTAAACAGGTTGGCGACAACCAAAAGAAAAGCCGGGCAATCACCCGGCTTTATGTTTGTCGCTTCAATGAAAGCGAGGCTTACCCGTCAATACCGTCCATTGTCGGCATCGGTGAACCATTTGTTCGACAACCATATGCCATGCCCAGACCTTCGTCTTTGCGATTGATAACAAAAGACGTAGTGCCCTCCGGACAGGTAAACCGGTCCCGGTCACCGTTCGGCAGGGTAACCGTGATGCGGTCGTCGTCTTCATAGTCGCGGTAGTTACGCTCCAGACCGTCTTCCGAAATGGAGACAGAACAAGCGCCGAGCATCAGCCCGGCACAAGACACAAGTATAGCTTTGGTTGGTTTCATTTTTTATCCTCTAGTTGTCGTGTTGGTCGTTTTTATATTTATGAAACCTGTTTATCGCGCCTGATTTGGAAAAACAAGCACGATAAGATGCGAAAACTAGAAGCTGGCAGATACCCCTATCCGGCCGTAACGCCGCTGAGCGATGGTCTCAAGACCAGTAGATGACAGGGCTGACACAACACGCGCGTTGAACAGATTTTCAACATTGGCGGTTAGCTGCACATTATCGGTGAGCGTGTAGGCTGCGCCCATATTCACCGTGAATATACTGTCCAGACGTCGGGTGTTCAGGTCATCATCAAACTGGCCGCCTGCATAGCGCGCTTCCAGCCGCCACCAGCCTTTATCAAGCGTTTTGTTGACACTCGCCGTAGCACTATGCCGCGGTGTCTGCACAGGCCGGTTGCCAACAAGTGCAGAGTTGGCGTTAAAGGCCGTGATGCGCGAGCGGGCGTAAAGATACTGACCTTTCAGTTCCAGGCTGCCATCCAGTTCGATGCGGCCTTCCAGTTCAATGCCGTCAATGGTGGTACGGTCGATGTTAGCGCGCTGCCTGAGCACGCCGCCGCCTGGTACAAACCCACCCAGCGGGAAGAAACCGGGGCCGAAACCAATGGTCACGTTACCGACACCGTCATTGAGCCAGTTGCGGAAGAAAGTCACGCTCGCGCGAACTGTATTCAGTGGTTGATAATCAAAGCCCAACTCAACACCGTAAAGCGTTTCAGGCCTCAAGTCCGGATTGGCCTCGGTGATGTCATTCACCACTCGGAACGGGCGGTAATATTCATTGAGGGTCGGCAAGCGCCAGCTTTTAAACGCCGCAGCGCGCAAGTTGATGGCACCCGTCAGGTTGCGCTCATAGCCAATGCGGCCACTGCCAATCCAGTCTGCGCGGTTTTCTACCGTGTCTTGGCGTACCAGTGAACCATCTGCGATGTTAGTCTCTAGCCGTTCACCGTTATAAGTGCGCCAGCGATCCAAGCGGAAGGTGGCCGAAAGCCTGCCCCAATCACCAGATGCGGCATATTCGCCGTAACCGCCAAGTATCCATTGGTCGCCGCCCGCACGGCGTTGGCGGGTAAAGCCTGCGCCCAAGTTGCGGAACCGCTCGTTGGTCTCACCGCTCATACGCCGACCATCGAGGCCAAACTCGAACCCGCCTGATTGGATGCGCGCAAGGAAGCCTGCGCCCCACGCAGGCACGTCAAACTGGTCCAACACAGCGCGTTCAGTGGTGCGATCATCCCGGCCAGAGGCAAATGTATTGGCAAAGTCGCGCTCGCGATAATAAACTGTCAGCTCATAAGCTGTGCCGCTTTCTGGCTGATGCAACAACCGCAGCGATGTATCGATGGCATCAGTTTCATTCACCGCCAGCGAAAAACCATTTACCCGGTTTTCACCGTACACTCGCGCACGGGCAGTCAATGTTGTATCAACAGAGAACTTATGAGCGTAGGAACTGCCAATTGAATAAGCATCACTTGCCGCGCGCGCATCGACTGTACCACGATCGGCTTCGTCGAGCAGAAAATCACCGTCGGTTTCAAAATAGCCACCGTCTAACGTAAAGTCACCGTGCGGCGCATAGAATACAGTGCTGCCGTTTATGCCGAAGCTATTATCAGAGCCATAAAAACCGGAAATTTGATTGCCGGGCATTGACTGAAGGTCAACAGCGCCTGCAAGCGCCTGAGCTCCGAACGCACCCGGCGAACCGCCCCGGCGAACCGTGGCTTGGCCCACGGCATTGCCCTGATAACCAGACCAGTATACCCAGCCACCAAATGGGTCGTTTTGTGGAACACCGTCCAGCGTTACCAGCACACGCCCGGCACCGTTGGCACCAACACCGCGCATGGAAAGCCCCTGCGTGGTCGGGTGTGAGGTGAAGCTGTTAGCACGCCTGAACAGACCAACGCCCGGCACTGAGCCGAGTGCACTATCAAGACGCAACGTAGCTTGTTCCCGAACATCAACCGCAACAACTAGCTGGCCCACCGAACGAAGTGGCAAGCGAGAACTGGTCACAGTTATTTCATCAATGTTGTCTACATCTTGGCTATTTGCGGCGAGGCTGGACGTCGTCAGCAATGACAGCGCCCCCATTGTTTTCAAAATTGGTCCGTACATATGTCGCTATCAACGCTATTTCTCTATTGGTTAAATAATCAAAGCCCGGCATTTCGTTGCTGAAGCCGCTTTGCCCTGTTCCTTCGGCTGCGCTGCCGAACAGGATAATATCAATCACACCGCCTTTGGGCGCATTTGCTCGTTTACTGCTAAACAATTCCGGTTGCATAAACGGTACGCCGCCGCCATCATATTGATGGCAAACGGCGCAGTTTTCCTCGTAAAGTGATCTGCCGGTCGGCGGATCTTGGGCAGAAACCGAGGTCGAAAAGACTGCACCCGCTAGCGCAGCCAAATAGAATTTATTCACCTTCATAGGTAACTTTCCAAACGCGCCCGCCAGACATCAGGCTTGAGATGTAAATCGCGCCATCTGGCCCTTCCGTCAAGCCCATGGGGCGATGAACGGCATTTCTGGGACTCATAACCGGTTCCGGGCCTGCAAAGCCATTGGCGAATGTTACCCAATCACCCGCAACAGCGCCGTCATCGTTCAGTGGAAGATAAACAACACGATAGCCTTGCTGTGGCATGGGCGCGCGGTTCCAGGAACCGTGGAAAGCAATAAAGGCACCCTTGCGGTAACCTGCGGGCAACGCATCACCCTCAAGGAACATCATGCCGTTTGGTGCCCAGTGGCCGGGGAAACCAAACAGGGGTTTTTCGCCCTCGCTAGATACCGTTTGGCCATCACCACCATATTCGGGCATTACCATGCGCTCATCTTTCATATGATCATAGTAGCTGTATGGCCAGCCCACATCGTATCCGTCATCTAGACGGTGAAATTCTTCCGATGGCAGTTCGGCGCTTTGCTCGTTGGTGAACATTTCGGGGAAAAAACTGGCCAACTGATCGCGGCCATGCTGCGCCAAATAAAGGGCGTCCGCGTGGGTGTTCCAATCCAGCGCAAGGGCATTACGAATGCCAGTGGCATACCGATGACCGTCCGCCATTTGGTCCTGCCCCGGTGTATCAGCGTCAAAGCGCCAGACACCAGCGTATTTTTCCAGAATGGGGCAAGGCCGCATGCCGGGCGAGCCCTTTTTGCGCATTTCTGTCATGCAGGCATTGGAAGGCGCACCCACATTCACATACATGTTGCCTTCGCCGTCAAACGTGAAGTTTTTGGACGCATGCTGGGTTTCGGAAACAAAACCCTCAGCGATTACGGTTGGCTCATCAGTAGGAGCGCCGCTTTCCGGCAGGGGCCAGCGCATAATGGCTGTATCAGTGGAGAAGTATAGGTAACCGTTATTCACACCGATACCGCTACCCTGAATGCTTTGACCGAAATATTCGCGCTGATCGGCAACGCCGTCGCCGTCTGTATCACGAAGGGCCACTACACCATTGCCGCGCATGGACACGCGCAGCGCCCCATATACCCAACCGTTAGGGGCGGCAACAATATGACGCACTTGACCAACCTCGTCGGCAAATATTGTAGCGCTAAAACCGGCAGGCAAACTTATGCCTGTTGTTGCATCAACTGCTGCACCATCAGCTACGCCGACCGCGGGCATCGACACTTCTGCTACAATCTTCTGCTGCGCCTCATGATTGGTATCTTCTGAGGCCGAACAACCCACCAAGGCCAACGCCGTCAGCCCCACGCCAAATATTTTTGAATTCATGTCTTTTCTCCCAACCCTTTTATGCCCATGTTGGCACTATGCTATAAACGGAACATTCCGCATTAGAAATAAAATAAAATGTGATTGTGTTATATTATAGCAAAAGCCAACTACGTTAAACTACACGAATATGAACACCCCTGCACGAAAGTGAAGACCCCTATGGCCAACAAGCCTTTCAATACGCCCAGTTCCGAAGCCTATGACCTGTTGATGCATCGCCGGTCTGTTAAAACCCGCGACATGCAAGACCCCAGCCCTGACAGAGAGGCGCTTGAGAAGATTTTGGCAGCTGGCATGCGGGTGCCCGACCACGGTAAGCTGGCACCTTGGCGCTTTGTTGTGCTCACAGGGCCAGAGCGTGCCAAGCTTGGCAAAGCCATCACCGACGGCATGATTGCTGAGTTTGAAAGCAGCCCCAAAGTGGCCGAGAAAATGAGCGGATATGCTACGCAGGCACCGACGCTAATCATTGCTGTCTATTCCCCAAACACAAGCCGCCCCATCCCTGAATGGGAGCAGAAGCTGTCCACCGGTGCCGCCTGCCAGAATATGGTCATTGCCGCCACCGCGCTAGGTTACGGCGCACAGTGGCTAACAGGCTGGGCCAGCTACAGCAAATATGTGGCGAGGGCGCTTAATATGACAGCGGATGAGAAAATCGCAGGATTCATGTTTTTCGGAAGCCACAGCAGAAGCCCGACCGAACGACCAAGGCCCAATCCAGCTGACCACGTAACATGGGGGTGGCCCGCCGATGCTGCTGAATAAAGCCTACGCACCCAAACAGGCGTTCCTGGAGTTGGGGGACGGTTTCGCCGACCCGGTTAAGGCGGCTGAATTTCCGAAAACCATCCTGCGTTACCGCAACAACCGCGCGGCGGAAAGTATTGGACTGGACGGCCTGAACGACGAAGAGTGGCTGCAGCATTTTGGTGGATTTGAACCCTTGCCGGGGTCGCTAGCCGAGCCATTGGCGCAGCGTTACCACGGACACCAATTCAGGCACTACAATCCCGAGATAGGCGACGGGCGCGGTTTTCTGTTTGCCCAAATGGAAGATAAGGCGGGCCGCTTGATGGACCTTGGCACCAAAGGTAGCGGCACGACGCCTTACAGCCGATCCGGTGACGGGCGCTTAACCCTGAAAGGTGGCTTCCGCGAAATTCTGGCCACCGAAATGCTGGAAGCGCTGGGTGTTAACACCTCAAAAACATTTTCGATCATCGAGACCGGTGAAAGCCTGCACCGAGGTGATGAGCCGTCGCCGACCCGCTCGGCGGTTATGGTGCGACTGAACCACGGCCACATCCGCATCGGCACCTTCCAGCGGCACGCCTTTTATTCTGATACCGAACGGCTAACTGCACTGGTGGACTATTGTCTGAAACATTATTACGGCGTTACCCCAACTGGCAGTGCCTCTGACCGCGCGCTTGAACTATTGTCGTTGGTGTCAGCGCGCGTAGCCACACAAGCCGCAGAGCTTATGGCTGCAGGGTTTGTCCATGGCGTTTTAAACACAGACAATATCAACATCAGCGGCGAGGTTTTTGACTTTGGCCCGTGGCGCTTTCTGCCCACCATGGACCTTGCCTTCACTGCTGCTTATTTCGATGAAAGCGGCCTGTATGCCTTTGGACGTCAGCCCGATGCGCTACACTGGAATGTTTACCAACTAGGGGGTTCATTGTCGGACCTTTGCAGCGAAAACGACCTAAAAAAAGCGCTGGAGGATTTCCCCCGGCTGTATCTGGATGCAATCCGGGTGAAGCTGTTAGCGCGGTTGGGCGTAAAGGCCAAAAGCGACATCGAGGATGACGCACTGTTAACGCTCGTGAATGATTTTATGGGCAAAGAGAACTTCCCTTACGAGCGGTTTTTCTTTGACTGGTACGGCGGTAGCGCCAGCGCAGAACGTGCACTAAATGGACCGGAAGCCCACCGATACGGCAAGGACAGTTACGCTGGCTTGGTGGCTGCGCTGTCCGGCTATCAACCGTCTAACCCGCAAGCCCTGAATACCGCGTATTTTTTGGGTGAAGGCCCGGAAACTCTGTTGATCGAGGAAGTGGAAAACCTGTGGACACCCATCGCGGACGACGACAACTGGCAGCCGTTCAATGCAAAAATTGACCGCATCCGCGAAATGGGTAAGGCGCTCGAACTCTAATCATCTATTGAAAACCCGTGAGCGCTTTGCATGAAAGCTGCTATGCTTAATACCTCTGTCACGTGGATAACCTATTCACTACGGAAACTATGCAGTCAATACCGGGGGCATCATGTATAAATCAGTCAATACCTTGGGTGCTATAGCCCTAATTATGGCAATTTTCTTCGCGGTCAGCGCAAACTCGACAGAAACAGCAGCGGGCGCTGACGATCAAATCGTTATTCTGGTCGGTATTGATGGCTTGCGCGCCGATGCGATTGATCGGGCTGCGGCGCCGAATATGCGCGCCCTTGCGGCACGCGGCGTTCGAGCAGAAGGCATGACCCCGGCCATGCCGTCAAAAACATTTGTCAACCTATATTCCCTTGCTACCGGCCTGCATCCAAAAAACCACGGCATTATTTCCAACTATATTTATGACCGCAAAATTGGTCGCGAGATGAACCGCGGCTCGGACATCAATGACCCCCGCTGGTGGGGTGGTGAACCAATTTGGGTTACCGCCGAAAAACAAGGCGTAAAAACAGGTACAAACACGTGGCTTGGTGCCGAGGCACCGATTGGCGGCGTTCAACCGACTTATTGGAACCCGTATAAGAAAAGCCACAAAAGCGAGGTTTATGCAGCGCGCGTTGACCAAATACTGGAATGGCTTGATTTGCCTGACGGTAAAAACATACGGCTTGGCACGCTTTATTTCTCGGTAGTTGATGATGCCGCTCACCAGAACCATGTGAATTCGCCGCAGGAACTGCAGGCAATAGAAATGATGGACAAAATCATGGGGCGACTTATCAACGGGCTGAAGGATCGCAGCCTTTATGAACGCACCAATATTATCATCGTTTCAGACCACGGCATGGCCGATCTGTCGCCCGAGCGGATCATTAACCTTGATCCCATTATGGATGTCACGCCCTTTATCACCCCTGATTGGAACCGGTCGCGTGGCGCTGCCTATGTTGCCTTCATAAACTTATACGGCGACGAAGATGGCGTTGAAAATGCTTATCAAAAATTTAACGGCGCGCACCCGCACCTTAAAGTTCTGCGCCGAGGCGCCTTTCCCGAGGGGTATCATTTTGATCACCCTGACCGCGAGCCTGACCTGATGCTGCTTGCTGATCCCGGGTGGGTGATTTATGCCACCGAAGACCAGACACCCCCTCCTTCAGTACTACCGTTTTTAAAGGCAACCCACGGGTATCACAACCTGCACCCGGATATGCGTGCCACCTTCATTGCGGCAGGCCCCTCGTTCAAAAAGGGCATCTTTACAAAGCCATTCGACAACATTGAGGTATATGGCATTATAGCCTGCGCGCTTAGCATCAAGCCCGCCAAAACCGATGGTAACATACAGAATATAACCCACTTTATGACGCGCAAATGTGACTAGCGGCTAGCAATAAGTCGGAAATTGGACTAGCGAGATGGGCGCAGCGCTCACGAAAGGCTAGTTCAATAACCAAGGTACCAGGAATTCGAGCCTGATTCCTTCGGTATGTTAGAGCTCTGTTTACTTTACCACGTTATGGTCTATGTTTCTTTCACTAGCAGGTATGGGGGCCGAGAACTGCGTTCGCCCTCAGGCATCGCGGTTAGATCAGTCAACCGGAGCCAGGCACCATGCTAAGGCGCATTCAACTACTCGTAATTTCCATGACATTTCTTGGGCCAGCCACTGCGCAGGACCAGCAACAGGCACAAGGCTTCGAGCCTCTGAATATTGTCGCGCTGCAAGTTCCCTGGCTTCTGGACGAAAAAAAACCAGGCCCGTATAATAAGCTGGTTGACGAACTTTTGCTGACATACGGTGAGAAAATGAACGTGAAGATCGTTCCTCTCCGGCGTGCGATGCGCCATTTCTTTGACGGGAATGCCGATTGTTTTTTTGTTGGTGACTATGATGAAGCTTACTTTCGTGACACGAATGTGTCTCGTGAGGCTGTCATTATTTCGAAGCCCTTCAACACAGCCAACATTCGCGCCTTCACCCGCAAGGGGGAAGCCCTGGTTAGAAGCATGGAAGACCTTTACGAACAGCGCATTGCAATTGACCTGGGTGTTGGTGGCAGTATACGGGTCAAAAAACTTTTTCCCAATTTGACCAACACAATCGATTCCCTGAATGCGGGTCAAGCACACGCCATGCTGATAAAAGGCCGTGTCGACGCGGTACTGATGATGGATTATGACTATAAGCTCTACGCGGCGCGGCACCCTGAAAAGGAACCGTTGGTATCCTCGGCCAAATTTCAATTTGAGCAAGTCAACGATGCCTTGATGTGTAAAAAAAACGACCAGACACTTGCCCTGATCGAACATGTGAACGCCCGGATTGCAGACATGGAACAGTCCGGCATGTTAGCAACCTTGTTGTATCCAGAGGGAAAGCCAATCACAACACAAGCTGCGAACCGCCGCGAAGGACAAGGTCTTCTTGCACCCAAGTAACCCCTGCATCAGCTCTACAGCAGATATTCTTATTATGATCGTTTTTTTACGATCATAATAAGAATAACAATCGTTTTTACAAATGAATGCGCCATTGGTACCTTCTTCTCGAGCAGAAAGAAAAGGAACCAACCAATGACAAACGATCGTAAAACCACCCTGACCACCGCAAGCGGTGCCCCTGTTGCAGACGACAACAACAGCATTTCAGCCGGCGCCCGTGGGCCGCTGACATTTGACAATTACCGCCTGATGGAAAAGCTGGCACACTTCAATCGCGAACGTATTCCCGAGCGCGTTGTCCACGCCCGCGGCAACGGTGCATACGGCACCTTTACGCTGACAAAAGACCTTAGCGACCTGACCATCGCCAACTTCCTGCAAGGCGAAGGCAAGCAAGCCGAAGTGTTTGTTCGCTTCTCAACTGTAGGCGGCGGCCAGGACAGCAGCGATTATGCCCGCGATCCGCGCGGCTTTGCCGTTAAGTTCTACACCGAAGAAGGTAACTTCGACCTCGTCGGCAACAACACACCTGTATTCTTTCTGCGCGACCCGTCAAAGTTTCCGGATTTTGTCCATAGCCAGAAAAAGAATCCGCGCACAAACCTGCCCGACCCTGCTGCGGTATTTGAATATTGGGCAAACCACCCACAATCCCTTCACCAGTCTACCATTCTAATGTCTGACCGCGGCATTCCATTGTCGCTGCGTCACATGAACGGCTACGGGTCACACACCCTTAGCTTCTGGAATGCGGCAGGTGAACGGGTTTGGGTAAAGTTTCACTTGAAGACCGACCAGGGTGTTAAAACACTAACCGGTGACGAAGCATCAAAAATGTCTGCCCACGGCGCACAGGAAGACCTTGTGACCGCTATTGATGCAGGCGACTTTCCAAGCTGGACGGTCAAGATTCAAGTGATGACCGAAGCGGAAGCGAAAACATATCGCTATAACCCGTTTGACCTTACCAAGGTATGGCCGCATGCAGACTTCCCGCTTGTCGAGATTGGCAAGATGGAACTGAACCGCAATGTGACCAACTATTTTGCGGAAACTGAACAGTCTGCGTTCAGTCCGTCAAACCTTGTGCTGGGTCTTGGTGCCTCGCCTGACAAAATGCTGCAAGCACGCCTGCTCGCATATCCGGATGCGCAGCGTTACCGGGTCGGCGTTAATCACCAACAGTTGCCGGTCAATGCACCCAGGTGCCCAGTAAACCATTACCAACGTGATGGAGCCATGGCAGGCATGGTGCATTGTCCGGTGACCGGTCAGGCAGCCAATCAGGGCAGCGGGGCAAACTTTTATCCCAATGACCGAGCCGCAGAGGGGGCACCTGTGCCAAACCCATCAGTTGCCGAGCCACTTATGCCGCTTGAGGAAGACGCATGGGTTGGCCACCACGAAAGCCAAGACGAGGATAATTTCACCCAGGCCGGCGAACTGTTCAGGATTATGTCTGACGACCAGAAGAACCAATTGGCTGGCAACATTGCCGGCGGCCTGAGCCAAGCATCCGCCAGCGCACAAGAGCGCATGCTGGCGCAGTATGCTGCCGCCGACCCCGACTATGCTGCGCGCGTTAAAACCGCATTGGATGCGCTGAAAGCCTGACTGCCAAGATAGGTCAACAAACTGTCCATCAACCCGCTGATCTAGATCTTGATCGGCGGGTTATTTTATGTTGCCTCATCCAAGGCCATCGCACTGCCCTTACTTGTCACTTGCCTAAGCGCCAAATACAGCAGCAAGCCGATGGGACCAGCGAGGAACGCAAAGATAAGGCATGGCACCACCATAAAGTGGTTCACGCTGCGTTTTGCAGAATCGCGGCCAATCCAGGCGCCGACGAACAGATCAAACACCAGATAATGCGCCCAGCCCATCAAGGCGACGTTGGGGTGAGTGAAGGCAGTCATGACAGTCTCTAGTGTGGCAAACCCACCGCCTTCGGCGGACTCGCCAAACGCGAGCGCGCGCACCCACAGAACCAGATAAAAAAATCCGAAAACGACTGGATAAATCCCGCTGTGGACGATCTTCGCCGTAATATCGTGTTTTGGCAGGATTACCAGCAACAGCCACGCAGGCATAACAAGATAATTGATGATGCTATAATAAGTTCCATAGTCCATGGTGGGCTCCCCTAACATTAAGTCAGGGCGACCTTACCACCTAATCTGCGGTAGTATCAATCTACCCAGCAGCGGTCTTCTCCGTTGTCGGATACAGCTCGTCCATCGACACACTGCGGCCATCGCCCAATACAATACGTGCATGAAAGCGTTTCAACAGTCTTGGCTCGTCTACGCCGCAACTGTGGGCGAGAATGCCTACCTCTTTCTTCATGTTCTTGGCATAAGACGCTACGCGTTCTGCCTTGTTCATCGGGTCCAGGCCATACTGCAGCTTAGGGTCGTGGGTGGTGATGCCGGTTGGACAGGTATTTTTATTACACTGCAGCGCCTGAATACAGCCAAGCGAGAACATGAACCCGCGCGCAGAGTTCACAAAATCAGCTCCGGCGCAATAAGCCCACGCCACCTCAGACGGGTTGATCATCTTGCCACTGGCACAGACTTTTACCCGCTCACGCAGGCCGTGCTTGACCAGAATATTAACAACAAGCGGCAGGCTTTCGCGGATCGGCATGCCCATATTGTCGATCAGGCTCATGGGCGCAGCACCGGTGCCGCCGTCAGCACTGTCGATTGTGATAAAATCGGGTGCGCTTTCAATGCCACGTTCATGGATCAGTTCGCACAGGTTTTCAAAAAAGCCGTATGCCCCAATAACTGCTTTGAAGCCAACCGGCTTGCCGGTGGTCTCTCGCACATATTGGATCATGTCCAGCAGATCATCGATGCTGTTAACTTCTGGGTGGCGGTTGGGGCTGATCGCAGCTTCGCCTACAGTCAAACCACGAATTTTAGCAATTTCTTCGGTGACCTTTGCCCCCGGTAGAATACCACCTTTGCCCGGCTTCGCCCCTTGGCTGAGTTTGATTTCAAACATTTTGACTGCATCGTGTGCTGCCACAGCCTTCAGCTTTTCTTCGTCAAACCCACCCTCAGGTTTGCGTACCCCGAACTTGCCGGTGCCTATCTGGAAAACAATGTCGGCCCCACCTTCCAAGTGGTAGGGAGACAGACCGCCCTCACCGGTGTTCATCCAAATGCCCGCTTTCTTGGCCCCAGCCGACAGCGCACGCACCGCCGGAATGGAGATCGCACCGTAACTCATGCCCGAGACATTGAAGATGCTGTCGGTCGCGTATGGTTGGCGGGCATAGGGGCCAATGGTAACCTCGCAAGGCTCTTTCGCGTCCGCTTCCAGGGTCGGGAACGGACAATTGACAAAATAGACTGTGCCGGTAGGGCGAAGGTCACGGGTGGAGCCAAAAGCAACGGTGGAATCTACATTTTTTGCCGCACGGTATACCCACGATCGTTCGGCCCGGTTAAATGGCATTTCCTCGCGGTCCAGCGCAAAAAAATACTGACGAAAAAATTCACCTAAATGCTCAAAAAGATAACGAAATCGGGCTATAACCGGGTAGTTGCGTCTGAGCGTACTTTCGGTTTGGTATTTATCGTGAACATACAGAACCGTTGCCCATAAGAGCCCTGCACCAACCGCAAATATAAATATCAGCGACAGGACTTCCAAAAGCCCAATTACGAAATTTGAAATCTGCCCCATGTCCATTACTGCCACTCCCTTGTCAGTGCATTTGACATGTTAAAACATTTGCCGCACCAAGTCGCCAGTAACAATCAATGAAATATGGTCACCGTTTCGTGCTGATAGCGGGGTTAGCGCGCTACCCGGCCAAGTTTTTCCATTTGAGCAAAAAGCTTCGTGGCGCGCGCTGGTTTAATGCTGTCTACAAGACCTATCATCGTAGTGCGTATCGGCCCGGCGCCGACAAAACCCAGTATATTTCGCTTTAACGATTTCAGGCTGTGTGCGCGGAAAAACAAGCTATACAACAGCGCAGGCATTCCCATTGTTACAACAATGCGAACAGATTTACCCTTAAGCAATTTTGCCATCAAGCCGTGGTTGCCGCCGCCGCCAGACACAAGAGTTGGCCTAAATATTTGCTCCAGAAAAGCTTTAAGCAGAGCGGGCATTGTCCCCAACCACAACGGATAGAAAAACACCAAATGGTCCGCACCCAGAATTTGTTGCTGCGGTCCTTTGATTGCGGGCGGTGTCTCGCCTTTGTTCCAGTCATCAGCGCTGCGCAGGACCGGAAACTCCAGCGCGCCGACATCAAGCATGGTCACAACATGGCCCGCTTCTTTTGCACCTGCCGCATAAGCATCAGCCAATGCATGGCAAAAATGCTTGCCACCGGCATCGGGATGGCCTTGGACGATGACAATATTTTTGCTCACAATCATCTCCTTCGAACAATGAAGAAGTTACTTTAAGACCCAAATGTACTGGCGTCTTTGACGCCGATCAAACCAATGTAATCACAATTACGCGCGGATGATTAATGATCCTTGAATGCCGTCCATCTTGGTCCCATTATCGGGGTGTCTTGTTAGGATCAGCTAATGCAGCGAAAGGGCCGTAGGATGAAATCTGAAAAAATTATCTTCAAAGGGTCGCAAGGCTTTGATCTTGCCGCAAAGCTGGATATGCCCGACGGCGACATGCAGGCCTGCGCTTTGTTCGCTCACTGTTTCACCTGCGGCAAAGACCTCAACGCGATCAACCGTATCGCGCGCGCACTAGCCGACGATGGCATTGGTCTTTTCCGCTTTGATTTTACCGGCCTTGGGCTTTCCAACGGTGATTTTGCCAACACCAATTTTTCCTCGAACGTGCAGGACCTGATAACCGCCGCCGATTATATGCGCGACGCCATTAGCGCGCCATCGATCATGATCGGCCACAGCCTGGGCGGCGCAGCCACGCTGGTTGCGGCAAAATACGTACCTGAGGTGCGCGCTGTTGCCACCATCGGTGCACCCTTTGACAGCGTAAATGTGCTAAAGCAATTTGCCAACGACATCGACACTATCGAGGCCGACGGCGAAGCCGAAGTTATGCTGGCGGGCCGTCCGTTCAAGATGAAAAAGCAATTTATCGAAGATGCGCGCGGTCAGAATGTTGCTGACCATATTGGCTCGCTGAAAAAGCCGTTGTTGGTGATGCATTCGCCGATTGACGAGACCGTAAGCATCGATCACGCACGCAAAATTTATGAAGCCGCGAAGCATCCAAAAAGCTATGTATCGCTTGATAAAGCCGATCATTTGCTGATGAAAAACCCGGCGGACGGCAAGTATGCAGCACGAGTACTATCGGCATGGGCTAGCCAATATATTTAGGTTAGAAACGATTTCCATACGGCCCACCACGCTAGAAAAACACACCGTAAGCTTCATAGTCCTCGGCATATAACGCCTGAACTGCGATCGGCATATCGTGGGCCACCTTACCGGGTTTTTCTGCAGACACCATGTCCTGCAACAAGGGTAATTCAATGCCTGCGTGCGCAGACAGCTTAGCGGCAAGATCAGACAACTGGCCCAAACCACCAATCCAATTAAAAACTGCAGGGTTTGCGCCGATAGACGAGACCAGTGGCTCGGTATGATCGCGAACAGAGATAAAAACCTGCCTATAACGCACAAAATTTACCAGAAAATAGTCCAGGCCAGGTTTGGTTGGCAGACCGTAAAATTCTGTCTTGCCACCATATTCCACCATCAGGTGGTCCCTGCCAACTATATTACCGTGGAAATAGGACAACAGCCTATCAATTGGATCGCGCACTGCAGTGCATGAAAAATATCCGGGATAATCCGCACCCATAGTAGCCAAATTAACTGGCTTTCTTGTGTCGTCTTCTTGGTGAACATGCTCACCGCGCGCATCCTCGCCGGTGAGTATTTTCATCATATTCAAAAGGCTGGTCGAACCACACTTTCGCAACGGAAAATATAAAACTTTCTGTTTTTTCAATACTTTGGCCCGGCACGCGCCGCTCCTTACCAGCGCCAGTTCCCATGAGCCCGGTGTCCAGACCTTGGGCAAAATCTCTTTGATGATGGTCGCTGCGTCACCCTCACGGCCTTCAAACAGGTAAAAGCGTGCCTGGATACGCTTGAATCGAGGGTGCTCGCTGGTCTCAAGCGCGTGCGCGAGCAAAGCTTGGGCCTGTTCATAGTTTTGATCGTGAAAGTGCTGCCAAATGTCAGCTGCAAGCGCCTTTTCTGCGTCTGTCGCACGCATCAGGCCGCTGATTCGTTGGATTTACGAGCATCGGCAAATATTTGCTCCAGCACTTGGAACGACAACATAACGCTGCCCTGGCGGCCAGGGTGGTCCTTTACCGGGGCCAACAACGCTAGCTTAGACCATTTTTCAGGGAACTTGGTTTCGCCGGTTTTAATCATGGTCCGAAATTGGTCAGCCACGCCGGAAAGCTCATTTTCCGTCAATCCAACCACATGTTCGCCGACAATAGCCGCTGCCGCCTGACCCAGCGCGCAGGCCTTAACCTCTTGCCCGAACGCGGTTATCGCGCCTTTTTGAATAACGGCGTCTGCAGTCAATCGGCTGCCGCACACCCGGCTGGTTTTCACCGCCGTAACATCCGGTGATTCAAGCCTTGTTTGATGCGGGATACGGGTGGTTAGCCGCAGGATATCAGTATTGTATAGCTCACTCATCGGTCATCAATTGCTCTTTCAATCAGGCCTTTATCTAAGCAAATCCCATATGGTTTCCAAGTAAAAACAATTTTCTCAATCGGTGGGCGCATTGTCCTTGACTAACTGAGCAACGCTATTCAATAAATGTTGTGATTACACAAAAAATGCATGATTGGGGAATCTGCGATATGCGAGCGTTATCAAGTTTATCTATCGTTGCTTGTGTTTCGGTACTTGCCTCTCACGGCGTACAGGCTGATGACAACCTATATGACATCCATTCATATGCTAATGGAAACGTCTCCAGCGACAAAACCTTTGGCGAGCTCGAATTTATTGTGCCGCTGGCCCAAAGTAAAAACACACTTCTGTTTCTGGATGCTCGCGGTCTTGTTGATAGCCGCGAAAATCTCGAAGGCAGCATCGGTGCTGGCATATGCCATATTGTCAACGATCGCTTCATTATCGGAGCTTACGGCTTCTATGACCATCGTCGTACGGCGAACGACAGTAATTTTGACCAGGCTACTTTTGGTGCTGAATTAATGAGCGAAAAGTGGGACCTGCGCTTCAACTATTATTCGGCCTTTGATGAAACCCGTAGACTTTCGTCAATTGATACCACTGTGGGACAAACCACGAGTTTCGAAGGCAGTGACCTATTCCTGTCCGGCAACTCCTTGTTTGCAAATGTGACCCAAGTCGACACGGTCCTTACCACGCAGACCTCTGAGCGTGCCAACGATGGCTGGGATGCAGAAGTTGGCTACGAGATTTTCTCCGGTATTCGGGCCTTTGCCGGATATTTTAATTTCAACGATAATCAAGTTGGTTTGAAAGGGCCAAAAGGAAGACTTGAATGGAATGTCGCCGACGACATTTCGGCCCTGAAAGGCGCAAACATTACACTGACGGGCGAATTCTCAGACGATGACACGCGCGGAAGTCTCTTCTCCGGTGGTATTCGCCTAAGCATACCATTCGGCAAAAGCAAAACAACTAGTACCCGGCATGGCCTGAACAAGCGAATGACAGAATGGGTGAGGCGCAGCGCCGATGTGATTACAAGCGTTGCAGATACGGCCCGCATCAGCCAACAGGTGACTGTCACACAAGAACAGGTTTCCGACACTGTATACCGTTTCATCGACAATTCCGCGCCGGAAGGCGGCGACGGGACATTTGAAAACCGCTACAACGGGTTCCGAACATCAGATGGCACTGCCTTCAATCCAACTGAAGAAGGTGATGTCATCTTCTTATACGCCGGAAATGATGAGTACTTCGGCGTCCATCCGCTGCTTCAAGGTCAAAGCCTAATCGGCGAGGCCTCTGGCCTAGAAGCACTCGGCACATTCCTGATCGCCCCGGGCGATCGACCCATGTTGCGAGTTACCGATTTCGAGGGTCCAACGGTTCCCGAAGGTGTCGTTTTTGCTGAAGGGAACAACTTCATCTCTGGATTACATTTGCGCGGCGAAGGAAGCCCTGGCATCAGGGTGAGTCTTGAACCGTCTGAATATGTTAACATTGACGATGTGATTATTGAAACTGTTGGGGTCTTTTTTGACGAAACTTCAAACGATAATCAATCAGGGGTAGGAATAAGCGTTGGTGTGTTCGGGGAAGTGGTTACACCGGGCATCGCAACCATAATCAACGTGTCAAACTCGACATACACTGGTCAGGGTTCGGGCGTCACCATATTCGCACAATCCGAAAACGTCCCGATTGAGATCAATTTGACAAATAACAATATTCTGGGGAGCGATGGGAGTTCCAGCGTTACAGTTGCATCTCGGACAGATACAACCATTAACCTGATCGGCAATCAATTCATCAATCACGGAAGGGCCGCCGTTACTACTGACGTGATAAATGCCGCCGACTTGTTTTTCAGTGCAAGCGGCAACACTGTTGTCGGTAACGGCACTGCATTCAACTTCACCAACTTCCCGCTAACAATTCAGCCGCCCGGCACCGGCGCGAGAGTGATTGACTTGGGCGGCGGCAGCTTAGGCTCCAGTGCTGGAAACCGAATCTTCTTCAATGGTATGGATATCACTAGCAATCATCCCGTCAACATTTCCGCGCGAGGAAACTTCTGGCAAGGCGCGCCAAACGAGAGCGAATTCGATTTGTTTCCCGGCTCAAGCATTGACACATCCGGTTTCCTCAGCGAAGACCCTAGCCCCAATGGTTATGCCGCCTGTCCGACCGGCCAGGCGGTAGGAATTGACGAAACATCGGGGGAACTCACATGCTCTTGAGCGGGTTAATTAGTTGATCACGCCTTTTTGAATAACAGCGTCCGCGGTCAATTGGCTGCCGCACACCCGGCTGGTTTTCACCGCGGTAACCTCTGGCGATTCAAGCTTTGCCTAGTGCGGGATACAGGGGGTTAGCCGCAGAATTTCGGTGTTACATAGCTCACTCATACCGCTTTCTTTTCAGCCTTTATTTGATCCGGGCCCAATGCTGCCACGTAATACGCTTGGTGGCATCACCTAAGAGTTAAACCGGCAAAACTTGAAGTTTGCTTGAATAATCCCTTAATCTTGCCATATCAACATCTGTTTCCGTTGTATGCTATGCATGGACGATGGCTGAAATAAAATTTCGGGAACTAAATGGCCGCTACAGCCATCTATATATTGACGCACCTATACTGAAGACACCGATATAAGATTATATTTAGAAAGGAAATCCGAATGGATGCCGTACTTGAAAGGGCAGAAGGTTGCCCTGAACTGAAGGTAATCCCGCAGGACGCCGCCGAAAGCCCCACCCGGGCAGAAGCAGAAGCCGCGGTTCGCACCCTGATTAGATGGGCAGGCGATGACCCCACCAGAGAAGGCCTCTTGGACACGCCAAAGCGTGTTGTCAAAGCTTACGAAGAGTTTTTTAACGGCTATAGCAAAGACGTAGGCGAGATTTTGTCGCGCACTTTTGGTGAAGTCGCCGGCTACGACGATATGGTTGTGCTACGCGGCATCAAGGTAGAAAGCCACTGCGAGCACCATATGGTACCCGTGCAGGGAACCGCACATGTCGCCTATATGCCAAATGGCAGCGTTGTCGGTATTTCCAAACTTGCACGTGTGGTTGAGGCCTTTGCCAATCGCCTACAAACCCAGGAAACCATGACCGCACAGATCGCCGACGCCATCGACGAACATCTGGACCCAAAAGGAGTTGCGGTTGTAGTTGACGCTACACACCAGTGCATGACCTGCAGGGGTGTGAAGCATGACGGTGTTTACACCATCACCCGCCAGTTCCGCGGCGTGTTCAAGGAAGAAGCGCAGGAACGTCGTTTCTGGGACTTGATCCGCGGTTAAAGCCAAGTGCTAATTTAAAGCTTGATGAAGCGGTATGTTCGCCCGAATATACCGCTTTATTTATGGAGGCAGCGCTATGGCTGAAATTAAATTTGCAAACAGGTCTGACAGCGCGGCGGTTGAAACCGGAATCGGTTTCGCTCCCAAATTTGACGAACGTGGCCTGATCCCGGTTTTCACCACATGCGCTGCCACAGGTAAGGCCCTGATGCAGGCTTGGATGAATGCCGAAGCAATCCAGAAAACCATTGAAACCTGCGAAGCCCACTATTTCAGCCGCTCCCGTCAAGAGCTCTGGCACAAGGGGGCAACCTCGGGTGAATATCAGTTGGTCAAAAGCTTCCGGATCGATTGCGACCAGGACAGCCTATGGCTCGCGGTTGAGCAAAAAGGAGGGAAATGCTGTCATGTGGGCCATGAAAGTTGCTTTTTTCGCGAAATTCCCGTGGGACCAAATGCCATCGTCAATGGCAAGGTAACCTTGACTAGTCTCTGATCACAAAAATGTTGTTTAATAACATTCTATCTCATAGGCTGTTCCATTCACCGCATCACGCTGGCGCCACCAACCGCAAGCGTTACCCTATAACATGTTACAAACACTTGTGACACGACAGCTAAGGACCCCCAACCCAACCCGGGTTGGAATTTACGATCCTCTTAATAAAATATCTTCAGGCCACCTTGTGTGGCCTGTTTTTTTAGCCACACCCCAATCTGGCGTAGCAAAACAAGCACGCATACTCTAACCTGCCGGCCAATCATAGAATTAGACAAAGAGCTATTCATGAAGCGATTGCAGCAATTTTTGTTTTCTTTAATAGGTGCATGTTTCCTATTGTCATCCTATGCGGCCGCTGAGCAAGCACAGTCCATTCGCAAAGACCTGCCGCCGCATTTGCGGCCAAAAAATAATGTCACCAGCTTTAACCGGCGCGTCGTGGAAAATACCGATCACCCCTGGCAAGCCATTGGCCGGGTCAACATCGGCGGAACCACGCACTGCAGCGGCACGTTGGTTGCTGCCAATGTGGTGCTGACGGCAGCGCACTGTTTGTATTCTCGGCGTATGAAGAAAATGGTGGTTCCGTCCACTGTGCATTTCCTGGCAGGCTATTCCAAAGGCGAATTTCGCGGCCATTCCAAGGTGCAATCCTACCGCGTGGGCACTGGTTTTGATGGCGATAAATGGAATGACAAGACCAACGCCATGCACGATTGGGCGCTGTTAACGCTCGAGAAACCGCTCGGAGACGACCTTGGTTTTCTGACCTTGCCTTCGGAATGGTTTGATCGCACAATCCGCCAGCAACAAGAAATAAAAACCACCGGCCGAACTGCCCCTGGTATTGGCATCGACGAACTGGTCACAACGGCGGGCTATCCCGGCGATCGAAAGCATGTTTTATCGCTTGAGGAAAACTGCAAAATTGTTGCCACCGCCAATAGCGGCAGAATTTTATTTACCAACTGCATCGCACTGAGCGGCGATTCTGGTGGACCTATCTTGCGATTGAAAAAAGATCAGTGGAACATTGTTGGTATCCAAACGGCAGCGATCAGGGTTGACGACAAAGTGTCAGGCGTCGGCCTGTCAGCGATGGCCTTCCACCCATACCTGGAAAGCATGACACAATAACGATTATTCCGATGCTTGCACCAACGCATCATAAAAAAATACGTGGACAAATCTATGGCACCAGTCGACGCTAGGTTTATTACATCCATTCTTAACGCGGACCGCACAAACGTTAATTTGGCCGAGCTGGTGGAGGAATTCCACACCGCAGAGGCTGCGTCTGATGGCCCGCATGTGCAGCGCATCCCCTACTTTCGATGGCAAAACAGCCTATCAGCGAAGCAGACCATGGAAATACAATCCGAGGTACAGACGGCCTGCGACCGCGACAACAATGCACCGGAAACACTGGTTGCTGCTGCCGGTATCCTGATGCGGCTATCAAGCGAACAACCTGTCGCCATTCAATTGTTAACGCCGTTGCTACCGCAGCTTCTAAAAACCTGTCGCAGTCAGACCATCTTGTTTGAACTCGGGAATATTTTCAGGGCACTACCCAACTGGCCTTTGTTGCAGAGAATTGCCCGCGCAGCCCTTGACACATTTTCAAGTCGGCAATGGCAAACCAACATTATTTGCGACTGGCTTATGCTGGCCAACTACAGACTGCTGGTGAAGAAATTTGAAGTTAACGCCCTCAGCGCCGGCGACATTAACCTGTTTGAGATAGACATTGACCGACTAGCCAAAAAAATTGGCGAAAATACCAAAAATATAGCCTTTTACCGTGGGCTCAAGGTGACTCTGGACAACCGGATTGAAGAAGCAATCACCTGGATGCTTAAAGCACAGCAGTTGCCCGGGAAAATACTGGTTTTGTTTTGAAGGCTTGAGAACTTTGTTCCTTTGTCCGATTTACAGAACATCCCATCAAAAAGCTTCACCAATCTTGAAAAATCAGTCATCCATCATTTCAATCACCCTACGCCCGAAGAAGGTGTCCTTCTATTGTCCATCGACGCGCGGTATCTGGACCTGTACGGCGAGAAACTATTGGAATCTTTCGCTTACTGGAATCCAGGCGGCTTGATCCATATTCACTGTGTCAACTTCGAGCCAGAGCAAATCCATTTGTCGAGCTTAGAGACAACTTATGGCTTGCAAATCAATTACAGTGTGGATCAACAGGCGGGACTGGAGGAGGCACCTCATCTGTATGCCGGTTATTGCGCCGGTGCGCGTTATCTTTATCTACCGCGCTATCTGGAACACTACGGCAAAGTTGCTATCTCTGACATCGACGGGGTTATCCGTACTTCGCTGGCTGCTTTATGGAATGATGGAAACCGAGCTATTCAGTTAACCAGCAAACTGATTCCCCAGAATGGACGTCTACTCGGATGCTATGGGAGGCAATCTCAGCCAATTCATTTGCGATAGCCAATACTCCCACAAACCGGGATTTTGCCTGGATGTTGGCAAATTATCTGACCGAACAAATCAAGTTATGCCGCGACAAAGGGTTACGGCTTTTCTACACTGACCAGATAGGCTTGCTGCTCGCCTTTGCAGCTTGTAAAAATACTTGCGACTTTCGACCTATGGCAGGCTTGTTTAACCAACAAGGGCGCTGGAAACTGGTGGGCGCAGGTGAAGTTAAATCCAAGTTTCAACAGGCTATCAATTACAAGAAACCCCTCCAGGATACCTAACGCTTGTAAAATTTTGGCAACGATGTGTCTTGGCAGTCTATTCATCCATATTAAGTATCCGAAATTTATGTCAATTCAGAAGGTATGTACTTCTCAAAAATACGCTTCACCATCTCTTGGCCGACCTCGTTTTTGGTGGCTACAAACCACAAATCGCGGCCGGGCCTATTTCGCATTCCGTGATACTGTCCAAAGCCCGCCTGACCTAATCGTTTTGCCAATAATTTCAAACTAAAACCGGTTTTATGAGCCATGTATACCCTGCCGCGCTCTATCGAAGCGCTATGGCCGTACATTATATCAAGTGGCGAAATTGGTCCTATTGGCGAATGATAAAGTGGGTCATCCAGCTGCCCCTCAGCCATAAAACGGGCAATTTCCTGAATATCAGGGCACGTGATGACGCAAAACCCATCATCTTTGAGTACACGTCGAAATTCACGCAACATCTGCGGCACCTCGTGAAAAAAAACATGCTCCACATTGTGAGAAGAATACAAGGCATCCATCGAGCCATCTGGGACGGCGCTCATATCAAGCATATCACCTACAAAATCCGGATTGCAATCTGGACTAATGTCATATCGTGATTCTGTCCAGGAACCATCTTGAAAGCCCTCAGGCATTCTCTCAATTGTTGCCGTCCCGCAGCCTACATGGAGTACTTTTTTCACTACAGTTCCCACTCTTCTCAACCATTGCCTGGTTCGCAACCACACAGGTGCGGTCATTTGCTCAGGTCCTAGCATTAGTGGTGAAAAAACCCAAGCGTCTAAGTAACGTTTGCATTTTAGTGTCGGGTTGAAAACAAGTTGCGAAACTGAAACAAATGAATTTGAAAAGCCGAGCGGCAGCAAGGTCCGTGTGTTTCAGACTCGCCGCGCTTTGCTTTGCCCGCTATACTATTGCTTCACGTGCAACAGTTTTGGGGTAGATAAGCGAAATCATGAGCACAGCAAAAATTGAAATCGCACAAGTTCCTGTGCTGCAGGATAACTACCTGTATCTGGTGCATGACCCAGTCTCTGGCGAGACGGCGATCATTGACCCGGCACTGGAAGACGAAACTGTCGAAGCGCTTGGTGCCCGTGGCTGGCAACCCACCTATATATTCAACACTCACCACCACTGGGACCATGTAGGGGCAAATTTGGCCCTCAAGGAGCGGTTTGACCTGAAAATTATCGGCCCCGCCGCTGACCGCGACCGTATTCCGGGCATCGACATAGCGGTCGGTGAAGGCGATCAGGTTTATCTGGGCAACGCGGCAGCAGATGTTTTGTTTGTACCCGGCCACACCAGCGGCCACATTGCCTATCACTTTGCGGGCAGCAACGCGCTATTGTGCGGCGATACCCTGTTTGCCATGGGCTGCGGCCGCTTGTTTGAAGGCACGCCCGACCAAATGTGGTCAAGCCTTTCAAAACTGATGCAATTGCCTGACGAAACACAAGTTTATTGCGCCCACGAATATACCCTGGCTAACGGCAAATTCGCCCTTACAGTTGAGCCGGGCAACAGTGACCTAATCACTAGAATGAAGGACGTGGAAGAAAAACGCCGCAGCGGCATTCCCACTGTGCCAACATCCATTGGCCTGGAAAAAGCGACCAACCCGTTTTTACGTCCCATGAGTGACAATATTCAGGAAACCATCAACCTTATCGGCGCGCCCCTACCCGCCGTGTTTGCTGAGGTGCGCAAGCGCAAGGACAGTTTTTAGTATCTGAACGGCTCGGAACAACAACCAAGGACCGACCAATGAAAGCGATAATACTAAAATTAACATTGGGAATAGTAATGAGTGCAGCGATAACCAGCGCGGGGACAGCGCAGGACCAAGACCCATATATCTGGCTTGAAGACGTCGAAGGCCAGCGAGCGCTGGAATGGGTCGGCGAACGCAATAAACACTCGCTTGGCGTCCTGGAAGCAGACGACCGATTCACGGGTCTGATGGAAGGCGCGCTGCGCGATTATAACGCCGATGACAAAATTGCCTACGGGCGGCTCTTAGGCGGATCGGTTCATAATTTTTGGCAGGACGAAAAAAACGTGCGCGGCATATGGCGGCGAGCATCGCTTCGTTCATACAAAGCGGGCAAGCCTCGCTGGGTCACGCTGATGGATCTGGATCAGGTGGCGCACGACGAAGATGAAAACTGGGTTCTGAAAGGGCGCAAATGTCTGGCGCCCGACTTTGGTCGCTGTTTGGTTGAACTATCGCGCGGCGGCGGCGACGCGGTTGTTACCCGCGAGTATGACGCTGTGATGAAACGTTTTGCTGGCACCTTCATAACCGACGAAGCCAAGCAGGAATTGGTGTGGGTGGACCCCGATACCATAATGATCGGCACCGATTTTGGCCAGGGCACCGTGACCGATTCCGGCTATCCCAATCAGGTTCGCATTTGGAAGCGCGGCTACGATCTGGATACGTCCAAAATGATTCACGAGGGCGACCACAGCGACGTGGGCAGTTTTCCCTTCGCCAGCCACCGCGCAGACAGCACCTATGTGGGTGTGCGCCAGGCCCCTGATTTTTTTACCAACATTCTTCATATTTATGATGTTGAGGCAGAGGAAATGCGCAGGCTGGACCTGCCTCGTGCCATCGATTTCAAAGGTATTTTTGGTCATGACGTTGTCATCCAGCTGCGCAAAGGCTGGCGCATTTCAGGCCGTGATATCCCTGCAGGCGCACTTGTGTCGGTTAATATCGCTGATGCATATGGCGGAACATCGGGCGCAAATTTGAAAGTTATTTTCACACCAACCGCAAGCAGTTCAATCGATGACGTTCAAATAGGCAAGGACCGCATGTTTATTAGCGTGCTGGAAGATGTAACCGGTAAGCTATATTCCGCTATACCGTCCAACAAAGGCTGGGACGTTACAGAAATTGCTGTGCCCGAGAACGGGTCGCTCAATGTTGTCAGTGCTGATGAATGGACGGATGCGGCATTCCTGAACTATGAAAACTTCCTGCAGCCTGACACACTTTACGCGGTTGAGCGCGGGGGCGAACCCGAGGCAATCCAGTCACTGCCTGCCCGCTTTGAAGCTGACGGTTTGGTTACAGAGCAAAAATTTGCCGTCAGCATCGATGGCACCCGGATACCCTATTTCCTGATCCGCAAAGCTGACACTGAAATGGACGGCACCACACCGACCATGCTGTATGGCTACGGTGGGTTCGAGATTTCGATGACCCCAGCCTATCTGGCCGGTTTCGGCAAGCTATGGCTGGAAAATGGCGGCGCATACGTGATCGCCAATATTCGCGGCGGCGGCGAGTTTGGCCCTGCCTGGCACCAAGCTGTATTGAAGGAAAACCGCCAGCTTGCATTTGATGACTTCATCGCTGTTGCCGAAAACCTGATTTCAACCGGACTAACGTCAGTCAAACATCTGGGCATAAGGGGTGGCTCCAACGGCGGCTTACTCGTCGGCGCTGTGGTTACACAACGACCCGAACTTTTTAACGCCGTTATTTGCGCCGTGCCGCTGCTAGACATGATGCGCTATCATACGCTTTTGGCGGGTGCCTCCTGGATGGGTGAATACGGTGACCCGGACGTTCCTGCAGAGCGGGCCTATATACGTGCCTATTCGCCGTACCAGAATGTGGACCCGGCAGCCGAGTATCCTGAAATGTTTATCTACACGTCGACCAAAGATGACCGGGTACACCCGGGCCATGGCCGCAAAATGGCGGCCCGACTGATGGAATACGATAAACCAGTGCTTTATTATGAAAACACCGAAGGCGGGCACTCAGCGGCCGCGAACCTGAAACAGCGCGCCTATACCGATGCTTTGCAAGCAGTTTATGCACTGAAGAAATTGAAAGACTAATTACAATCTAAACACAGATGAGGGTGGACCTAATACATGACTAAAAAACTGATCATCAGCACAGCGCTGGCGGCTTTGATGCTTGCACCGCAAGCTTTGGGCGAGGACGCTCATGCGGGCATGCCGTTTGGTGCCAAGGCGCTAGAGATATATAAAACAGCCGTTGAGATGCGCTCGACAGCAAACCACGGAGAGACCCCAAAGCTGGCACGCTATCTGGCCGAACAGTTCAAGGCGGGCGGCTTCGCTGATGAAGACATCACAGTTTTTGAGCTGAGTGGCACAGCGGGCCTTGTGGTGCGCTACCGCGGTGATGGCTCGTCCGGCAAACGGCCGATCAGCATATCGGCGCATATGGATGTTGTCGAGGCCGACCCCAAAGATTGGGAGCGTGACCCCTTTACCCTAATTCAGGAAAACGGGTATTTCTTCGGTCGGGGTACCGCAGATGACAAGCTGGGTATGACGGCTGTCACTATTAATTTTCTGCGCCTGAAAGCAGAAGGCTGGGTGCCAAACCGCGACCTGATCATCGCCTTCTCGGGCGACGAAGAAACCGGCATGCTGACCACCCGCGCACTTGTGAAAGAATACCGAAAGCTGACCGACAGCGAATTTGTCCTTAACGCTGATGCGGGCGGTGCCACACTGCCTTTGGACGGTAGCACGCCCGCGAGTTTTGGTATGCAAGCAGCGGAAAAAACCTATGCCACTTGGGAACTGACAGTCACTAACCCCGGCGGCCACTCAAGTAGGCCGCGCGACGACAACGCAATTTATGACCTTGCTGCTGCGTTGGTTAAAATTCAGAACCATAAATTTCCCGTGCGCTACAACGAACTAACCCGCACCTATTTCAGGGGCACCGGCGCAAAAACAGCCGGCGATATGGGCAAGGCGATGGTGCGCTTTGCTGATGACCCAACCGACGAATGGGCGATCAAGAAACTGCGGTCCAGTAGTTCTTATGTCGGTACAACTGGTACTACCTGTGTGGCAACCATGCTGCGCGGAGGGCATGCGGAAAACGCCCTGCCCCAATCGGCAACTGCAACAGTTAACTGCCGCATATTTCCCGGCGAAGGCGTGGGGGCAACCGAAGCAGTGCTGAAGCAAGTGGTGGGCAACGACGGCGTTTCCTTCAACCTGATTTCCGACCCTACCGAGACAGACCCATCGCCGCTACGCGATGATGTACTTGCGGCGCTGCGCAAAGCTGTCGACAACAAATTTCCTGGGCTGGATATCATTCCGTCCATGTCGTCTGGCGGCACCGACGGTATGCATTTCCGCGCAGCAGGCATCCCCAGCTACGGTGTTAATGGTGGTTATTCCAAGCCCAATGACACTTTCGCGCACGGCCTGAATGAGCGCATATTGGTGCAGTCGTTCTATGATAACCTGGCGCACTGGTATGTGTTACTGAAAGCCATCGCAGGCTAGGACTGAACAAGTGGATCAATGGAATGACCATACTGGAAAATGATGTTCGTGCTGAAGTCGAAGAATTACATCGTTTTTTCGTACGCTGGTTTAACGGCACCATAGAAAAAGAAGCGTTGGAGGCAAACTTCGGCGCTCGCTTACACTCTGATATGCATATTACTTTCCCTGATGGAAATACACTGGACCGCAGCACGCTTTTGGCGGGATTTGCCCAGGCACACTCCAACAACCAAGCGTTTCGCATAGACATTCGCGACGTAAAGATTGTGCACGAGGGTGTTGATACTTTGCTTGTCAGCTACGAGGAGTGGCAAAGCGGGGCCAAGTCTTCAGAAAAGTCCAACACCGCGCGTATTTCGACCGCGCTTTTAAGCAAGCAACAGCCGTTCGTATGGTTTAACATTCATGAAACCTGGCTGCCAGATGCGATTACTTCGGCTGACCCCTTCAGCTTCTAGTAGGGTGGGACGGTCTAATAATTAAGCCGCAAGCTTTATGGCTTGCGGCCCTGAATCAGTTGAATGACAAAAACTGCTATGTGCGACGCGTGAACAATTGCTTGACCGCAGCACATTCAGCGCGCGCTGACTGCGCCACACCGCCAAAAAGGCCGCTGCTTGCAATCCAACCTGCAATCATCAGAAACAACATCGTTGTTTGTGCCTTGCTATCCGGAATGACCAGCGCCGAAGCGATCATCATCGCCGCCCAGATAACCGCGTTTCCAATGGTTTGTTTCGTAGTTGCTTTGTTCGTCATTTCATTTCTCCTTCTGATGCTTGTTTTGGTGTTCATTTTTTAGATTGAAGAGAGAATATTTCCTCAACCGGTGCCTTGAAAAACTGCGCAAGCTTCAGGGCGATGACCGTAGACGGCACAAACCGCCCAACTTCGATAGTACTGATAGTTTTGCGCGACACGCCGATTGCATCCGCAAGCTCGCCCTGGCTCATGCGGTGCTCAGCGCGGAAAACCCTGATCCGGTTATCCAGTTCGCCGCTCATGCGCTAGGTTCCTTGTCAAATTCGTCAGCGAGGTCGTCGCCAAAATCATCACCCGGCTCCGTCTCTCGGTTGGCCAGCAGGAATGAAATACTGAGAACCCCAAGCGTCAAAGCCAGAATGATGTGTAGAAAAACAGTTGCTGACCAAACGGACAAGACATCTCTACTAAGTTCTAGCGCAACAAGCATTGCGATAAAACTGGTGGTAAAGCCTCTTACTGCCGCTTCCTTGAACGTACTGGCGACGAAACCATTGGGATCATTACAACCAGGCTTGCGCTTGTATTTGAACCACATCAGCTTGATCGTAACCGGCAAAAGATTGATCAGCAATATTAATGACAAGATGCCTCCAGCCCTGTTCATTATGGCTGCGATATCGTTTGCCGCGAGTGACCGAGATACCTCCAATGTATATACAACTGCCAACATCAATAATGACAACGCGGTGCGATTCAAAAAACGATCGTTAAGCTGCGCACCTGTTTCTTTTTTAAAATCGAACATGATCTTCTTCTTTCTTATTCGGGCTATACCGATGAACCTATAGTTATCATAATGACACCTCTAGATTACATATAGGCACGGAAACTTCCCTCGTCAAGAGGAATTTTTGAACCTTAGTTCAGCGGCTCTAGATTAGAAAAGCTAACAATTCTGCCCGCTCGTCCGTTCTGAGATGGAGATTTCATTAAATGTATAAAAATTACAATTTTTGGCTAAAATATCTATTTTTTGGAAAAATATTTCCTTAATCACAAGCATGTGAGCTTATTTGAGGAAAAATTTTCTACTGTTTATGATAACTTCTTCTCGTTTGTAGAACTGGTTTCTACACCTTATCTGTTGCATCGATGGATAGTTTCCCTAACCCGAAATTGGGATTTTAAGCGGCAAGCTGTGGAGGAGTTACGGGCCATGACGAATATTCCGGTTTATTTGACCGCTGAAAAACACCACATCCTAATTGTTGGTGCCACCTCGGCTGCCATGGCGAAACTTGCCCTATTCATGGACACGGGCGTGCGCCTTACGCTGGTGGGCCACGGCACGCTGGATGCGGCGCAGTCTGCTGGCTTGACACCAGAACTAACAGACAACCGGGCCCTTACCATTCAAGATAGGCCGTTTAACCAAGACGACCTTACAGACAAGTCACTGGTTTATATCGGCGTTGAAGACGACATAACCGAAGAACGTGTGCTGCGCTTGGCAAGCACCCGCAAACTTCCGGTCAACGTAATCGACAAACCTGCCAAAAGTAACTTTATTACACCGGCGCAATTTACCCGCGGGCCGCTTCAGGTGGCTTTTTCCTCCGGCGGGTCTGCGCCGGTGTTTGTCCGCCGTCTGCGAAGTAGCCTGGAACGTATCCTGCCACCGTCGTTGGGCGTATTGGCCAGCGCAGCAGGTAATATGCGCGGACGGATCAAATCAATCATTCCAGATGCAACGCGCCGTCGCCTGTTTTGGGACCGGCTTTATGACAACGCTGGTCGTTACGCTGACATGGACCAAGGTGAGGTCGAGAGGCTAGTTGTTGAGGCCGCCCGTACCCACAGGGTGGGTGCCACCACTGGTCAGGTTCAAATTGTTGGCGCTGGCCCGGGTGACCCAGACTTATTAACCATCAAGGCACACCGAGCACTGCAACAGGCAGACGTCATTGTCTATGATAGACTGGTTAGCCGCGATGTGCTGGCATTGGCGAGACGCGATGCTGACTTGGTTTTTGTTGGCAAACGCGAAGGTGAGCACGGCGTTGGCCAGGAAGGCATCTGCCGAATACTTGTGGATGAAGCGCTCGCAGGCAAACGTGTTGTGCGCCTGAAGGGCGGCGACCCTTTGCTATTCGCCCGCGCTAGCGAAGAACTGGACGCACTGCGTGCCAACGATATTCACACAGAGATTGTACCCGGCATCAGCGCTTACCAAGGCATTGCTGCAAGCACGCAAATTCCTTTGACCGACCGCAAGTCATCGTCAAGCCTGACAATGGTAACCGGGCATCTTAAAGACGGTGCCTTCAAGGATTGGGCACGCTTGTCGGGTGAAGGCCAGACGCTGGCGGTCTATATGGGCGTTAAAGGCGCGCCGCGCATATCCGCAGGTCTTATCGAACAAGGCGTCAGATCGTCAACGCCGGTTGCTGTAGTGGAAAACGGTACACGTGCAAACGAACGGCGTTTTTATGGCACGCTTGCCACTCTGCCTGAGTTGGTGGCGTCTAACGCGGTGAAAAGCCCCGCCTTATTACTGATCGGCGACGTTGTTGAGAACGCGCTTGATTTGAACCAATTTGAACATGAGCCGCTGCTGCGCGCTCAAAACGGCTAAAGGCCAAACAACTAAAGGAAACTGCGATGGCCAAGAAAATCACCGGCCCCCAATTAATTCTGGCAAACCGCCTTGACGACGGTCGCGCTGTATTTCTGACCTCGATCGGCACATGGTCCAACAATGCCGCCGACGCCGCTGTTGCTCAAAATGAAGCCGAACTGGATACATTGATGACCGTCGCGCAAGCTGCAGACCTAGCCAATTTGGTGGTTAGCGTAACCCCGGTTGTCGCCGATACGTCAGGCGGTGTCACCGCACCAGCACACATCAAGTTTGCCATGCAGGCCCGCGGCCCCAGTGTTCGCGCCGACCTGGGCTATCAAGTTTCACCGAACTGGGAGCAATAAGCCATGTATGCTTATGACACCTATGACCATGCCATGGTCAACGCCCGTGTGGCGGAGTTTCGCGATCAGGTAGATCGCCGTATGACAGGCGAACTGACCGAAGAAGAATTTCGCCCACTGCGCCTGATGAACGGCCTTTACCTGCAGCTGCATGCCTATATGCTACGCGTGGCCATTCCTTACGGCACGTTGTCAGCTAACCAAATGCGCAAGCTGGCGCATGTTGCACGAAAATATGACAAAGGTTACGGCCATTTCACCACACGCCAGAACATTCAATATAACTGGCCCAAGCTGTCTGAAACACCCGACATTCTGCAGGAACTTGCCGACGTTGAGATGCATGCCATCCAAACATCAGGCAACTGTATCCGCAATGTCACCACCGACCAGTTTGCCGGCGCAGTCGCTGACGAAGTTGCCGACCCGCGCCCATACGCAGAACTGATCCGTCAGTGGTCTTCGTTTCATCCAGAATTTTCGTTCCTGCCACGCAAGTTTAAAATTGCCATCACCGGTGCCGCCGAAGACCGCGCCGCCGTTAAATGGCACGACATTGGACTGGTCCTGAAACAGAACGAGGTCGGCGAGGTTGGTTTTGAAGTGCTTGCTGGTGGCGGCATGGGCCGCACACCGGTGATTGCGAAATCCATGCGCGATTTTTTGCCGATTTCTGACATGCTCAGTTACCTGGAAGCTATGCTGCGGGTTTATAACGAGCAAGGCCGCCGCGACAATAAGTATAAAGCGCGGATCAAAATTCTTATCGACGCTATGGGCATTGATGAATACCGGCGTCAGGTCGATGCCGAGTGGGAAAAAATTCGCCATGTACCGATTGATGTGCCGGACGAGGAAGTTGCCCGCATCAAAGCTTTCTTCGCGCCGCCACCGCTGCCAGTTTTGGCGGATGCTGCGACCGAAGTGGACGAGCTGGCAAATGCGAACTTCATTTTTAAGGCGTGGCTGGCGAATAACACCGGCGCGCACAAAGTGCCGGGCCACGTGCATGTGACTATCTCGCTGAAGCCGCACGGCGGCATTCCGGGTGATGCGACCGACGAACAGATGGACTTGGTCGCAGAATTGGCTGACGCCTATAGCCAGAGCGAAATTCGCGTTAGCCATGAACAAAACCTGATTTTGCCCCATGTAGCGAAAAGCGACCTGCCTGCCCTTTGGACCAAACTGGACCAAGCAGGCCTGGGTACACCCAATGCCGGACTGTTGACCGATATTATCGCTTGCCCCGGGCTTGACTATTGCGCGCTGGCGAACACGCGGTCCATCCCCATCGCTCAGACGATCACTGAACGGTTTGACGACATAAAGCGGCTGATGGACATCGGCCCGTTGAAGATCAAAATCTCGGGCGGCATCAATTCATGCGGGCACCACCATGCAGGTCACATTGGCATTCTTGGTGTCGACCGGCGCGGCGAGGAAAATTATCAGCTTTTGTTGGGTGGCTCTGGCGCAGAAGATGCGTCAAAGGCCGCGATTTTGGGCCCAGGGTTTAACGAGGTCGGCATCGTTGATGCTGTTGAGAAAGTGGTCGCTGTTTATCTGGGCGAACGCGAGGGCGATGAAAGTTTCCTAAGCGCTTACAGGCGGTTGGGACCAGATGTTTTTAAGGAGGCGGTTTATGGTACTGATTAATCTTACAGGCATACAACCCACAGGTTTCACCCTGTTGGCCGAGGGCGCACAGCCCAAGGAAGGCGAAAATGTCGCCGTAACCGTTGAACGTTTACTTGCCGAGGACAGCGTATTTTTTGAAACCGCTGGCGGCATTGGCGCGGTTATCACGACTGATACGCCTTACGCTGAATTAGATGCGATTGCGGATAAACTGGCTTTCGTGGTTATTGAATTTCCCGCTTTCGGCGACGGCAGAGGTTTCTCTCTTGCGGTGCGACTTCGGAAAGACTTCGGCTTTAAAGGTGAAATTCGCGCCATCGGTCCAGTGATTCCGGACCAAGCGTTATTTTTACTGCGCGCCGGCTTCGACACCGTTGATGTCACCGACGAACGCAAGGCAGCTTTCGAGGCGGCACTTAGTCGTTTTCCCGGCTTTTACCAAAGTGACTTCGGCGGCCAGACATCTATCGCCCATGCGCGCCACACAGCTGGCCACACGATTGAAGGGCACAGGGAAGCATCGTGAGCGCTGTTGCCGCCATAAAAGACGCGAATTATTTCGATACGCTGACTGCAGTTGACTATTTGGATGCGCGCTATGCCAGCGCGTCGCCACAAGATGTCATCGATGGTGCACTCAAATATTTCGGCCGGCGGTTCGCGCTTGTCTCCTCTTTTGGGGCAGAATCAGCTGTGCTATTACATTTGGCGGCGCAGGTCTCCAAAGACATCCCGGTTTTGTTCCTTGATACCGGCAAGCTGTTCGGCGAGACCAAACGCTACCGCGACCAATTGATCGATCAGCTTGGCCTCAATGATGTGCGCAGCCTATCGCCCGACGTGAACGCGCTGAACGCCAAAGACCCCAAGGGCGCGCTTTGGACCAGTGATACCAACGCCTGCTGTTACATCCGCAAGGTAGTCCCCTTGGCAGACGCACTGGAAGGTTTTGAAGGTTGGGCGTCCGGACGCAAACGGTTCCAGGGCGGGGTGCGTTCGCTGTTGCCACATTTTGAGGCATCCGACGGTCGGGTTAAGGTTAATCCGCTGGCCTTTTGGACCAAAGACGATGTAGTCGAATACCGAGATGCCCACAGCCTGCCTCAGCACCCGCTGGTGGCGGAAGGTTTTCCATCCATTGGATGCATGCCTTGCACCGACCGTGTCGAAAACGGTGAAAGCGAGAGGGCGGGCCGCTGGCGCGGCCAAACCAAGACCGAGTGCGGCATTCACCTGACACTGGGCGAGAATAATAAAATTCTCTCGGCAAACTAACCGCGACAGCCATTAAGGCATTTCCTGCGCTATTTTTTTCACCAACTATTGTTTTGCGTTTCCCTAACAACCATCTAGGCTGGGCACGATAGATTTTCTAATGTCCGACGACCCGGCCCAACCGTGCAGAAAGGCTTGAGCCCGATGAAACGCTCCCTTCTTCCCCTGAATGCCCTAAGGGCCTTTGATGCCGCCGCTCGGCACATGAGTTTTAAGCTTGCTGCTGACGATTTGTCAGTAACGCCCGCTGCGATCAGTCAGCAAATCCGCTCTCTGGAGGATTTTCTGGGCGTAGACTTGTTTAGGCGCACCAACCGATCATTGGTGCTAACCGAAGCGGCACAGTTATCACTGTTACCGCTGAAGGAAGGCTTCGAGCGGCTTGAGGAAGCAGTGGATATCATCGCAGGCTCCAAAAACTCAACAGTCCTGAAAGTCAGCGTGTCACCATCCTTTGCCAGCAAATGGTTGGTCCCACGGCTTGCCAGCTATTATGAGCGTCGCCCCGATGCCATCGTAAAAATAAGTGCAACCATGCAAGTTACTGATTTTAAAGCCGAAGACACTGATGTCGCCATCCGTTATGGCCGCGGCAACTATGACGGGCTCCTGTCAGAAGAATTGCTGCGCGAAACCCTGTTTCCAGTGTGCGCGCCCGGCCTTTTTGACGGCGAGGCCGCCACACCCTGCGCAGTGCTAAAACATACCCTCATCCATGATGACAGCTCCATCGAGGATGAAAGCGCGCCCAACTGGACCATGTGGCTGAAAGCAGCGGGTGTGACCGCGCCCGACGGCATGCCCGCCGTTCACTTCAACAACAACGCATTGGCCATTGAAGCAGCGGTTGCCGGGCGTGGTGTTGCGCTGGCACGGTCTGCTATTGCCGAAGAAGACATTAAGGCAGGCAGATTGATTAAACCGTTCGGCGAAGCAGTGCCTGTTAACTTCGCCCACCACATCGTTTATCCTAAAGACAAAATTAAGAATGAACGTGTACAAGATTTCATAGAATGGTTGCGAGAAGAGACATCGAAAGCCTAGCTAAGCTTGTTTTCAAACGGTTGATGTTTTCATCCTTTCTTATGCTCGCTTTGCCGATTTCAACAATCGCCGACGAGAATAGCTCTAGCTGCTTAAAGCTCGGCGCAGATGATGGTGTAGCCGATTTTCATCCCCTTTTTGAAAGTCTTGTCACGTCAATATATAGACGGGCGGGCTTCTGCGCTGTATCAATTTCTCTGGCGCCCAAACGCGCCGAAATGATGCTGGCCACTGGCGTATTGGATGGTGACTGGATGAGAGCTAAAGGCTTCGCAGATCAATCTCATTTGGGTCTTATTGAAGTGCCAATTCCGCTCTTTCAACTCGAAGCAGTTTTATTGGCCAGCCCCGACAATCCCTTCAACGGTACGCCCAAAGATATGAAGGACAGAACCGTTGGATATCCGGCGGGGTTTTATTGGATCGAAAAAAACCTACTGGCTCTGGGGGCTATTCCAAAAGAAATTCCCAGAGGCGTTCCAGTGCAAGAGCTTCTTATGCGCGGACGTTTTGAAGTCTTCGCAACCGACAGCGTTCGGGCCCATCCGATAATGCAATCACAGGGCAACAGTCAAAATACGGTCCGGCAAACAAGCTGGGAAAAAATACCCTTTTTCCACCTGGTCCACAAGCGGCACAAAGACAAAGTCGAGGCTTTAGCAACAGAGATCAAGAATGCGATAGACGCTGGTGAATTTGATCATCTTTTCGCACTACCCGGCCTTAGCCGAATAGAAAACAACCTGAAGTAATCGCTGCTACCCTATTCTTCGATAGCCTGCGCCTCAGCGTCTTCATCGCCGCGCGAACGATCAAAGGCGGTTGAGAAAAACAATGCATTCAGAAACAGTTTTTCTGCTCCCACATACGTAGCCCGGAAGTTGGGATTATCAGCAAACAGAATAACCGATCCCGCGCCGCGCCGCTCTGCGGTCATCATCGGCGTACCCTTGATCTGGTTGATACGCTTGCCAGAAGCATAGCCTGACAGCAGCGGCTGCTCGGTATAAACCGCCACTTGCGCGTACGGATCCTTCGGCGTCGGCAATACATAACTGGTATTGCGGTTAGTGGTCACAAGCCGACGCACAAAACCAAAGCCCAGTGGGTGAGTAATATCCAGATCACTCTCAAACAGCGCCCCACCGATCACATGTTCGGCATCCTTCTGGCCTTTTACTGCATATGAAAGCCGTGGCATCGTGTCATCATCAGACTTCTTCTTCTTTGATTTCGATGCGAACAGCTTTTTCGCCGCCCAGTTGGCACCATGCCGGTGGGCGATAAAAGTACCGCCTGCTTTAACCCAGTCTTCCACCGTATCAGCCATAGTGGAAGACAACCGACCGCCGCTTCCGCCCACTAAAATCATGTGGCTGTAGCGCGTTAGATCAATGCGACTCAGCCGCTCCTTGCGCACCATGGTCACTGGTATTTTCATCCGGTGGTCCAGCAAATGCCATACCTCGCCCGCATCGTAGGGTGTCAACCCAGGACCAGTTATCAGCAGTATTTTAGGCGCTTTTAAATCAGACACCGAATTGCGACCGCCCAAATCAGAACCTGCCTGCACAGTATGACCTGATGTGGCAGCATGCACGGTAATGCCATCCTCCACCGCTATCTGTTCCATAATACCGTGTATAGTATCCAGTGACACGGTTTGCAGATCACGCGGCACAATGATTGTTCCGCGTTCAAACGCCACGAGCCCGCGCGTTGTTTGCACGCTGATCGGGTTCTTTGCCACTCTCGCCATGACGCCAGCGGACAGCAGTCTGTTGACCGCACGCGGCGCGTAATAATCCGACCAGCGGAACACATAAGCATAAGGCGCGCGCTCTGGCGCGCTGGCTGCTGCAAAACTAGCTTGTGCAGGCGCACCCATCTTGCCGCGCGGGTTCGTTGTTACTTCGTCATACTCCAAGCCGTAAGCCAGCGGCATGGTCCAACCCGAAACATCATAAAATACTTTATCGGGAAACTCGGTAATGCGATTAAACAAAGCCTTGGCCATGCGGTACTGCGCCTGGTTCAAATTAACAATGAAACTGTCTTCACCATATGTCTTGTCGCCTGCGCGCACAGAACCCGAAACCTGGTGCACTTCCACCCGGTGACGAGCCAGCAAGTCAAGAAACATGTTCACCCGTGTCGGGTCTTCCAGCGCACGAAACACATAGGCCTTCACCCTGTCGGCGCGCGCAAGACCTGCTGCCTCGCGGTAAAATTCACGCTGGAAAGCATGCAGCTTCAGCCGCATTTCCGCGGCGCCTTCAATGGTTGTCAGACTGGTGCGGGAATGGGTGCGAATGTTGTTAGCGAACGTTTTAATACCCTGTGCGCTTTCGCGGGCAATACCCATCTGTGCACCGGCTTCAAACAAAATACCAAGTGACCCGTTGATCTGCGGGTAGGTTGAGCCCTTGCCCACATAATAATTATCGAAACCCTCTTCGGAAAAATACAGTTTTCCCTCGCTGTCCATAAACGATCGATGGAAATCAGCAATTTCTACCAGCAGTTCGCGTGCCTTCGACGGTACCAACGGGTATTTGCGTGTTGGTACACCCGGATGGAAATAATACGTGCTGTTGCCACCCATTTCATGCATGTCCGCCGACACCTGCGGGCGCCATTCGTGCCACTTGGTCAGCCATGCCCGGCTTTCCGGCTGGGTTTGCAGCAACCATTGGCGGTTCAGGTCAAACCAGTAATGGTTGGTGCGACCGCCGGGCCAATATTGGTGGTGAATCTCGTGGGCAGGATCAGTGATGCGCACATCAGACCCATATTGGCTAATCCAGCTAATACGCCGTGAATGGCCGTCAGGGTTGAACACAGCCGTTATCAAAATGACGCTGTTATCTAGCTGCGAGCGAGTTGCGGCGTCCTGCGCCGCGGCCAGATGGTACAGGGTTGGTAGCGCGGAATCCATGCCACTGGCTTCAGCGCCGTGAACGCCGTAATTCACCCAGGTTACAACAGGTAAATCGTCGGATGCCTCGGCAGTGCGCGCTGGGTCACTGCGCAACAAATGATTAGCCTTAATACTGTCGAGGCGTGCCAGATTCTCGGGCGAACTGACCGTTATGAACAGGATCGGGCGATTTTCGTGGCTATAGCCAATTACTTCTGCATTCATGCGCGGATTATTATCTGCGAGCTGGCGAATGTAGCTAACCATCAAATCATGGCGTGCCGGTTGGTCCCCGATGTCGTGGCCCAAAACCTCGGTTGGCTTCAGAACCGTTTGGTCATAAGACACACCGTCTACCAGAAAATACTCTAGTGGCTCGGCAACGGCCACCGTTGGCCCTGCCAACACCGCTAAAACACCGGCAATCAGGAAACCAATCCCCGACAATGATTTGAAATTTGTTTGTTCACGCATAATAGCGGCCCACCTTCCCCACTTGCATCGGCATCCACCATGCCAATAACGTAATTCCTTCATAAGACTAGCCTGACATACAAGACCAGACAAGCGCACTTAAGTTAGTGCATCAAAATCAATTGGCTTTGAAATATCCAGCGCACCGGCGATGTCTGGCATCTCGTATTTCAAACCGTTGCCGCTGTTAACCACAAGCACCTTGTCATCGGGCGCGATCCAACCCTCACGAGCACCGTTTTTAAGTGCCAACAGGGCAGCCGCACCTTCTGGGCACAGCAACATGCCTTCGAGTCTGCTACTTTCGCCCCACAATTCCATCAGCTCATCATCGTCAACCGCAACAACCCTGCCGCCGGACGCGCGCGCAATGTCGAGCACGATAAAGTCGCCCACCGCCTGCGGCACTCGTATGCCCGATGCCAAAGTGGCCGCGTTCTCCCAGCGCGCCGCGTGCTTTTCACCAGCGTCGTAGGCGCGTGCCAGCGGCGCGCAGCCATGCGACTGCACTACAATCATCTTTGGACGCTTAGGCCCGATCCAGCCCAGTGCTTCCATTTCATCGAACGCTTTCCACATGCCAACAACCGCAGTGCCGCCACCAGTGGGGAAGAAAATAACATCCGGCAGTTCCCATCCATATTGCGCAGCGAGTTCAAGGCCAAGAGTTTTCTTGCCCTCCAGCCGGTAGGGTTCTTTCAGTGTAGAAAGGTCAAACCAACCCATGCTTTCCTTGCCTGCCGCAACGATTTTGCCGCAATCATCGATCATGCCGTTAACCCGCCATATTTTACCGCCCTGCAGCGATGTCTCTGTCACGTTGATCAATGGCGTTTCGTCCGGGCAGAAAATGAAAGTTTCCATATTTGCGCGGCTTGCATAGGCCGCCAGTGCCGATCCAGCGTTTCCGTTGGTAGGCATCGCCAACCTGTTCAGGCCAAGTTCCTTCGACATGGAAACAGCAACACCAAGGCCGCGTGCCTTAAAGCTTGCTGTCGGCAATCGGCCTTCATCTTTCACCATCAGCTCGCCGTCGTGGCCTACAAGCGTAGCGGTTTTAGCGCAGGCCAAAATCGGCGTTGATGTCTCGCCCAGTGCAATGACATTTTCGTCTTTTTGTACAGGCAACAATTCACGCCATTTCCAGAAGCCGCCAGGGCGGTCCCAAATTTCGTCGCGGTCCGCTTCCTTTTTCAGCCCCTCCAGATCATAGCGTGCCATTAGTGGCCTGCCCGCTTCCGATAGACCGTGCACAGCACCCGCTTTATAATCGGCACGTCCTGTTATGCTGCATTCAAGATGAGTGATATATGACTTTGGCACTACGATTTCTTTTCGTTTTTGTGAGGGACACAGGATACTATAATTAGTGAATATGCCACATATTTGAGAGCCGCAAGTAACAATGACGAAGTTGCCGGAAATTCCCCTTGTCCCGGACAATACCAAAAACAATTCAGGAATAAATTTGCGCCTGCTGCACAACAGGGCATTTGAAAAACCGATGTAAAAACAGCGCCTTATTTCCCAACCGCACAACCAATTCAAGATAGTTACATTACGTACGATTTGCCACTGCAAGGTTCACGCCCTACTTAACGATGAACAGTTGGCACGCGACCTTATTGATTGAAGCGTTGTTGGCAAACGATGATATTCGGACCTTTGTCAAATGGACCAGTGACAAACCCCCGCATTTTTATCGCCGCAACCGCCGCAAATCCTGAACAAGATGCCAACCATCAAGGTTGAGTGGACAAATAAATGATTGAACCAGCGCCCATTTCTTATGCGAAATGGTGCCAATGCGGCAAATACTTCGAATGGCGCGACCACCATGTTCACTATCAACGTGGCGGCGAAGGCGAGCCCTTATTGATGATCCACGGCTTCCCAACATCGTCCTGGGACTGGTGCTGGATTTCGCGCAACTTCGTCAATCGCTTTCACATGATCCTACCTGACTTGTTGGATTACGGCCTGTCACTAAACGCCAGCAAGAAACCCTGTTCGGTTGTCGAGCAGGCTGACATGATCGAAGCGCTGATGAAGCATCGCAACATGCCAGATGCCCATATCGTGGCGCACGACCTAGGCGACACGGTAGCGCAAGAACTGTTAGCACGGCACAATGAAAGCGCGCTGTCTTTCAAGATCAAAAGCATAATTTTCCTGAACGGCGGCATCATCCCCGACCTGCACCGTCCACGCGCCGCCCAAAAACTATTGGCAGGCACTCTTGGGCCGCTGTTTGCCAAAATCGTGCCACGCAAAAAAATGCTAAACGGTCTAGCAGACGTTTTCGGCAATGACACCAAACCGGAAGGCGATCAGCTGGACGAAATGTGGCCGGTGATTTTGGGCGTTAACGGGCGCAGCGCGATGCCGCGACGCATTCGTTACATGGCCGAACGGCGCGAGCATGCAGCGCGCTGGATTGGTGCAATCCGAGAGGCGAAATTGCCTATGATGATGATCAACGGCCTTGCTGACCCGGTGTCTGGTGCTCACGCGGCTGATGGTTTTGCCAAGCTGGCACCCAAGGCCAAGCTGGCCAGGCTGCCCGAGATTGGCCACTTTCCTCAGAAAGAAGCGCCAGAAGCGGTCTCGGAACTGATCCATAAATTTCATGATTGCATCGTTGAAAAACAAGCCGCTGGCAACGCCGAAGAATTTGCGGATTGATCCAATACAGCGCTTTCCCTGACCCTTAGTTTGAGATATTGCTTGGCCACTAACAAACGGCAAAGCAAGGCAGGCATTCTTAATGACTGGGCAACGCACAAACGAAACATCTTCCAGGCCTGGGAAAGCACAAGCTTTATTGGCGTGTGCTGCTATTATTAGTGGTACGGTGCTCGGCCTCGCGGGAACCGATCTTGTATTGCCCGCAGTGCCGTCCATGCCGGAAATATTTGGCACTACAATAGCAGCATCGCAGCTGGTGATGGCACTATACGTAGCAGGCACCTCCATCGGGCTATTGGTTTTTGGCAGCCTCGCAGGTTACATTGGCCGCCGACGGTTGTTTATCGGGTCGCTCGCGCTTTTTGCCATAACGTCAGGGGCAGCATCACTGTCGACCTCCATCGAAACGCTGAATATTATCCGCTTCCTGCAGGGCGCAGCAGCGAGCGGGCCCGCAGTGCTGGCACCGGGTTTGATTCGCAGTTTATTTTCTGAGCTGGGCAGCATCAGGGCGATCGGTGCTATGGGCAGTATTGAGGCATTGACGCCAGGCCTTGCACCGATTCTGGGGGCGTGGCTTTTCAGCCAATATGGCTGGCAAGCTTCTTTCACGCTGACCGCGGTTTTGGTGGCCGGGCTGTGCGCCGTAATGCTGGCTCGACCCAAGTTGTTGCCCAGCATCGGCACCAAGGAAAACAGCGGCCCAGGCAGTTATAAAAAACTGCTGAAAAACGCCACTTACCTTCGCTATGCTGTAGGACATGCCCTGGTTTTGGGCGGATTACTGACCTTCGTTTTCTCCGGCCCCGCAGTGATTGTAGAAACAATGGGTGGCACCATCGCCGACTTCATCATCATGCGAATCGTTGGTGTTTCGGTTTTCATTGTTGCTGCCAACCTGTCAGGGCATTTGGTTAAATGGTACGGTGTCGAGCGGGTGATTTGGGCAGGCACAATTCTCGCGCTGCTGGGCGGTACTGTATTGCTTGGGTACGCTTTGTTCGGCGCGAATGATGCCGGCCACCTGAAGGGGCTGTTTTGGATTTTAAACATCGGACTCGGCGTGCGCGGCGGCCCCGGGTTTGTACGCGCGTTGTCCGCAGCAGACGGAGACGATGACCGTGCCTCAGCTCTGTTGATCTTTTTCATAACTGCTGTCGCCGCTGGTGGTACCGCCGTGGTTGCGCCTTTCATCACCTTAGGGCTGGCTGCCTTAACTACGGCGGTTTTCGCTATTATTTTGCCATCATTGCTGTTGATGATCTTGATCAAACCTTTGCAACCCCCTGCGCCACAATAAGGACCACCGCAAATGTCACGAACCGCCTATGTAAACGGTGCCTATGTCCCTACCCGAGACGCCTTGGTTCATATCAACGATCGCGGCTTCCAGTTCGCAGACGGTGTTTACGAAGGCATCGCGGTGCGTCGCTGCAAGATGGTTGACGCGGGGCCGCACCTGGATCGATTATGGCGCTCGATGGGCGAACTGGCGATCACCCCGCCCATGGGCCGCAAGGCACTGGATGTTGTGCTGAGCGAAGTTATCCGTAGGAACCGGTTTTCCGATGCCTTTCTTTACATCCAGGTTACCCGCGGCGTGGCCCCCAGGGACCATGCTTTCCCTGCCAACGATATTCCAGCAACGCTGTTTGTAACCTGCAAACGGTTTGACTTCGACAAAGTGCTACAGCGCGCGCTTGCCGGCGTGACCGGTATTACCCAACCCGACAATCGCTGGGGGCGCTGTGATATAAAAAGCACCGGATTACTGCCAAACATTATGGCCAAGCAATCAGCGCGCGAAGCGGGTGTCTTTGAAGCTGTTCTGGTCGACAGCGACGGCTATATCACCGAGGGTAGTAGCACAAATATATGGGCGGTTACCGAAGATGGTGACATTGTCACCCGCCCGATAACTGACAATATTCTGGGTGGAATTACCCGCGCACGCATAAAAACCATTGCTGAAAAGCTGCAAATCAGCATCAAAGATGCCAAAATCAGCGTCGAACAAGCCAAAAATGCTCGGGAAATATTTATCACCAGCGCCACCAGCTGTACAACTCCAATCACCAAACTAGACGGTGAGAAAATAGGCGACGGAACCGTTGGACCCGTCGCCAAACGTCTAATCGACGCCTATTTTAAATTTACTGATAATTAATTGGCTCACTTCGCCTAAGCCTCAGCGGCTGATCCCCAGCCTTTACCTTGCATGAAAGCGAGCAATACACCGACAATCGCGCCGACCACCAGGTGCATTACACCCAGAACCATTCTGGCATCGCCAGGAAAGTCTTTCAGCGTTTCGAACCAAACGGCGTCTGAAGCCAACAAATAAAGACCAACCATCGCGCCGAACATTGCACCAGCTTTCATGTCACCAGAACCAACGGCTTTGTTGAACAGCCAAACCACCACAATAGTTTGCACACCATGATAAGCCAGCGCGCCTAGACCCTCCGGATTTGTGGCAGCCACCGTGGCGCTGAACTGGTCAGCGAAGGCCATTTGACCCAAAGTGTACAAAACTCCATACGCGACAAACGCTACAACAACATTAAGAACAAATTTTCCAATAGACATTTTCTTCTCCCCTAACAGTCTATGTTGGATACTCCCTACTCATTCTTTTGTCGGTTTGAGGTCACCGTTTTTGACATGGACAACACGGGTTGGGTAGGGGAACTCAATGCCCTCCTCGTGAAATTTGTCCCAAATTGAAATCATAACGTCGCTGGCGATGTTGGACACGCCGTGCTGCGGGTCTTCGATCCACAGCCGCAATTCCAGGTCAACGCCGCTCTCGCCGAAGCCTTTCATCAGAGTTCTGGGCTCCGGCACTTTTAAAACCCTTGATTGGCTAAGTGCCGCCTCAACCATAATATCCATCGCATGTTTCACGTCGCTTTGGTAGGATACCTGAACCGGAATTCTGCGCCGTACCAACCTATGGGTATGTGACCAATTGGTCACGGGCTGGGTAATCATATCTTCATTGGGAATTAGAAACTCGGTACCGTCACGGGTAATCACCGACGTATAGCGCGCCGCAAGCCTGTTGATGGTACCGTAAGTACCGCCGGTTTCAATAACATCACCCGGTTTGATCGAGCGGTCCACCAACAGGATAATGCCGGAGATAAAGTTACCGACCACTTTCTGCAGGCCGAAACCGATACCAACGCCCAGCGCACCACCAAAGACCGCAAGAGCCGTCAGGTCGATGCCGGTGGCATTAAGAGAAATCAAAAACGCAACCGAAACCAGCAGGATTTTTCCCAGCTTGGTCATCAGCGCACGAATGCTCGGCGGCACGCCTTCTGCTTTCACCAGACGGCGTTCCAGCAAAGCAGACAGAGCAAAAGCCAACCACATCAGGAAGCCGAAGCTGACAATACCGGTCAGAATATCCAGAATACTGATATTCACTTCGCCCAACGGCAACTGCGCCTCGTCAAGCACCGTGGTAATTGGGTCAAGCAAACCCATTATGTTGAGGGCGGCCAGTGTCCAGGCACCGCCTGCTATCATGCGCGCCAGCTCGCGATTCGCCAGGAGCCCCACAGCCAACCTGATCACCAGCCAAGCCGTCAGCAAGCTAGCAGCCACATTCAACAAATATGTCGCCATGAAGGGCTCAAGCAGCAGTCGCGCGGTCACGATAAGCAATATGGAAATAAGAGCCGTCAGAACCGGATGAAGGAACCGTCGATCAGCTTTTTGGACCAGTGGATGATCACCTGCTACCAGCAGGATGCCGTGATGTATCCATTTACAGGTGAAGTTTGACGACAGAATTGCCACACCGATGATCACGAGCTCAAGTAATCGCTCGGGCTCAAGAAAGTTGGTTTGTACCCAAGCCCAGCTTTGCAGGAAATAACCGGTTATTTGATCGAGGATCTCTGCTTCCATCGGAAGAGATTAACGCCGTTCTGCGAAAAAGTCTCTAAGCAATTGGGCAGACTCTTCTTCCAGAATGCCGCCGTATATTTCAGGCTTGTGATGGGTAGTCGGCTGGTCAAATATTTTTGCCCCCACCGTAACGCCGCCGCCTTTGGGGTCTTCTGCGCCGTAATAGAGGCGGCGGATGCGAGCGAAGGCAATCGCCTGGGCGCACATGGCGCATGGCTCCAGGGTCACATACATATCGCAACCCTCAAGGCGTTCAGACTGCATAATGTCAGCTGCTTTGCGGATCGCAACAATTTCTGCGTGGCCGGTAGGGTCAACCGCACCAATCACTTCGTTGCCCCCAGCCGCAATAATACGACCCTTTGGGCCAACAATAATAGCACCAACAGGCACCTCGCCGCGAACCGCGGCTAGACGTGCTTCCTGAAGCGCCTGCCGCATGAAGGGAAAATCATCAATCATGATAAGTTGTTTAATAAAGCGAATTTATCTGACGTCAAGGTAGTGAATTGTATTAACTTGTCTCAGCCCCGCGCTGGCACTATGGTGCGCCGCATGACTGAAAAAGATAAAACAACGAGCATTTCGGGGGCACAAAACTCCGATCCGGGCAGTAACAGCCCCGACAACGCCGACAAAGGTGAACGTATTGCCAAAGCGTTGGCCCGAGCAGGTGTAGCATCGCGCCGTGATGTTGAACGCATGATTGAAGCAGGCCGCATATCCCTGGACGGACAAACCCTGACAACACCGGCTGTGTTGATCAAAAGCCTGGAAGGCATTCGTGTTGACGGCGAAGCAGTGGAGCGTGCAGATGCCACAAAGGTTTGGCGCATGCATAAAACCAAAGGCACACTGACAACCACCAAAGACCCAGAGGGCCGCCGTACAGTGTTTGATCGCCTTCCCAAACATATTGGCCGGGTTATTTCAATCGGGCGGCTGGACATGAACACCGAAGGCTTGCTCTTGCTAACCAACGACGGCGCGTTGGCCCGCTGGATGGAACTTCCCGCGAACGCTTTGGTGCGCCGATACCGGGTTCGCGTATATGGCCGAGTTGAAGAAAAAGCACTGGCAAAGCTGGCGGGTGGCATCACCATCGACGGCATTCATTACGGCGAAGTGGACGCCAGGCTGGAGCGGCTGTCCAAACGCGCGCAAAAAGAACAAGACGCAAGCAGCAGATCATCAGCCAATACATGGTTAACTGTCGCTATTCGCGAAGGAAAAAACCGTGAGGTTCGCCGGGTAATGGAGCATCTGGGGCTAACGGTTAACCGGCTTATCCGAACCCATTATGGCCCTTTTGCACTAGGCACCCTACCCTCAGCGGTTGTTGCACCAGTTAACGACAAACAGCTGCGCGAAGCACTACCTGAGTTTTTCGCTGATGCACCGCAAAGCGTTGCAGCGGTCAAAGTAGTGCGCGACACTTCAAAGTGGGCCAAGGCAAAAAAACCAACTGGCAACAAACCCGGTGCGGTACGGCGGCGCAAGTCCGCAGGCGGACAGGATGAAGCCCGCAGACCGGACCGGCGAAAAACAGCAGCCGACAGGGATACGGAGCGCGGCGCAAAACCAAGTGGGCGATACAGCCAGAAACCGAGCAACAATAGAACCGGTAAGACAGGCCCCAATACCTCGAAGGCTGGCGCACGCAAAGGCCAAGTTTCCAAAGGCCAAGGCCGTCGAGGCCAGGCATCGAAAAAATGACCCGAATTATCGCCGGTCGTTTTCGGGGTCGCCGTTTGTCAGTTCCGGACGGCCTTGACGTGCGGCCAACCACAGACCGCATGCGCGAACGGTTATTTTCCATACTCGGACACCCGCGCTATCCGGCAATGGCTGGCGCGCAGGTGGCCGACATATACGCTGGCACCGGCGCTTTAGGGCTGGAGGCACTGTCACGCGGTGCAGTGCACGTGACTTTCGTGGAGAAAGCGCGCGGCTCGCTTAATTGCCTGCGTTCAAACATCGCGTCTTTGGATGCCACGCCGGACACCACGACCACGGCGGCTGATGCAACTACCGTTGGGCCATCAAAAACAGCATTTGATTTCATCTTTATAGACCCCCCATACCGAAAGAGTCTTTTGCGACCAACTTTGGACCGCCTGATTAAAGGCAGCTGGCTGAAAGATGACACCTGCATTGTTTGCGAACTGGCGGCCGACGAAACGATTGATCTGCCGTCTGACCTGACCATTGTTGACGACAGAAAACAGGGCAAGCAACGAATAGTAATTTTGATGCAGTCTGCGTCAAACATTTGAGCCACCTTTATAATTTTCTTTAGGTTTCGCCAAAATAGCGGCACACTAGGTGTCAGATTTTGACTGAAAAGGTTGTCGGAATGCGAGAACTGGAAGTTCGATTAGCATTGGTTTGCTTCGGTGGAGCCTCGCTTGCCGTTTACATGAACGGCGTGTCGCATGAAGTGTTGAAGTTGGTGCGTGCATCCAAGGTTTATCACAGCCTATCTGCCGAAGAAAAAGCCGACTCTTCGGTTTCCTACAGCGTCCGCGCACCCGACCGCGGTTATTCCACTGACACGGAAAGCCACTATTTCGATTTGCTTCGGATGATCGGTGAAAGCGTTGACATGCGGGTGATCGTTGACGTGATTTCCGGCGCTTCAGCGGGCGGAATCAACGGTATCTTCCTCGGGCGGGCGCTGGCCTACGATCTGGATTTTGATCCCCTGCGCGATATGTGGATGAAGCTAGGTGACATTGAAGAATTAATGGAACGCGAAACGCTGGCAGAGCGTTGGAGCAAGGTCTATATGTATCCACTGATTTGGCTGTTCGGCAAGCGAATCTGGAAAGGCGAACACCCCTATGCAGAGGCAAAAAGAAAGCTTTCCCGTTTCATAAGGTCTCGCTGGTTCGAGCCGCCCTTTTCCGGCACGCGCATGCTGGAATGGATGATTGATGCCAACCACAATATGGGCGAGGCGGCACCCGGCTCCAGCCTGCTGCCAACTGGCCACCAGCTAGATCTGTTTGTCAGCCTGACCAATTTTTATGGCCAAAGCCAATCCGTCGGCATGCACGACCCGGCAACAATCCGCGAAAAGCAGCATAAAGTCAGCTTGAAATTCAGCCACATTCAGGGGCGTCGCTCCGCTCGCAGTAGCGACTTCGACGACACCAATATCCCTGGTCTGGGTTTCGCGGCCCGCGCCACATCCAGCTTTCCTGGCGCTTTCCCGCCCATGCGGCTTAGTGATCTGAAAACTTACCTGAAAAAATGCGGTGCCAGTTGGCCGCACGAAGCTGACTTTATGGCGAAGAACTTTGACCATTTGTCGGAAGACATTGGTGACGTTGAAAACATGAGCTTCATCGACGGCGGTGTTACCAATAACAAACCGTTTGCCAGTGCGATTGATGCAGTGATCGACCGACCCGCCCACCGTGAAGTGGATCGAAGGATTATTTTTGTCGACCCTCGCCCGGAAATACAAACAGACGCGCAAGCCCACCCAAACAACAACGACACAGGCGATGAAGGCAATAAGCCAATACCAGGGTTTTTCCGCACTATCCTGTCCTCGCTCGCTGAAATTCCACGTGACGAACCCATATTGGGCGACCTTCAGGAAATTGAGGAACAAAACCGGCGCGCGCGACGTTTTGAGATTATTTTGAAACGCATCGAACAAGATGTTTCCCAACTGGTCGATCAAATTCTGATTTTGGCGCCTGGCCAAAAGATGTCCACAGCGATGCTGGCCAGTTGGCGCGAACGTGCCCACGAACAGGCGCGCCACGAGGCCGGGTTCGGCTACGGCAGCTACGCCGAGGCAAAGGCCGTGCATTCGCTGGAACGCCTGAGCAAATTCCTGAAGGAGTGGCACCAGGATCGGAGCAAACAAGACCAAGATTTGGAACAATCAGCTGTGCCAACATTGGCGCAGCTTTCCCAGTGGGCCGTCCAAAATGGTTTCATCGAATCCGGCGACGACGCTTGCAGGCAAGCCATTCCCTTTTTCCGCAAATATGATGTGGACTACCGGGTGCGGCGTATGCGTTTTTTGATCAAACGCCTAAACCGGCAGCTGCAGCAGGAACCAGCCCAGGCGTCATTGGCTTCTTTTGCCAACTTGAAAGCACACATCTATGACAGCATTGCCCGCTACCGCCAGCGCTGGCAAACCGACTTTTACAAAGACGCCCCTCTTAGCGGCGACACAGAAGAGTTGATGGCGATTGTAGCCAAGGTGATGGAGCTGGAAGACCTGGACTTTGAAGAGGATGAAATGCTGGCGCAGGCGATTAATGCCATCGAGGATGAGGCAACCCGCAAAACGCTGTTTCACGCCTATGTAGGCTTTTCCTTTTATGACGTTCTAACGCTACCGATGACAGCCCATACCGACCTGATGGAAATCGACGAAATTCGAGTTGACCGGATCAGCCCTATTGATTGCGCCGAGGTTGATTGCCCCGAAGACGGTCAACGATTAATGGGCGCAAAGCTATTTAACTTTGGGGCGTTTTTCAGCCGGAAAGCGCGGGAAAACGATTATATATGGGGCCGCATTCACGCCGCCAACCGACTGGTTGATTTCTTAACTGATGCCGCCAGCGCGCCCGGACTTAAGGACAACATTGAAGCCAGTCACTTGCGCCGCAAACTAGCGTTGGCGATCATTGACAGTGAAGCAAAGCACACCTTGGAAAGCGAAGATCTGATCGCCGAACTGCGAAAAAATTTCGCACTGTAAGATACGGTTAGGTCGACAGTCCGCCCATCAGGCAATATTTTATTTCCAGATATTCATCGAGGCCATAACGCGAGCCTTCACGGCCAATTCCGGATTCCTTGACCCCACCAAACGGGGCCACCTCGGTGGACAGGATACCTTCATTGATACCGACCATGCCATATTCCAGCGCCTCGGCCACTCGCCAGACCCGACCCAGGTCGCGTGCGTAAAAATAAGCGGCCAAGCCATACGGCGTGTCGTTGGCAAGTTCTACCACCTCGGCCTCGGTGTTAAATTTGAATACCGGAGCAACCGGCCCGAAAATCTCGGCTTGTGCTATCGCCATATCCGCGCGCGCATCCGCTAGCACTGTGGGCTGATAAAAGTTGCCACCCAGTTCAGAGCGGTTACCACCGACCATAGCTTTGGCACCCGCGGCAGTGGCGGTGGCAACAAGCTGCTCGACCTTGTCGATCGCTGCAGTATTGATTAGTGGCCCGACTTCAGTGCCGTCTGCTGCACCGTCACCGATTGACAGCGCTGCGACACGGGCAGAAAATTTCTCAACAAACTGGTCGTAAACGCCGCTTTGTACGAAAAACCGGTTTGCACACACACAGGTTTGCCCCGCATTGCGGTATTTGGATGCCATGGCACCATCAAGTGCGGCGTCAATATCGGCATCGTCAAAGACTATGAAAGGTGCGTTGCCGCCAAGCTCCATGCTGGCTTTCTTGACCGTGTCGGCCGCCTGACGCATGAGAATTTTGCCAACCGCCGTGGAGCCAGTGAAGGATATCTTCTTAATGTCCGGGTGAGTGGTCAGTACTTTGCCAGTTTCAGCGGGCTTGCGTGTGGTCACGATTTTGAACACGCCTTCTGGGATGCCGGCCTCTCGCGCCAATTTCTCCAGAGCCAAAGCAGACAAGGGGGTTGCCTCAGCAGGTTTAACAATCATTGGGCAGCCCGCTGCAAGTGCAGGTGCTGCCTTGCGCGTGATCATGGCAACCGGGAAGTTCCAGGGCGTGATGGCAGACACCACACCAATGGGCTGTTTGATGACGATGATACGCGCACTCGCGTTATGGGTTGGAACCACGTCGCCGTATGCACGTTTTGCCTCTTCCGCGAACCATTCGAGGAAAGATGCGCCGTACATCACTTCGCCGCGTGCTTCAGCCAACGGTTTGCCGCATTCGGCAGTGATCAACTGTGCCAGTTCTTCCTGGTGCGCCAGCATCAGCTCATACCAGCGCCGTAGAATAACCGAGCGTTCTTTCGCCGTCTTTTTTGCCCACGCCGGGAAGGCGGCGGTGGCAGCCACAACACAGTCGGAAACCTCGCTGTCTGAGTAGTCGCGCACGGTTGCAACATGGTCGCCGGTTGCCGGGTTATCAACCGCAAGCCCGTCACCATTAACCAAATACCCGTCCAACAAACTGGTAAGACCTGCAACCATAACAACCTCCATAATTAGGGCGGATACGGAACAACCGATCCACGGCAAGACGGTAAATCGAGCCGACAAAAACTGCAACCACCAAGCAGGCTTTTGTTTGGCGGCAAACAGCAATCAATCACAGGGACACAACAGAGTGTTCACATTGGGTTCACGCGGTCTATTGCACCATCTGGTGATTTATATGATAAAAGTGTCAATTGAGCGCGCGGTGCGTTGACGTGGGCGTTAACTGCACTAAGTGACAGCGAGGGAGAAAATAAAAATGTTCAAGAAAACACAAGTGGTGCTGACAGCGGTAGCTTTTGCGCTTGTAGGCGCGATGGCACCCGCGGTTCCAGCAAATGACCGTGCAGCAACAGCAGCAACGGTTGGCTTGTCCGACCAGGGGCTGGCAGCGCTGAAGTCGCATATCGACGGCTATGTGAAAAGCGGGAGGCTTGTCGGCGCAACAACGCTGGTGGCCCGCGACGGCAAAATTGCACATTTCGAGACTTACGGCCAAATCAACAAGGAAGCCGGGACAAAAATGTCCGAAGACGCGGTGTTCCGCATCTATTCCATGACCAAGCCAATAACCGGTATCGCGCTGATGATGCTATATGAAGAAGGCAAGTTTGGGCTGGATGACCCAGTATCGAAGTATCTGCCATCTTTTGCGAACCAACGCGTTTTTAGCGGTGTAAACCAAGACGGCTCGTTGCAAACGGTCCCAGCAGAACGACCATCGACAATCCGCGACTTGCTAACCCATACGGCCGGCCTGACCTACGGCGTATTCGGCAACACACCGGTTGACCAGCTGTACGGCAAAGCCGGCGTATTCGACCCCAAATTGACGCTGGCGCAACAAACTGAAAAGCTTGGTAAACTACCGCTGCTGTATCAGCCCGGTGCGGCGTGGGTATATTCGCTATCGGTTGACGTGCAAGGCCGGTTGATCGAGGTGCTTTCGGGTGAGTCACTAGGTGATTTTTTTCAGGAACGTATTTTTGCGCCGTTGGGCATGAAAGACACCGGTTTTTCGGTACGACCCGATCAACTGGATCGCTTCTCGGAAATTTATGCTCCCGAAAAAGACAAGGGCCTGGTTGCCTACCGCGGTGACTTTTTCGGGGACTTCACAGTCAAGCCAAAGTCTGAAAGCGGCGGTGGCGGCCTGGTTTCGACAACAATGGATTACTGGAAGTTTGCCCAAATGGTCGCCAATGGCGGCGAACTGAACGGCGTACGGCTGGTCAAGGCAGAAACTGTTGAGTTGATGCGCCGTGACCATCTGCCCGACAATCTGACAGGCATCGCTGGCGGCAAGCAGGGATTGGGCTTTGGCCTAGGTTTCGCTGTTGTTCAAGACGGCGAAAAACAAGGCGGCCATGCTAATGTTGGCGAATACTTCTGGGGTGGAATGGCCAATACTATCTTCTGGATTGATCCAACCAGTGATGTTGTTGCCATTTTCATGACCAACATCCTGCCGTCCGGTATTTATCCGCTCAGGAATGAGCTACGGGATAAAATTAACAACGCAGTCGAAGCCGACTAACCAGGTCTACTGGCCCAGACGGTGACCAAGTAAAAAGGCGGACTTTGGTCCGCCTTTTTGTTTTCCGCTGCGTGTTTATTGAACGGCGATGCTGCCAACCGGTAATCCCGCCATGCGCCCATGATCAAGTAAATCGACCAACTGCCCGAGCTTTGCGCCAGACTGCAGTTTCACCAAAATTACCTGGTCCTGATGCTCCACGTGAAACTTTTTCATCAGCGCCGTGGCTGCGGATACGTCGATAGCGTAGCCACGGAACAAAATGCGATGGCCGGGTGCCAAATGTAAGAGCAAGCCTTCCTGCGGCGTCAAGGGTGGCGGCGGTATACCTTGCGGCCTGTTAACCTCCAGGCCGCGTTCCTGGATAAAACTGGCCGTCACTACAAAGAATATTATCAGGATAAACACGATGTCCAGCATCGGCGTCATGTTTGGTACTGCGCCTGATTGCAGTTTTCGGCCCGTGCAGCGCATTTTACTTCGCCATATTGAAACTGAATTTGTAACGCACGCCGGTTACGGTCTGACCCTGGCCGTTCACCACCTTGGGCTTGTATTTGAACTTTTGCGCGGCCTTAATGGAATTAGCTTCGAAGTATCCAGCGGGTTCAGCCTCCACAACGACAACCGACTCTGCGGGTACTGACCCATCCGGGTTGACGGTTAGTTCAACAACAGCAAAGCCCTCTATCCCGCGTTCCTGCGCACGGCGCGGATACTGAGGCTGCACCCGTACCAAAGGCAAATAATCGCCATCAGAATTTGAGCCCAGGTTAATGGTAATCAGGTTGGCTCCAGGTCCTGTTTTAACGCCTGGAATAGAAATATTCATCTTTCCCGGCTCTCCCGTATTAACCGGTGGCTCTTTAACCATAGGCGGCTGGGGCTCCGGCTCAGGAGGCTTTTCGACAGTCCGTATCATGCGCTCGGGTGGCTTGAAATCAACGTCCTGTATTACCGGAATCAATCTTTGCTTATCAGGTTCAATTTGCACCTCTCCCTCGCCGCCGACCAGTCCTTGCATGACCAGAAACAAACCGCTGGTACAAACAGCCGCCAACGGTCCTGCTGCATATAATCTTATTGGTTTCATCATTCCTCTCCATTTTGTTACTATATAACTATATTGAAACTTTAGTTATATGTAAAGTTATATAGTAACATCTATATCGTACTTTAAAGACAAATCGAGAGGGTTGGGCGAGAAGGAGAAGGTTAGGGCTGTTTTTTGTGGCCGACCAAACGAATGAGAAGACTACCAAACGTGAGCGTGCCGCCCCACGTCATTACCATAACCCCAAAGACCAATACCGTCTTGAGCGGTAGAAGCAGGCCCAGCCATAGGTTGAGCGGTAACGGAACAAGTCCAGCGAGATAATATAAAATGGCGCCGGTAACAAACAGCAGCGGTGACGTGACGATATAATCAGTCCAACGATAAAAGCCCGTGCTGATTTCGTCGTGCATCATTACAAGAACGCCCAACGCAATGGCTACAGAAAGAAAAACAAACCACATCATGCGCCAACAATAAAACCACAGCGCAAAGTTTCAAGCTATTCCCTGTCTCTTGGGGGGGGCACCGCATATAAAAACCGCACCAATGAAGCGGCCTCAATAGAAAAACGGTGCCACCGCTATAGTGACACCGTCAGAATATTTATACCCGGTTACTAGGTGTAGGCTTACCTACCAGTAAGCAACTTCTCGCGGGCTTCCTCACCGTTCATATATTTACGCCAACTGGCGACCTGACGGCGATCCTTTTCGGTTTTCGCAAGCCTGGAAGCTTTTCTGAAAGCGTCTTTCGCGTCCTTAAACCGTTTCAATTCTGTCAAGGCTTGGCCGCGCATCATGACACCGGCTAAAAGCTTGCTAGCATTTTTCTTGGCATTTTCGGTGTCGTCTTCAAATGCAGTTGCCATCTTGGCGAAAGACTTTTCCGCATCGTCGTATCGGTCAATCTGCATTTGCACCTGACCAATCTGAAGCCAAAGGTCACCATCACTATTCTCTGCCGCTGCTTTTGAAAGCGGATCAAGCGCCTTGCGGAATTCTGAGGCAGCAAGATAACACTGACCCAATAGCCTCTGGCTATCTGCATCATCTTCAACCAGGTTTTCTTTCAGTGCGCGATCAACAATCCATGCACACTTGATCGGTGCGTCACGACTCATTTGAATTTGGGCGACATTAATGATCTGGGCGTCTCTATCATCCAAGAAGCCCTGCTTGTAGGCCGCTTCCATCAAAGAGAAAAATGTCTCTTCGTCGTCCAATTCCTGGTACACACTGGCGAGCTGGAGCCAATAGCGCGGTGTTGGCCAATTCAGGATAAGCGTAACAAGCGTATCGCGAACTGCCGGAAAATCGCCCAACTCATAATGTGCGGAAAGCTTCAGACCATACCAATTTTCCTTAACCTCGGCAGTATCGACCAGCTGGGCATCAGAAATGGCAACATCAATATACTTCAGGGAATTTGGAAAATCCTCATTGGTATAATAGAGCTGCGAAATAAAGACCTTCTGGGTTATACCGATAAGCGCCGGGTCAACTTCAGACACAGCTTTTTCCCATCGAGTGACGTAATCAATCGCTTTATCTAGCTGCTCTACCTGATAGTAAAGCTGAGATAAGTTGAACATAATGCCATGTTCTTGCGCAACAGGAATACTGTCCTTAAAGTCAAGCACCCGCTCAAAGGCGTTGATAGCCCCCATCGTGTCTTCCTTCTCGAAGGCTACCTGAGCACGGTATTGCCAAACGATTGAGCGCGCGTAATCATTCAAACCACGACTGCCTAAGGCATCGGTCATCAATTCTTCAGCTCTAGCCAAACGTTCACTTTTGGTTGCTTCCAAATCCGCTTCGGTCATTTCTTCCGGCGACAGAGTCAGCTGTATCTTCTCGAGTTTTTTCTGAAAGGAATGAGGAATTGATTCAACTTTACGCGTTTTCTGCTTCTTCTTCGGCGCTTCCTGCGCGGTTGCTGTCGCAGAAAGCTGCGTTCCCTCGGGAACCGGCATCACAGCCAATACAGCTGCTGCCGCCAAAGCCATGGGAATGGATTTAAAATACTGTACCATGATCATCTCTTTCGTTTGTCTCTACTTCTCTGCCAAATTAAAGCTGAACCGATAGCGAACGCCGGTCACTGCCTGGCCTTCACCGTTAATGATCTTCGGCTTATATTTGAACTTCTGAGCTGCTTTAATCGCTGCCCGCTCAAAATAGCCTTTTGGCTCTGCTTCAATCACTATAATCGATTCGGTTGGAACAGTGCCGTCGGCAGCAACTGTCAGCTCAACAATAGCATAGCCCTCGATGCCGCGCTCTTGTGCCCGGCGAGGATATTGCGGCTGCACCCGAACAAGCGGCAGATAATCACCATCTGTTGACGCACCCAGATTGATCTGACCCAGGTCGATGTTAGCACCAGAGTTCGCACGGCCAATGGACAAGTTAAGCTTGTCAGGACCTTGAACATCTAATTGCGGCGTATCGATTTCCGGCGGTGGGGCTTCCACTTCCGGTGGCTTTTCCACTTCGCGTTCCATGCGTTCTGGCGGCTGATCATCAATATCCTGAACGACATCAATAAATCTGGCCCTATCACTTTCATCAAGGTTCACTTCGCCGTCACCCGCGACCAGATAGTTCATCACGAGAAACAGGCCAAAGGTTACACCCGATGCAGCGGCCAATGATGTGGCGACCCGAGCAATCATTAGTTCGTCTCCGTAGCTATTGCTATTACCTCGACACCAGCGTCGCGAATAGCATCATAAACTTGCATAACTAGAACCGCGTTTGCTTCTTCGTCGCCCTGAATGGCAACTGATCCCTTAGGGTTCTCAGCGTGCAGCTTTTCAACCGCAGTTCTTAGTGCCTCAATCTTAGTTGGTTCACGATTGATGAAAATTACATCATCGGACGTAACCGCAATCAAAATACTGACTTGTTTTTGCAGCAAGGCAGTTTCGGCAGACGGTTTAAGTACATTAACGCCAGCCTCTTTTACAAAAACCGCGGTCACGATGAAAAAGATCAACATGATGAACACGATGTCCAGCATCGGCGTCATGTTTATCTCTGTATCTTCGTCCTGTTGCGAATGATTACGCATTCTATTCTCCACTTCACCTGCCACTATACAGGTGCCTAGCCCCTCAAAACCCTGTCCAACACCCATGCGGGCATTAGCCTGAACGGCGGGGCACTGCCCCGCCGGGTATTATTTTTTCGGTGTCAGTACAATTTGACTGTCACTGACCCCAACGTCTCTGGCGGCATCATAGATGCGGACAGACAACCCGAGATGAGACCCATCCGCAGCCTGAATAACAACAGGTGCTTTTGGACGTTCCACGCTTTCCTTCTTGATGATCGATGAAACTGACGAGATATCCACACGAACAAAGTCATGTGTAATCCGGTTATTCTCATCGATAATAAAAGCGATAGCCCGCTTTTCATCGTCCGGTGGCGGTGGATCATTTTGAGTATTGTCATCCTCCGGCTTGTTGACCTCAAGACCGGATTCTTTGACGAAAGAGGCTGTCACGATAAAGAAAATCAGCATGATGAACACGATGTCGAGCATCGGCGTCATATTGACTTCTGCTTCGTCCTCTCCCTTAGAGAATTTACGCATTGGTTAACTCCAGTCTTAAACCTAGTGGTCCATCGTCAAGCTGTCTTCGAGACGCTCAGATTCACGCTTGGCTCGTTTTTCAATATAGGTGCTAAGAAACACACCAGACAGTGCCGCAACCATACCCGCCATTGTCGGAATGGTTGCCTTGGACACACCCGCCGCCATGGCGCGTGCGTTTGAACTGCCCTGTGATCCCATAACATCGAACACATCGATCATCCCGGTCACGGTTCCCAAAAGTCCAATAAGCGGACAAAGGGCAACCAGTGTTTTGATCAGGTTCACCCCTTGAAACAAATTGTAATTGATCTCGGAAATCATGGCGATGCGGATTTTATGCGCATACCATGATTTTCGTTCGGCCCGAGATTCCCAGGTTCCGATAACCCGGTTCTTTTGCTTTTTATATTCAAGCGAATAGAACCAGATACGTTCGATGATCAGCACCCACATTATAAACGTAACCACGAGCACCAAGTACAAGATGTCACCACCCCGTTCTATGAATGCTCGGATTGCGTCAAATGCTTCACTAATTGCCAGCATTATGCGTGCTCTTTCTCTGCGTGCACCGCAATGATACCTGCAGACTGCTCTTCCAGAATGTGAACCACACCCTTAGACGAACCTGACACGAAGCTGTGCAACATCAATGTTGGAATGGCTACAACCAGACCTTCCACTGTTGTCATCAAAGCCGCGGAAATACCGCCTGCCATCTGCGATGGATCACCGGTACCAAACAAGGTAATCGCCTGGAAGGTTTCGATCATACCAGTCACTGTACCAAGGAGGCCGAACAAAGGTGCCACAGCTGAAATCAGCTTGATCGCCGTCAGGAACCGTTCAAGTGCCGGCGTTTCCTTCAGGATCGCTTCATCCAGTTTCAGCTCCAGAGTCTCCACATCAACAGACCGGTTCTGGTCATAGACTGCAAGCACACGACCAAGAGGGTTGTTAACATTGGCAACTTCAGATTTAACCTGCTTCTTCACCTTGCCGTTTACCATAAAGAGGTAAACCCACTGGAAGATCGCAAGCAACACACCAATGACACCAAGTGATAGTGTCAGGTATCCAATGAAACCACCTTGCTCAAGGCGTTCATAAACGTCTGGCTTCTGGACCTCCAGGTTCAACAGCTGACCCCGTGTTGGATCAACGCCCAGTGCCACGATGCCACTGCCCGCAGCTTCAAAGCCCGGAATAGTGCCAGTGAAACGACCGGACGGCTGACGCTGAAGTTCAGCAACTTCGCCGTTTGCACGCAACTGCAGGAATTTACCCTCACCAACAAGACCGAAGTCACCGATGCGGGTAACATCCATTGTTTGCAACGTGCCATCATTCAACCGAACATCATGGCTAAACTTTTTCACTTCACCTGAACCAACCATTTCCAGCATCATTTGTGCTGGCCATGCCCTGATTTCCGCCAGAGTTGGCAGCTCAGAAGATTCAGACGCTTTGGCAACCAGGGTATCAATTTCACCCATACGGTCAGCGTTATCGATAGACACATGCGACGCTGAAATAATTGCGCGGGCATCACCAGCGGCTTGCTGAAGAACACCAAACAACTCGGAAAGCTGTCCAAGACGTTCACGCTGTGTTTCTAGCTGACGAGTAATTTCCGCCTCATTATTACGGCGGGCTTCCTCTAAGCGTGCACTCTCACGTTCCAGGCGCGCTTGCTCCTGGCGTTCTTGCGCTAACAGCTGTTCCTGCTGGTCCTTGCGTGACAAAAACTCAGCTTCACGCTGTTTATGACCAGCATCTTCAGTGATACGGCCCTCACGAACTTTATTGAGGAGCGCGCTCATGTCAGAATCCTGGGCAGTCACAACTGACGACAGGCCAAGTGCCAAAAGCGCAGCGGATGTAATAATCTTTTTCATCTTAATTCCCCTGTGCAGCAGCGATTGGCAGAACAGTCACATCAGACTGAGTCCGCTTTTGTGCCATCCGGATTAACTGGCGAATTGGTGTCGTAAATTCTGAGCCAAGATCCTGCCAGGACCCAGAAGCAACGTCCCACGCTTTGGTTTCAGTCGTGTCACTGGTTTGATAGTAAAAACCAATTCGACCTAGGCGCACAAAGTTGACCGTACGGCCATCTGCAAGCGGGCCCTCGTAAGCAACCAGCGTGCGACCATACTGTACTTCAGCTGTATAAGCTGCCAGCACGATGCGGAATCGCTCAGGGTCACTGATGTTGGGGTTATCCATCGCCTCACGCAAACTATCGATGCGGTCGCGGCGTTCGTCCATCAAGAACGGAACATCATTGTCGATAAACTCAGAGAGGTTATCAATCATGTCCAGCATTAGCGGTGTAATCTGCCGCTTGATTTCATCGATCTGACCAATAGAAGTTTTGATCTTCTCAATTTCTTCGAGCTGTTTGACGATAACGCGGTTTTGCTGGGCGTTATATGCCCGAAGACCGGCGTTGGTTTTTAAAACTCCGCGGTAATCACCGAAGATACGCTGGGTTGCGTCTGCAACGCCGTCGATTGTCTGCTGTGATGCTACTGCTAGTTTATTTGCTGCGTTCACCTCGTCTACGATCGACTTCAGGCGCTCGTCTTGTGCGTTAGCAATGGTCGCCCCTAGAAGGATCGAGGCGGCCGCTGCTGTTGTGACAGCTATCCGTTTCACTTTAGCCTTATCCATTTTCTGCCCACATGGGTTCAATAATGCCACTTTGGTCTCCAGTACTCTGAATGCCTAGCCGGCTGTTTTTACCTTATAAAGATTTGGAGAGTTAATTCTCACTCCGAACCTTTACCCCTAATAAACTGGAAGATGTTCAACATGTGCCCGATACCTGACTTCAAAACAGCCCGGTCTGGTTACATGCCCAATTAATGGTTTTCCCGTAGTCTCCCAATTGTCCAAGTCAGATGCAAATTTCTTTGCGTCGCTTCTGTCACTTTTGGCCTTGTGTAAAACACATGGCAGCAAGCAATCTGATTTTCCCCCGTCCGCAATTTTGCGAACTTAAGCTGAAGCGAATGACCCAGCTCAAAACCTATCATCCAAGAATCTTGCCCGATTCCAAGCAAAAATTTTACTTTTCTTATTTTCTTTCCTGTGAATCGATCGATTTGGCATCAATTGCGGCCCTAATGGTCAGTCAATACTATGTAATAGTGTAACATAAATTGTGTATAAGTCAAAGGAATTCCACCGCTTAAAAAGCACGTTTCCGGTCAATCAAATTGAAAGGTAAGGAATAGTAAGAAAGTGAACCCAAATGAAAACTAAGGTTTATTTTCTACGTTGCTGTTTCATTTCCATAAGCACGGAAACAATGCCATGCCACTGATTTTCCGTACTGATCTCAATCGCTCCGCTCAATCCCATATGCTCGGATAAGCGTTTGGCCAAAGCTCTGGTTTGGTCCGATACCCCCGACGCATGCGTATTGATAGTTCTTCGGGGTGACGCAGAACTCGAACTCATAAAATATCCCTGTCCAGAAAATTAACCGCGACGTCAAAGATGATGTCGAAAGAAAATTGTAAAAAACACTTCCGAATAAAGTATTAACACCGTCGATTTTTATGAATCGAGACCAAAGCACGCATTATGGGCATATGATTCGCAGCCAAGGTGCCGAAATTTGTCAGCTACCAAAAGATATCAGGGCTGATTCGATAATATATTATTTATAAGATCAATTGATCAGCATCCTGAATTCGAACTGCCCGCAACCCGCGCAGAGCATTTCCGATATAAAGCCTTTTGGCCTTTCTTATGTCCGGTAAAAAGAGGGTTTTTTCTTTCAGTCCCGGAAACTCTGCCTCAACCATTTCTGCCCGCAGTACGCCCGGCAAAGCGCCGCTTTGCAGCGGCGGCGTATACCAGCCGTCAGCGGTTTCGATAAAAATATTGCTGATGGCCCCCTCAGCCAGCTCGCTGCGTTGGTTCAAAAACAGGATGTCCGCCAGTCCCCGCTCGCGCGCAACGACAGACGCGCGGTCATACAGCGAGCGCCTGCTTGATTTGTGCCAGCGTACCGGATCTAGGCTATCAATTCTATTTTGGGCCAACCCAACCACCAATGACTCAGCGGGAGAGGCCTCCATCCCGGAAACCGTCGCAGAGATATGGCCTGCTAAGTCAATGGTCATGCGTATTTTATAAATCTGCCCTTCAGTTTCCCGCCCGCCGCGCGCGTTCGCAAGGGCACGGGTATGCTGGTCAACTGCCTTGATCTATAGCTGCAGCAATATCCTGCCTGCCAACTGCAACGCCGAAATACCTGGCACTGGCCAAGACACGGGATATATGGCGACCCTTAAGGAACACATCGCCGCCTTGAAGCCGCATGGTTTCGATAAGGTAAAAGCCGTCTGCATGGGTTTCCTCGGTGCTATCACCTATTGGCGCAGCAAACGCCGCTTTCAACAAGCACTCGGCGTATTCGTCGTCAATTTTACTATCAGCAACAATGCCACTGCCAACTGCCAACCTACCCGCGCCTGCGGCGTCCAGCACCACAGTACGGATCGGTACATTCAAACACCAATCGGCTGGCACATCGTGCCCCGCCGGACTGAAATGGCCAATGGCTCCGCAGTATACGCCGCGCGGCCCAGCCTCTAATTCAGCAATAATCTCCATTGCTCTGATCTTGGGTGCTCCGGTTACCGACCCACAGGGGAACAAAGCTTCCAGCAACACTGACGGCAACAAGCCGTCATCAACAGCGGCCTCAACACCTGATGTCATCTGATGGAGCGTCGGAAAGGTCTCAACCGTATACATATCGGTGACCGTAACGGTGCCGCCTGCAGCAACCCGGCTTAAGTCATTGCGAATCAGGTCGACGATCATCAGGTTTTCAGCACGAGACTTTTCATCTCTGGACAGTGCCAATGCCACTGCCTTGTCTTCGTTTACAGAAACGCTGCGCGCCGCCGTCCCTTTCATTGGCCGGGCCTGAATTTGGCTGCCGGACCTTCGGAAAAACAATTCCGGGGAAAAAGACATGATTGTCTCGTTGCCGGTATTGATGAAAGCACCATATTCAACAGGCTGGCGCTGCCGCAGGTTGAGGTAAGCCTGCACAGCTGACCCCTCCAAAACACATTCATAACGAAAAGTATAATTGGCCTGATAGATGTCACCGGCATCAATGTAACTTTTAATTTTTGCAGCGACCCTGCGGTATGCCGCCAGGGAAACTGATGGTTTAGACAGTTTTATAGCACCGTGTCTTATAGGCCCTTGTTTCGCCCCTTCAATTTCGTTGGTCATTTCCTGCAGCCACTTTTGCGCGTGCGCCGGCTGCAAATCTACGCGATGCTTTGTCGCCATCATCCAAATCAGGGGCTCGCCAGCAAAATTTGATTGCCCGGCCTGCACGGACTTTACAGCACGTAAGCGCGGCTCGAAAGCACCAGCGCATTCATAAGCGGTCCAGCCCGCCACATACAGACCGGCAGCAACAGCAGCGTCGATTTCTGCAAGCGCCGCCGACACCTCGCTGACCGCTCGCGCGCAAATGATTCGCTCGGGCGAGTGAAACAACAGCGACTGTCCTGCACCACCAGCAGAACGGCTATCGTCCAAAAGCACAAAAGGGATGTCCGCGCCCGGCAAGGTCAAAATAGTCACTCCACGACTGGTCGAATTTGGTAGTGGTCGACGTTATGACGCAGCACTTGAAACCCGTCAACCACAGCAGTGCCCACACTCGGTTGACGCTTGTTAAAACCGACCCCCAAAAGAAAATTGTGTGGCTTTCATTTTTTGCGCAGCCCGGGTAGCGTAAATTCAGCCAACCGCGATCAGAGTTTGTGACCCGAAACGAACAAGGGGAGAAATCCAAATGGCGACCATTTTTGCTCACGATCTAGTCCCCATCGCGGTCCGCGCTGGGGTTGGGCCCGGCCATATTTCAAACCGACTTCTGGTTGTAGCCGCGTTGGCGACGGTTATCCCTGACCTGGATGTTGCAGCCTTCTTTTACGGCATTCCCTACGGCGATGCATTTGGCCATAGGGGCTTCACCCATTCAATTGCATTTGCCGCAATGGCGGGTCTGACGACCTCTCTTTTTGCAACCCTATTGAACAGCTCCAGAGTCATATCTTTTTGGCTGGTTTTTGTCTCAATGGTATCGCATCCATTTCTTGACGCCTTTACCAACGGTGGCTACGGAGTGGCTTTTTTCTGGCCGCTGTCAGACACTCGTTACTTCATGCCCTGGCAACCGATCATGGTATCGCCCATAGGCATACGCGGCTTTTTCGAAGCTCGCAGCCTACAGGTCTTGCTGTCCGAGTTTTTCTGGATAGTGCTGCCGTTGTTGACGGTTACAGTGGCGACACGATTTGCAACAAGCCGCAAAAAGGCCATTCCTTATCAACTGACATTTATTTGCAAACGCCTGTAACCTGCTCCTAGTTCCCGGTAAATGGGTCGGCGAATTTGGGATCAGTCAGGAAGTTTTGATCCGTCAAGGTTTCCAAAAACGCCACCAAGTCTGCTTTCTCGGCGTTGGACAAATTCAATCGGCGCGGCGTACCGTTGTTATTTCTCAAACGGTTGGACAAATTAGGATTGGCCTGCACGTCATCGCTATAAAAGTCTACGACTTCCGCCAGCGTTGCAAACCGTCCGTCATGCATATAGGGCCCGCCAACAGCAACATTTCGCAGCGATGGCGACTTAAATTCCTGATCACCGGCCCCCTGATCACCTGTGGTGGCGACATCCAGGCCATTGTTGTGAATGTCGTCGCTGACGTGCGCACTGGTGGAGTGGCATTGATCACAGCGCCCCCTGCCTCGGAAAATTCCAAAGCCTCGCGCTTCCTGAGCCGAAAAGACAAGGTCAAAGTCATCCGGGTTACCGCCTGCTGCTATGTAGGCTTCGTCGAATTCTGATTCGAATGTGCTCAACGAACGAACAAACTGCGCCAGTGCCAGTGAAATACGGTCTGACGTAACCGTTTCATCGCCAAAAGCAGCCTCAAAAAGTGGTGCATAATAATCCACATCCTGTAGTTTCACTTCCAGCTGAGTGAGTGTCATGCCCATTTCCACAGCGTCCTGAATTGGTTGCAGTACCTGGTCTTCCAGAGTATCCGCACGTTCGTCCCAAAAGAAACGACCACGTTCGTAATAACGTGCATTACCCAGTCGCATGGAGTGCCGCCCGGTTTCGCCGCCGTCAAAACCCACGCTCAGAACCGCTGAATCAGTAAAGCCATTGGCCTGAACATGACAAGACGCACAGGCTACCGTGTCATTGGCAGACAGTCTTTTATCATAAAATAATACCCGGCCCAAAGTGGCACCCACGTCGGTGATGGCGTTGTTGTTTGGTGTGTTATCAGTTCTGACAACGTTGCCCAGTGCCGCATTCTGCTGCGTATAATGAGCAGGCAAATTCTGATTGGCATAGTTAAACAATGTCGCAGGAAGAATGGGCCGGTTTGCAGACGCTGCGGTAATTTCGATTAAGAAACTATCGGAGGTACTGCCACCGTTACCGTCTGACGCCGTGATAGTCACAACAATCGTTCCGACGAAGCTGGGTGTACCCGAAATAGCGGCACCGTCGCTTGTCAGCCCAGTATCTGCCACATCAAAGGTGACGGAGTAATCCAGCAGGTCATTATCGCTGTCTGAAAATGTGGTGTCATTTTGCGATGCGTCGAAACTGAAGGCTACCCCCTCAAACGCAGTTTGATCAGGCACCATGTTATCGACGACCGGAGCATTGTTAACGGCTTGAACAACTGGTTCAGCGTTGGTCGACGTGTTCGACGACGTATCATCGCTGTTGCAGGCAGAAAGGACGAAACTGAGACTGCAGGCAACTATAAGTTTCAGCGACAGCGGGCGGGAAAGCGAAGAGGTCATATAAAAAATCATCCAAATAATTGAGCCCAAATGTTTAAACAAAGCGCGAAATTGCGCGCCTGAGTACCCAATTTATTTTTGATACGAATACTTGATCGCATTCCCTTCGCTATATTCTAAAATAAAATGCCCGTGCATTGCACGGGCATTTTCAGCTTAACAATATGCCGCAGACTTACAAGATACCGTAGCCTTTCAAAAGGCCCGCAATACTCGCCACCAACAGCGATAACCACGTAAGAAGTGTGCCGTAAAAACGAAACGGGTTTTTGCCTTCAAACTTACCCAGTGTCAGGCCGTGCATATAACGGCCAACCACGAAGGCAACAGCGATCCCCATCACCAGATACCAGCTGACCCTGGCATTCTCCAGCAACCCGATCAAAATCAGCCCCATAGGGCCATATTCTGTCAAATTCCCCTGGGCGCGGCACGCGGCCAGCAACCCGGCATCATCACCGGTGCCCAGGTCCACTTTCGCCCGTTGACGATTCATGGATACATTGTACGAAAGATAAACAAGCAACAGTCCCAAAAAACTTGCTGAAATAAGCGTGATAGTCATAAGGTCCCTCCAGATGGTCTAATCTCACCGCACTTTGGGTCTGATTAGACTATTGGTCAAGGCTATTGGCCAAAGTTAAAGGTCGGTCAGCTAGCGGGATAACACTCATGCGTGACAGCTTCAGAGACTGGAATTTATATCACAAGTCCATTGTGGTTCTATTGTCGGCTATGGTGTTCGGTGTAATTGTCAGGGCCGTCATTGTATTTGACACTGCTTTTGAAGTTGTCGGCGAACGTGTAGTAAACGCCAGCGCGGAAACTGTTTGGACATTGGTTTCTAATGACAAAAACCGAGACAAATGGCAGGCCGAAATTGTCGATCTTGTTGAACTAACCGGGCCAACCAATGAACGCGGGGCGACACGGTTGGTTTTCTGGAAACGTGGCGCCAAGCGTTGGCAAGCCGTTGAACGCACTCGGGACCTGCTGCCGGGGCGACAACTAAGCCTGCTACAAAACTCTGATCAGGATACTCGGTGGATCACAATCTCATTGGAAGTGATCGAGCCGTGCAAAACCAAATTGATCATCAACGAAATTATCGAACCCAGCGCCTACGAAGATCGGTTTTGGTTTTTCAACCAACGCACTCTTCATCAAAGCAGGCTATCGGCCTCGTTCGACGCGATGGACCGGTGGGCCGCCGTAGCAGAGCCAAAATGTTAGGTCAGTTTTCGCTAAGTGTGATGCTTTTACCTCGACCGAAGATCACGAATACCTCGACCGAAGATCACGAAACCGTGATACCAAGAACTGTCACGAACCTATCATTCATGGTCGTCGTTATACGTTAGATCAGTTTATCAGGAGAGAATAACATGCCGATATCGCTAACCCTGCTTGCCGCTGTCGGCATCCTTTATATTGTCTTTGGTGCCCTCGTTGGGATCAACCGCAGTAAAACCAAAACCAACATCGGGCTTGGTGACGATAAAGGGTTGCTGCTTGCCAACCGCGCCCACGGTAACATGACCGAATGGGCCCCTATGCCGCTGATGCTCATTGCCGCGATGGAGTATCTGGGTGCGTCAACCATGATGCTTACGTCGCTTGCTGTCGGCTATTTCATTGCGCGGCTACTGCATTCCATCGGCATTCTAAAAGACGGCGAAAAACCGCACCCATTCCGTGTTATCGGTGCAGTTGGAAACCTGATTGTTATTGTTTGGGGCAGTGTTTATGTGGGCCTGAATGCGGGTGCCTTCTAAACAACCAGCAAAAACTAGAGGCTCCGTCAGACGACTTCGAAGTCGGTAAATTCCCAGTCTTCGATCCGTTCAATCTCGGCCAGAAACAAGTTTTCTGCTGCGACAACAGCCTCTTCTTCGCTGTCGGCTTCCACGTTGGTGACCCAGTAAAATTCGCCGTGTGCCAGCGTGGCTTTTAGTGTCACTTGTTTGCGCGCCATATCCTGTAAGTCCCTATATGGTATCAATTGATTTCAACAGGTCGACCACTAGCATGAAGAAAATCGCCCCGCAAACAATTGTACAGGCTTTTTAGTCGTCTAGTCTGCCATTTGGCGTTTATCAATTGACGAACAATTCTAAATCGATTATCCCTGCGCTCCAACACAAGAGAGAGAACCAGAGAAAACCAATGCGCAATTGTTCGACATATATCAGCAAGCTAGCGACCGGCTCAACAGCCCCGGTTACAGCTGTAGCTGTATGCTCGAATGACATTGAGACGATTTAGCTCTATCTCCCTGCCTCATCCGAGCCCCTCAAAAGCGCTCGGACATCCCACTTCACTTCCGTAGCGTTTACCAAAAAAAAACTTATACGGAACTTTCATTATGACGACGCTTAAAACGGGCCAAAGCCCGCAAAAAACTATTTTGCCTGACAACTGGCAGGACGAGGCTCGCAGTTTGCTGTCATTGGGCATCCCAATGGCGCTGACACAGCTGGCTGCTTTCGCGGTTTACACTGTTGATGTTCTGATGATCGGGCGCATATCGCCGGAAGACCTAGCTGCCGCATCGCTTGGCACAGTGATTTACTTTGCTCTCTGGATGGTCGGCGCAGGACCAGTGATGGCCGTTTCGCCGCTGGTTAGCCAAGCGCTAGGCGCTGACCAAAATGATACACGCGATGTGCGGCGTTCAGTTCGCATGGCCATCTGGGTGATCTTTTTGATGTTCCCGTTTGTCCTCGGTGCGCTGGCACTTACCGAGCCATTAGCCTTGGCACTGGGCCAGGACCCCGGGGTTTCTGCAAAAGCTGCCGACTATGTGCTCGCGCTCACCGTCGGTTGGCCCTTTGCTCTGGCGACAATGGCACTGCGTAACTTTCTGGCAGCGCTCGGCAAAACCAAAGTACCGCTGGCGCTGGTCGTCATCACCACCCTGATCAATGCCGGTTTGAACTATATTCTTATCTTCGGCCACTTTGGTTTTCCGCGCATGGAATTGGTCGGCGCGGGCATCGCGTCTTCGCTGTCATACACCACCGGGTTTTTCATATTTGTCGGCTATATTTTGATCGATAAACGCGCCAAAACGTTCGATTTGTTCCAGCATTTCTGGCGGTCGGATTGGCCGCGGTTACGCGAAGTTGTCGCGTTGGGCTGGCCAATCAGCATGACCACTATCTTCGAAGGTATGCTGTTCAACTCGGCGGTTATCCTGATGGGATTAATCGGCGTTATGGAAGTAGCGGCTTACCAGATTTCGATCAATGTGGTGGCGCTGGCCTTCATGTTACCCTGGGGCATTTCCATGGCGGGCGCGGTGCGCGTCGGCCTCGCTGAAGGAGCAGCCAACAGGGCTGCGGTTAAGCGATCCGCCACAGTTACGCTGGTTGCGGCCACTCTTTCCGTTGTCGCGCTCGCGGTTGTCATCGGGCTGTTTCCCATGGGCGTCGCCGCATTTTATCTGGACCCCGATGACCCGGCAAATGCGGTGGTTATTCAGCTGGTGCTTTTGTTCCTGCCGATTGCGGGGGCGTTCATGGTTTTTGACGCTGCACAGGTCGCGGCAAATCAGGTGTTACGTGGGCTCAAGGATGTGCGTTGGCCTATGTATCTTTCCGGTGTTAGCTATTGGCTGATCGGATTTCCAGTTGCCGCTATACTTGGCTCTTCATCATACGGAGCTGTCGGCATTTGGTACGGGCTGACTGCCGGACTTTTTGCCGCCATGGTGCTGCTAGGTGGCAGGCTTTGGTGGGTTGCGTGGCACAAGCCAACATAGGTATTTAAGGGCAGCAGGTTCTGTACAGCGGTTAGGGCTCTATTTTTTCGCAACGTCGAAACGCTTCGTTTAGCTCGAGAAAATAGCTCAAGGGCCGCTGTTGCTGTTTTTTGAACCCGGCTCGGGCCTGATCAACGAAACCTTTTCTGCTGCGAAACACATCCTTTACGGCTTGAACGTTCTCGACGGTTTCGACCAATTCAAGCGCAGAAGCAAACTCTGAATCCGTCATCACAATGCGTGCCGTCGCCAGTTTGTTGAAATGAAAATATTTCACAGTATCTTGCCAGGGAGCGGGCTTGCCCCCTCGGTAGATATGGCCAATTTCAACGTCGTTGATCAACTGACAACTGCCGCCCGCAAGCCAAGCCTTGATACTAATAAGCGGCTCTTCACCGCCGTATCGATGCAACCCCCTGTAGCCTTCGGTCTGCAACATGAATTGCCGCCGAACCGCATAGCTGCCACCCAGAACACAAGGAATGTAGGTCGTAGGCCCATCGTCAATTGCGCGTATATTCCAATCGGGTTTAAGCCAGTCATTAAAGATATGACCCTCCACCGCAATACTAGCGCCCAGTCCGGTTGGCGCACCGCTCCAATCACCACCTGGCTTTAACGGTTTGCTGCGTGTGCAATAAAGGGCCTGCGGGTCACCGTCGATAGTGTCATTGATCACCTGGTGCCAATTCTGCGCGTAAAACCGCATATGAGCGTCCAGGAAAATAACGTTGTCCGTCTTGGCCCAGCGCAGCCCCATGTGACGGCTATGCGCCGGTCCCACCCGTTCCGAATTCTCAAAATACCGGCCACCGTAACGATCCGCCACCGCCTCATAGTTCCGACCGTCATCCGACGCATCGTTGATCAACAAAATATCAACAGCATCACTGCAAGTATCGCGGATACCGCGAACAGTGTGTTCGACCTCGTCGCCTTCATTGGCGAAACAAATAACCGCCGTGAGCTCAGGGTCTGGCAAAAAACGATCCTCGCGTTCGTACGGGTCCAGTGAAACCGATAGCGCTGCTGAAGGCAAGAAAAAGGGGCACCAACAGTGGGCGCCCTTTGTAATTTCTCCAACTATCCGATATTACAGCGTGCGGCCGATCAATTCTTTCATAATTTCAGAAGTTCCGCCGTAAATACGCTGCACGCGGCTGTCTGTATAGTGGTGCGCAATCTCGTATTCCGCCATAAAGCCGTAACCGCCATGAAGCTGCACACATGTGTCCACCACCCGGCCCTGCATTTCAGTGGTCCACAATTTCGACATGGCACCGCCTGCTGCGTCCAGTTCGCCCTTAATGTGGCGCGACAGACACTGATCTACAAAGGCCCAGCCAACCGCAAGTTCGGTTTTCATTTCAGCCATTTTGAAGCGCGTGTTCTGGAAATGCATAATTGGTTTACCGAAAGCTTCGCGTTCTTTGACATACTCAAGCGTAATATCAAAAGCCCGCTGCGCACCAGCCATCGCGATAAAACCGATCGACAAGCGCTCCTGCGGTAGCTGCTGCATCAAATACATGAAACCAGCGCCTTCCTGACCAATCATATTGGTGGCGGGCACCCGAACTTCGTCAAAAAACAGCTCGGATGTGTCCGACGAATGCTGGCCGATTTTATCCAGGTTGCGACCGCGCCTGAACCCCTCGCGGTCTGCTTCAACCACAATCAGGCTAACGCCCTTTGCACCCGCCGACGCATCGGTTTTGCAAGCAACAATAACAAAATCACAATTCTGGCCGTTGGAGATGAAGGTCTTGGAGCCGTTGACCACATAATGGTTGCCGTCCAGCTTGGCTGTGGTTTTCATACCCTGCAGATCGCTGCCGGTGCCGGGCTCGGTCATGGCAATAGCACCAACCATTTCCCCAGTGGCCATTTTAGGTAGAATGCGCTCTTTCAAATCGTCCGAACCATAATCCATCAGGTAAGGCGCAACGATATCTGAATGAACAGCAATAGCAGCGCCGCCGCCACGGTTATAAATCTGTTCTTCATTGATGATGCAGTTAAGCCGGTAATCGCCACCAACACCGCCGTATTCTTCCGGCAATTGTGGGCACAAAAGACCTGTCTCGCCCAGTTTGTTCCAAAACTCCCGCGGCACCTGCCCGGCATCGCTCCATTCCTTGCCATGAGGTGTGGCTTCGGTTTGAAAAAATTTGCGTACCGAATCACGAAAAATGTGATGCTCTTCGTCGTAAACGTCGCGCTGTGCCAACATGCTGATATCCCTATTTCTTGGTTCTATCGCTTCCCAAGAGTTGAAAATGGGGCGCGCACCCGGTCAAGTCAAATTAAATGGACTGATCAGTCCACTTTTGTTTGCCCCTTGTTGCGCCCTACCTATACGCTCACAAAAAAGGGGCCAATGGCCCCTGAACATTCTTGTGCGATGCGATAGCAACTAGCTGTTGCTGGTTTGCCTGCGATATGCCCGGATAGCTTCGTTCAATTTAATCTGCAGATCCCGCCGCTGATTATGAAGAGTGTCAATGTCTTCCTGACGCCGGGTCAACTGTTCTTTGGTCATGTAAGGCGCAATCTGCGTCACACGTTGGTCCATGCAACCAATAAATTTATCCACTTCGCTAGAATAGGCCAACACAGCGTCTCGTGCCTGACGGACTTCAGTGGCTGTAATTGTCCTTTCACCAGTTGGTACGCTCGGCGCATCAATTGGTGGTTGGCCGCAATCCGCAGCTTGAACAGGGTTTGTGGCCACAACCATAAAACCTGCCGCAGCAACAAAAGCCTTTTTCATATGATCAGTCCTACTCAACAATATTTCGTTCACAACAATAATTGGTCTGGGTATTTGCCCACATATTTTTCTAGGCACATTTTACAAAAATTATACCAGCTTGGCAAATGTGGCACTAAACCCGATTAACCGGCGAACCAAAAGCTACTTGGCTTTTGGTTTCGCTGATTTCTTTGGTGCGGGTTTTTTCGCTGTTGGTTTTTTGGCGGCTGGCTTCTTTGCCACAGGCTTTTTGGCAGCGGCTTTCTTTGGTGCCGGTTTCTTCGCGGCTGGCTTTTTGGCCGTTGGTGCCTTTGCCGCAGGCGCTTGAAAAGCTTGGGTCTCAGCTTCAACATTGCTGCTTTGCGCTGGAGTCGCGCTTGCTGCTTGCTGTTGTGCAGCTTGTGCTTTGGCCCGCGCTTCATCGTCTGCCTTGGCCAAATCCGGAAACAATTGACGGTAAACACCATTCACCCGGCCAGCTACGTCTGAGATTGCATCAGCAATTGCCTGCAAATTATAGCCAACACCCTGATAATAGAACACTCGGGTATCGGTACTATAGGCGCGGTAAATACAGTTTTCCGGAGTATTGCCATCACCCAGTGTCTTTAAATCGCCAACAAAGTCGAACACAACCTGTTGGCCCCTGGTTGCCCCAACCCACTCTTCTGTCTTCTGATCAGTGCGTTCCCACAATTCCGCCAAACGCCGATCATTAAGCGCATGCTTTTCCTGTAGTTGCAAAACTTTGCGCAGGGCTTCGCCCCGGCCGCGCGAACGAGCACGGGTTGGCCACAATAAAGCGGCAAGCTGGCTTGCAGGCACCAATATCATTTGGCTGGCAAACAATACACCGGGGCCAGCCTGGCTGTTCATCGCCTGATTAAAAAGATTAAAGGAAGCCTCGGTATGCAGGCATTGATTGCGAAGTTCGTGAATGTAAATCGCGAGCGTATTGGTATCCATAACGGGTAATTACTCATTGAAAGTTAATAATTTCAGCCCTCGGCGCTAGGTTGTTGCTCTCTCCCAAAAGCTATCAACACAGCCGCACAACCGCGTTTGAAGCGAGCGATAGCACATGGCTGTGCGGCTTTCTAGTCATGAATATCACTTAATTCCCTCTCAATTTGGCTCATTTGTTGTGTTTTTGATGTCGTTCACACAGATATTTTGCCGACCACGCAACCACGCCCGGCTAGATAGTTAAAATTTTAATCATTTATTAACACGCCTTTTAAGGGTCTACCGCTAAGGTAAAGCTGGGTAAAAATGGGTGCCAATATGGCAGATGCAACAATTGCTGCAACTTCGGTTGCTGGCAGCAATACAACGGCGCGTTCAAGTGGCGCCAACCAGCGTTCGCGCGCCGATGCGTTGCGTCAGATTTCTGCGCCCGGTTCCAACAATTTTGCTTTTACCAAACAAGTCGCTGTCGCAAACGATCAAGAAGCGACAATTCAACAACCGGCAACCGCCGAGCCAGGCAACGGTTTACTGTCTAAAGGCAGCCAGCTTATTCTTGCAGAGACCCGCACCCAGGAAGACCAATCTTCTTTTGCTGATAAGTCGGTTTTGGACAAGGCACTGAATAGTTATAGCCGCTCGCAAAGCAGCGTTCTGGAGACTATCAGTTTGGCATTATTGTCCAGCCGCCCAACGACGACTCGCATCGGTGAAACATCCGCATGATCAGGTGACTAGGATGTGGTTCCGTTTGTGGCTTCCAGAATAACTCTCAACCACCGCGTCACGCGCGCCATATGATCGCTTTTGTCGCTACTGCCAACCGGCTGGCGACTGTAGATGGCAACGGTCGAACTATATGCGCCCAGTTCTATGATTTTTACCGTCACAACTGCCGGGAATGGTTGGCCCGGCATCTTTTCCGTAAAGTCAAACTGATTGGCGCGCAGGTCAAACCGAAAAGTATTCACTGTCGGATTAGAGTCAGCAAAGTCCACAAGCAATTGACGTAGGCGGCCCTGATCAACCGAAAATATCGGCGAAACGCCGTCCGGAACCGCCAATTCGCATTCATTCTGCGGGCACAATAAATATCCAGCATCATCTGCGTTGTAGGTCAACTGAGCAAACTGAACCGGCGGTAGGCTACCTTCCTTCTCACCGAATATGTCTTCGCCGCCACCAATTTGCACAACCAGATACAGGCTAACCAGCGCGACCACAACGATCACGCTGAGGCCAATGGCTATCGAGCGAAAACGATCTAACATCGATGACCCCCTATCTTGGCTAGCCTAAAATTGATCCCAACTGCAGCGCCAGGCTCATATCGCCCTCAACACGAATTTTTCCGGTCATGAAGGCCATCTGTGGATTCAGGTCACCTTGCGCTATCTTGAGGAAATTCTCGATTGTCACTTTTACGGTGCAATCTGCATCGCTGTCGTCATTGTCAATAACAGTTGGTGATGATTTGCCGTCGATTCTGACAACGCCGTCATCTCCGAAATCAAATTTGATGACTGCTGATATCGGCGAATGAGCGCCAACACGTGTGCGCATTTCTTCAGTAATTTGTTCCAGGTTCATAGTGATCTCCGTTAACGATGCCCAAACTACTGGGACGATGGGAAGAATATTGGACCGATACGTCCATAAATCAAATGGTATTTGGCGCAGGGTCTATTTCCATTTGATTTATGTGTCCGTGTTTCCGTTTGATTTCCGTTTGAATTAGTTCTTTTTTCTCAGTTTTTTGAGAAGGCTGCCAGCCTTTTCTTCCAGTTCGCTGCGCGCGTCTTTGGCAATGCCTTTTATCTTGTCGCTTGCACCAGCTGCAATAAGTGCCTTGGTAATTTGCGGCTGCAGCGTGTCCATCAAATGACGGGCAATCTCTTTCGGAGACAAGCCTTTCTCATCGGTACCCAGTTCTGTCAGAGTAAAATCAGCAAGGGCAATATCTTTATCAACGCTCAGCAACCCGTCTTTCTGCACAGAAATTTGCGGCGACTTAACCGCCAGACGCCGGATTGTAAGCGTCAATTCCTCCCCGTCCACGGTCTCGTCACCAGCACTGGCTGCCAACCTTTCCTGCAACGCCTGAAAGTTGGATTGGCTACCAATCACTCTGGCGTCAAACATGGGCTGGTCAATGATGATCTCGTCCACAATGATATGATCGTCCATCAACGTGCCGGTCTCAACTTTCATTTTAAACTCGCCTAATTGCACCATCGGACCATCACCGAAACCGTCTGGCTTGCCAATTGCGAAATCAGTAACTTCTACTTTGCCGGAAAAAGGTGATATGGAAACGTTGCCAACAGAAACATCTACTGCCAATACGTCCGGCCCAGCTGTCTCCACACCGGATTTGATCATTGCATCCAGTTGAGTGAACACCAGAACGCCAATTATGCCGAACAGAACCACAATGCCCAGTAAAAACTTCTTCATCAGCTTACTCCCTCGGTGAATACTGCGGGCTCGCGCCCAGCTATCTTTCGATTTAACATGCCATAATGTAAGGGAAATTCGAGGAAATTCCATTACAAAGTGTTAACTTTATTAAGGCAATATGTCATCATGTTGGCAATGATGCATTGTTGGTGGCACAAAGGCGCCTTAGCGGCGCCACGGCGTAAACTGGCAACCGGTCTTGCCTGCCACAGCAATAGATCACGGATAACGAATATAAGTTTGCATGATTTTGACGGAAAGCGATCACTGAAATGAGTGCGGTTACGCAAATTCTCTTACTGGTTTCTTACGCCGTCTTCGGCACTGCGACTGCGGTTTCCATGTCGTTATTTGGTGTTGATACAACGGGCGCTATGCTGGCGGGCAGTATTGTTTTCATCGTAGCTTGGCAAATTCAGACTACTTTCTTCCGCGGCGCAAAAGACAAGGTTGATGCCATTGACATGCACCGGGTCGAGGAAATTGAAAAACTTGCGTTGAAACTGAGAGAGGATGTTGCTGAACTTACAGAATCGCTCAGCGAACAGTCTGAGAAAGGCGACGAGAAAGACAAGAAGCTGGTATCCGAATTAAAGATGCTGCAGGAATTTTTGCTGCAGGTCATGCAAAAGGAAACCCGTGGGAAAAAAGCCGGCGGCAGCGCTAAAAAAAGCGGCACACCAGTCGACCAAACTGCAGACCCAGCGCCTGACCCTGACGACCAGATGACTGCTGAGGAAATTGAAGAATTGGGCTTGGCCCCCGAGGAGGCAGCCTTGGTTGTCATCGACGACGGTGACGATGAGTTTGGAGACACCGAACCGAGCGCAACCAAACTTGAGGACGACGCCGAAACAAATGCCGAAGAAGATGTCGCAGTAAATCCAGAAGAGGCTTCCGGTAGCGACAGCGCCGGGAACAGCGGCACTGGCGGCGGCAAAGATATCGCTGATCAGCAAACAGGCAAAATACTACCTGCCACATCAGACAAAGCCACCACTGCAATACCGAAAACCGCGCCGAAGGCAGCAAAGCCTATTGGCGTTCCTAAAACCGCGAAAGCGACGCCCGCGAAAAACGCGGCACCAGCCCAACGGCGTACACGCACCGGCAAACCGCGCGCGCCGATCCGATTGATTAAACGCGAGGATCAATTGTTATCAGTGATCAAAAGCTCGCTTTCGGAAAACCGCGTTGATCTATATTTGCAGCCAATGGTGGCGCTGCCGTCTCGGAAAACAGCGCATTTTGAGTGTTTTTCCCGGGTTCGCGATGAAGAAGGCCGCGTTGTATTGCCGCGCCAATATATGAAGGTGGCGGAAACCAAGGGGCTTATCGGTACAATTGATAATCTCTTGCTGTTCCGGCTGGTCCAGCTGGTTAGAAAACTAGGCAAACGACGCCCTGACGTGCGCTTTTTCTTGAATATGTCTCGCTACTCAATATCGGACAGCGAGTTTCTACCGCAATTTGTCGACTTCATGATCTCAAATCAGGAATTCGCCAGCCGGATGGTGTTTGAAATTTCGCAGGACGACTATCTGTCGCTGGAAGAAGAAACTGTCGACAAATTACGCGTGCTTGGCAAACAGGGCTTTGGATTTTCCATGGATCTTGTTACTGACTTTGAACAGGATTTTGCCGAATTAGAGCGTAACCACTTCCGGTACATCAAAGCGGACCTGGCCGACATTTCAGCCGCCAATCCGGAACCCGGCGAGATTGAAGAACAAAAATCATACCTTGCACGCCGGGGCATGCAACTGATCGCCAGCAAGATAGAAACCGAAGAAATGGTTATCGAAACGCTGGACAATCAAATTGAACTTGCACAGGGCTATCTGTTCGGCGAACCTATCGTTGCCGACGAAATGGATTCTGATCTGTAACCTGTTGCTGTTTGAAAGCCCTAAACCACCATGGACCGCGAAACTGTATCTGTGAGCGCTGACAAGCCTGTTAGCGACGATGATGATCCCACGAGGGATCGCGGCGTTAACCTGAACGCGCCCGTCCGCCGACTCCGGGGCCTGTCGGAGCTCAACGGTCAGCTTGAGCTGGTTATCTGCGACCTTTGGGGGGTTATGCATAACGGTGTCAGCGCTAACGCCGACGCTATCGACGCTGTTATGAAGCTGCAGGAAAGCGGTATTGCAACCGTATTTCTGTCTAATGCTCCGCGACCACGGTATCATGTTCGAAATCTACTTGTGACGATGGGGGTGCCCCAGCGGCTAACCGACCTGCTCGTGACATCTGGCGGCCTTGCCAGAGACGCCGTTCGTGCCGACTTTCAGGGTGCCAAACTGTACCACTGGGGCCTAACGATGACCACAATACAGTTGAAGGCCTGCCAGTTGATCTGGTCGATCACCCGGACCACGCCGAGGTTATTCTGGCCACTGATCTGGATTTTCGAGACATTGAAAAGCACCGAAACTTGCTGTCTGGAGCCCGCGATCGCGGTGTACCGCTGTTGTGTGCAAACCCGGACAGAGTGGTACATGTGGGCGAAAAGCTGTACGCCTGCGCCGGTGCAGTGGCAGACCTGTATCAGGATATGGGCGGCAGTGTTCAATGGTTCGGCAAACCCATGCCTGAAGCCTTGTTGTCTTGCCTCCGCGAAACCGGTTTACAGGATGTAGCTGGCGACAGGGTTTTGATGGTCGGCGACAGCCTGCAAACCGATATCGCGGGCGCAGATGCTGCGGGTTTCCGTAGCCTGTTCATTGCTGGCGGCATCCACAGAGATGATTGGCCCTCAACGCTGGACGCCTTGGAAAACGACCAATTGCCCGGGCCGGCTTTCGAGCAAATTTACGGCGAAGGAAAGCCACAACCAAATTGGCTGATGCATAGATTAATCTGGTAGGGATAGATAGCTCGTCAGGTGTTGCGTTGATCACGATAAACTGGCCGCTATGCACTTTTCAGCCGAATAATCGCTGCCTAGCCAAACAAGGCGTCAATGTCATCTTGGCTAACTTCTTCGCCGCCACCAAGTTTGACTTCTTCTTCAGCCTTTTTCTCGGGTTTCTTCTCTGCTTTGGGTGCCTCTTTTTCAACAGCTGGTTCTGGTGCTGATTCTGGGGCCGACGGTGCGGCCTCGGGCTCTGGCGCGGCCGCCTCAACTTTCTTCTTTGCCTCAAGTTCAGCAACCGGATCAAAATCCTCAGCAAACATAGCATCAAGCTTGGCCGGATTTACCGCCTTAGGTGGTTCAGGCTTGGGTTCAGGTCTTGGTTTTGGCGCAGGCGCCGCCTCTGACACCGGAGCGGTTGCCGGAGCTGGCGTTGGCGCAGGTGCCGCCGATTCGGCGCCACCCATAAGTTCATCAACCGCTGTTTGGTCAATACCCTCTCCGTCAAGCGCGGGACCAGACAGAAGTGCAGCATCACCCGTTGGCTGGTCCTCATCCATCGCTTCCTGGATATCCTCGGTAGTGATACCCATCAGATTACGCAGTTCCATCACGCGCTCTTCAATATGCGCTAACGTCTGCACAACTTTGGAGATGCGCTGGCCGGTGATATCCTGAAAGGAGCAGGCTTCGAATATCCGCATCACTGCGTCCATCGTGGTTGCCTGATAGGCTTCATGGTCTTCTGTATCGGCGCCCATGATCTCTTCGGCAGCTTCCATAATAGTATTGGTCGCTGTCTCAGTTTGCTGAACGATTGCATCCAGCTCAAGACCCGCTCGTGGAATGCGGGCACTTTCAAGATCAACTGGCTGCAGGGAGGCAATTTCTTTTCGCGCATTAGTAATATAATCACTCAGCGCGCGGCATTCCCGATAAATCGATGTGTCGATAGACTTGTGAAACATATGAGTCGTGCTGATCAGCACCTCAGTGACCGAAGCAACATCAGTCAACGACATTGCAGCCGTATCTTGCTTGCGCAAATTATCGACCAACATCCCGATTTGTTTGGAAAGACCGCCAGCCGCCATTAGAAATCTCCGAGAACAGCAACCAGTTTCGTTTTCAACGTCGCTGCGTTAAACGGCTTAACAATATAATTGTTCACGCCCGCTTTTTTTGCCGCCACAACATTGTCGGTTTTTGATTCTGCAGTCACCATTATGAATGGTGTGTCTTTAAGTTGGTTATCCGCACGAACTTCCTTCAGAAACTCATAGCCAGTCATAGGCTCCATGTTCCAATCAGAAATAATCAGTCCATATGGTTTCGCGCGCGATTTTTCCAGCGCCATGGCACCGTCTGTCGCCTCATCTACATTGTTGAAGCCAAGCTGCTTCAATAGGTTGCGTACGATACGCAACATTGTCTTGTAGTCGTCGACGATCAGGATCGGCATACCCAAATCAACGGCCATAATTCTACCTCAAACTTTCAGTTGCACTTTTATCAATAGGAAAAGGCAATTTCGCTTTCCAGCCACCTGTCCCTATATCGGACACTAGCCCCGATCTAATGAAGAATTGGTTAACCCATCCATAGCCAATATTCAATTAATTGTCTGGCCCTTGAATCTGGCGCATCACAAACCTTTTACCGGGCCACTGTGTCGATTAGTGGTTGTTTGATACCGGCCTGTTGGTGTATCCAGCGCTGGAATCTTTAGTTTCACAGCGAAACATATAATAAAGGCCTGATTGCCGTGCGCGTTTTTCGCCATCTCGAAGAATATACCGGAAAAGATCGCGGCGCAGTTGTTGCGCTAGGAAACTTTGACGGCTTCCACCGTGGCCATCAGGTTGTCATCGGCGAAGCTGGGCGGTTAGCACGCAGCATGGGTGTTAACCTGACTGTGGTGGTTACCGAACCTCATCCCGTCAGCTTTTTTGCACCGCATATACCGCCGTTCAGGCTTACCCCCTTCAGAGAACGGGCCCAATTACTAGAATCGTTCGGTGTTGATCATCTTCTGGTTTTGCCCTTTGACAAAGATCTCGCCGGGCTGGCCGCGCAGGATTTTGTTAAAAATATCCTGCTGGACGCTATCGGCGCACTGCATGTTTTTGTTGGCTACGATTACCGCTTCGGCAAAGGCCGCGGCGGTGGCACCGATGTACTGGACTGGATGGGCGAAATGGAAGGCTTTGGCCTTTCGGTAATCCAGCCGGTTACAGTTGGCCTTGAGGGTTACGCCGGGGACGTCTATTCATCAACGCTGGTACGCAAAGCGCTGCAAAACGGTCAGGCGCGTAAGGCTGCGGCGTTGCTAGGTCATTGGTGGAGCATCAACGGACGCGTTTCCAAGGGCGACCAGCGCGGAAGAACCATTGGCTTCCCGACTGCAAACATTGAAATGGGCGAGAGCCTTCAGCCTAAACTGGGCGTGTATGCGGTGCGGGTTATGATCGAAGGATCAGACAAAGTTCTCAACGGTGTCGCCAATATTGGCAAGCGCCCAACCTTCGACAAACGCGATATTCTTCTGGAAGTGCATCTGTTTGATTTTGACGGCGACCTTTATAACAGTCATCTGCGCGTACAGCTGATAGCCTTCCTGCGCAGCGAACAAAAATTTGACGGCATTGACACCCTGAAGGAACAAATTACCACCGACGGTAAGATTGCCCGTATCGTGTTGGCGGAACCGGAAAATAGCGCAGACAGGTTGGAAGCACCGTCCCTGGGCCGTTATTTGGAACTGTTCCCAAATCCGCATTTACGAGCGCGCTAGCCCAACCTTCGCGTTGTTAACCTTTTAACTTGATTTCCCCTGTACAGTGCTCACACTTGCACATCACGCATGCGAGTTCCGGGGAAATTATCAATTGCGCTATTGTCTATTTGCTATTTTGAGTCTGGTTACCGCTTCGCTGATTGTGATTAGCGACACAGCTGCAGCCAACCAAACTGCCGATCCATTGAAGGTGATTACCTTTATGGATTTTCCGCCCTACATTGTTGATACTGAGCCCGGCGATGGCATCATCAGCATAATTGTAAAAGAAAGTTTTGCTGCCGCTGGGATCGAAATAGAAACACCGTTGGTACCTTGGCGGCGGGCATACCGCGCTGTTAAACGCGGCGAATATCTTGCGTCATATTCTTGGGCTTATAGTGACAATCGCGCAGAAGAGTTCCATCTCTCGGCACCAATTTTTGCCATATCCAATCAAATTATCACAACATATGCAGACGTTACAGACTGGCGACAATTCCGAAAACCACGAGCTGACGGCGCGCTGCCCATACTGTGTGTTCCAATTGGCTGGAAAATTGCGCCGGAAATTGCAGATTTAATTGACAAAAAGATGCTTCAGCAAGTTTCGCCAGGGCATCCTCGTTTTTGCATTGATTTGGTTCGCGCTAGGCGAACCAACATTTTGTATATGCCGCGAATGACGGCAGCACACCATCTGGCTGGACTTAGCGCTGAAGATAGTGATCCGGGGGTTCGCCCTTGGCCAAAGCTATACAGTCTCGACATTCCAAGCGGCCAGGCCAATACCCAACATATTCTGTTCACACGCAATAGTCTTGGGTTTGAATACAAAGAAAAGTTCAATGCAGGGTTTAATATCTTGCTGAAAAGTGGTCGATACAAAGAGATATTGGATGAACATTTAAGCAGATACACCCCTGAGGACCGCGAAGCCGTTTACCGGGATCAAAAAAATGCTGCTATTCTTCCTTAGTCATGATATTTCGCTAAGAGTTACCTAATAATCTAGCAGCCGGAAATTTCATGGAATTCCTTACCGATTACAACATATGGGTCAGCTTTATAACCCTGACGTCGCTTGAGATAATTCTCGGTATCGACAATGTTGTTTTTGTAGCATTGATGGTGCAAAACTTACCAGACGAACAACGGGAAAAAGCCCGCGTTACCGGACTGGTTCTCGCACTGGCAATGCGCATTCTGCTATTGTTTGGTGTCGCCTGGATCATCAGCCTACAAGAGCCGTGGATATCGGTTTTGGGTCAGAACCTTTCCGGCAAAGACATCCTGATGCTAGTTGGCGGCGGCTTTCTTTTATACAAAGGCACCAACAGCATTCACGATGAAGTAACCGGCGACCACAAAGACAATCTTCAATCTTACACCGGCACGTTTGCCGCGGTTGTCATGCAGGTTGTCTTTATTGATCTCATCTTTTCGTTCGATTCGGTTATGACCGCCATCGGCCTCACCCAGGTCATCGGCGTTATCGTTGCAGCAATGACTATTGCCATGCTGGTGATGATTTTCTCCAGCGGCTATATCGCGCGTATTCTTGAGCGGTTTCCAACTCTCAAAATTCTCGCACTTTCCTTCATTATGCTGATCGGCGTTTTCCTGGTGGCAGAGGGTCTTGGGTTCCATGTGCCAAAAGGCTACATCTATTTCGCCATGTCTTTCTCGCTTGGTGTCGAGATGCTCAACCTCACCTCGCGGCGGCGACGTAAATCCAAAGCACGAAAAACCCCCGCAGACACTGACGCGGGTTGAATATATTGTGCCAATCGGTCAGACACGACCGGAAGGAACCTTGTGATTAAAATCATGCAAAATATTACAGCTGCGGCACTGTTGGTGGTAGCAAATTCATCACTGATATTGGCGGACGCGGAAGCCGCTGAACAGACGGCTATTCGCGGCCTGATGCAACAATGGCTGAGAGCCTACAACGCCAAAGACATAGATGGCCTGCTCTCGCTTTACAGTGACAAAATATATTTTGCCAACAACGGTAACCGCATCAAACAAGGTCCTGCCGCGGTCCGGCAACATTTCTCCCCTCAATTCACAGCCAACACAGAGACAACCATCAATTTTTCCGAAGAAATTGTCGCTGTGAGCGAGACACTTGCGCATATTGGTGGCAAATACCGGGTCAATATTCCACAAGCGGACGGTGATACGGCGTACGCATATGGTCGGGTATTGCTTATTTTTGAAAAAGAAGACGATCAATGGAAGCTGATTGTGGATTTCGACAATACAGCCAGTGACATTTCGGCTGGCGATTTCGACCATGACTAGCCAATTGAATTTAACTTGTCCGCTTGTGTTTAAATACCTGTTAATTAATTGGCGATAATCTGACTAACAGGTCTATATTAGACCGATCATCAAAATGGTACCAAGCAACCAAGGGGGTCGCGCCATTACTATGTCTGATGACAAGTTTGCAAAACTATCAATTCTGTTGGCTTTGTCCAACAGTCAAGCCGCCGAGGCGTTTAAGCCGATATTGCGGTCGCATGGTATTGGGCGGGCTGTGGCGGTCGACAGCAATGTTGATGCGCTGACAACCCTAAAGGAATTGAATTTCAACATGCTTGTTGTCGATGACCGGTTTCCCAACCTGGGCGGTTTCGATTTCTGCCGCTTCATTCGTCTAACAAACGTCAATGTCTCCGTTGCCCCTATCATTCTTGGGATTCACGGACCTGACCAGCAATCAGTGCTGAAGGCCCGCGATGTTGGCGCTTCCAAAATCGTCGCCATGCCGCTCACGGGGCAAAGCTTGATCAAAGCAGTTTCTGGCGCCCTTGCGGAAATGAAGCCAATTGTTCAATCCAGCGCCTAAACGGGCCTGACAGGCGCCGACCAGCGGCCAAGCCGTGGGTCAAGGCAGAGCGCCGCAAAAACCAAAGCAAACTGGTCCTGCTGGATCAGCAACGCCGGGCGATGTTCGGCGTAAAGGGTTAAGCACTAATCTGCAAGGTTGCGGAGCGAACAATAGGCAACTGTTTCCGCTCGACAGCGCTTGGCTTCACTGATAAAAGTCGCCCCTATGTTTATTGGCCTCATATCAATGGTAGCTGCGATTATTGTCGGATACGGCATATCTATACGAATTACTGGCCCGGCGCTCGTGTAGCAGCCGGGACCCTATTTATTTCATTTTACAAATCTAATTGAGCGGCGAACCAAAGTTTGCCCCGAATATAGCGAGACGACACCTCATGTCTGCCGACACTCAAGACAAACGCGATTACCGCGACACCGTATTTCTTCCGCAAACTGATTTCCCCATGCGCGCCGGACTACCGAAGCGCGAGCCAGAGTTTCTGGCAAAATGGGAGAAAGACAACATTTATCAAACATTGCGTGCAGACAGTGCTGGCCGTGAGAAATTCATCTTTCATGACGGCCCACCCTATGCCAACGGTGACATTCACTTTGGCCACGCCATGCAAAAGACCCTCAAGGACATCATCGTCAAGTCGCAGCAGATGCAGGGCAAAGATGCGCCCTTCGTTCCGGGCTGGGACTGTCACGGCCTACCGATTGAGTGGAAAATCGAGGAAAAATACCGCAAGAAAAAGAAAAACAAAGACGATGTGGACCCGATTGAGTTTCGCCGTGAGTGCCGCGAGTTTGCAGATGGCTGGATCAATGTACAGCGTGAGCAATTTAAACGACTGGGCATCATCGGTGACTGGGACAATCCCTATACAACAATGGCTTTCGATTCCGAGGCTCAGATTGTTGAGGAATTGCTGAAATTCGCCGAAGACGGTTCGCTTTATCGAGGCTCCAAGCCCGTCATGTGGTCACCAGTTGAAAAAACCGCTCTCGCTGAAGCTGAGGTTGAATACCACGACCATACGTCAACACAGATTGATGTGGCCTTCGAAGTTGTTTCAACCGACTGCGCCGACCTTTCGGGCGCGCGGATTGTTATCTGGACCACCACGCCTTGGACCATTCCGGCCAACCGGGCGGTATGTTACGGCGATGAAATCAACTATGTGCGCATTAAAGTCACAAGCGTTAGCGAAGACGCCCTTGTAACAATCGGCGAAGAGCTGGTTATTGCCGAGACTCTGCTCAGTGAATTTGCGGCCCGTTCAGGTATAACTGCACATGACATTACGGCGCACATTAAAGGCTCTGTGCTGGAGGGCACCATCCTTGCCCATCCGTGGCGCGGACACGCAGACGCAGATGGTTTTTACGACTTTGACGTACCCATGCTGCCCGGCGACCATGTCACGGTAGAAGCGGGAACCGGGTTTGTTCACACAGCGCCCGGCCACGGCGACGACGATTATCAAGTTGGCCATGTTAAATTTGGCCTTCCGGTACCCTACACAGTTAACGAATCCGGTTGTTACTACGAAGATGTTGCTCTGGTTGCGGGTCACCATGTTTACAAGGTAGCCGACACCGTATGCGAGCTGTTGACCGGCACGGACGCGCTGATGGCTGCAGGAAAGCTAACCCACAGCTATCCGCACAGCTGGCGCTCAAAAGCACCGCTGATTTTCCGCAATACCCCGCAGTGGTTTATCTCGATGGAGAAAACCGACCTGCGCGACAAAGCCGTTAAGGCGATTGAGGCAACAAATTGGTACCCGGCGGTAAGTAAAAACCGCATCAGCGCCATGGTTTCGGACCGTCCGGACTGGGTGATTTCGCGCCAACGCGCATGGGGCGTGCCCATCACTGTGTTCGTCAACAAGGAAAGCGGCGACTATCTGGTGGACGCCGACGTGAACGCACGCATTGTCGCTGCGGTCAAGGCTGGCGGCGCGGACGCATGGGTTGCGGTGCCAGCCCAAGATTTGCTGGGCGATAAATACAACGCCGACGACTATGAACAAATTCAGGATATTCTTGACGTGTGGTTCGATAGCGGTTGCACCCACGCCTTTGTACTTGAACAGCGCGAAGAGTTGGCTTGGCCCGCTGACCTGTACATCGAAGGCTCGGACCAACATCGTGGCTGGTTCCAATCCAGCCTGCTAGAAAGCAGTGGTACTCGCGGAAGCGCGCCTTACAAGGGTGTGCTCACCCACGGTTTCGCACTGGACGGTGAAGGCCGCAAGATGTCCAAATCAAGCGGCAACGCTGTGTCGCCGCAGAAGATTATTGATCAATACGGCGCTGATATCCTGCGCCTTTGGGTTGCAGCGGTTGACTATAAAGAAGACGTTCGGATTTCTGAGGAAATCATCAAGGGCCAGGTGGATGCCTACCGCAAAATTCGCAACACCATGCGCTATATGCTCGGGAATCTGCACGGTTTCAGCGCAGAAGAAAGCCTGCCGGTCGACGACATGCCCGAACTGGACCGCCTGATGATGCACCGCTTGGCTGAGCTGGATAGCTTCATTCGCGAGCGCGCAGCCGAGTATGACTTCAACCCGGTGTTCCGCGAACTATACCAGTTCTGCATCATGGAACTGTCAGCCTTCTATTTCGATGTTCGCAAAGATGCTCTCTACTGTGATAGTGCGGATGATACGCGCCGCCGCGCCGTGCGCACCGTGCTGGACGCAGTGTTTAACCGCCTCGTGGTCTGGTTTGCGCCAGTCTTGTCTTTCACCGCGGAAGAAGTATGGCAAGCCCGTTTCGGCGAGGGCACAAAAAGCGTGCACCGCGAAGTTTGGCCCGAAACACCTGCCAGTTGGCGCGACGATACGCTGGCGGACAAGTGGGCACGCATCCGCAAAGTTCGCGGCGTGGTAACTGCTGCACTCGAGCTAATGCGGCGCGAAAAAACCATTGGTTCCAGCCTGCAGGCACAGATCAGCGTTACCGTATCCGACGCAGCCGACGCAGAGGTTTTCGAAGGTCTCGATCTGGCGGAAATTTTCATCACATCAGCGGCGACGATTGCCAAAGGCGGGCATGATGCAGCGGCCTTTACCCGCGAAAACACAGACGGTGTCAGCGTGATTGCAGATGTCGCTGGCGGCGATAAATGCGAGCGTTGTTGGGTCGTTAGTGATGAAGTTACCGAAAACGGCGAGCTCTGTAACCGCTGCGCAGGCGCGGTGGCCACATTCGATAGCCAAACGGCAGAATAATGAGCGAAACCAAACAAATATCTGGTAGTTATTTCCGCGCTGGCTTGATCGCAGTCGCGGCGCTGGTCGCAATTGATCAGCTGTCCAAATGGTGGGTACTCAATATCTTCGACCTGCCCGCAAAGGGTTCGGTTGAAATACTGCCATTTTTCAGCCTGTCCATGGTGTGGAACAAAGGCATTTCCATGGGCCTGTCGCTGGGTGACGCGCTGGGCAAATGGGGCATTATCGTGCTGACTGTTGCCATCAGCGTATGGCTGCTTTTTTGGCTGCGAAAATCGGTACATAAATTCGAGGCAACCGCGCTCACGCTAATCCTTAGCGGCGCATTTGGCAATCTGATCGACAGGTTCGTTCACGGCGCAGTTGTTGACTTTATTCACCTGCACGCGTTCGACTATAATTTCTATGTTTTCAACGTTGCCGACAGCGCAATTACAATCGGCGTCATTCTTCTATTGATTGATGGCTTGCGGGATGGACGTAAAAGCCTTAAAAAAACCTCAAAGGAAGGCCACCTTGATGGTGACCGCCCCTGATACTGACCTCTTGGGAGAAAACCAATGAAAGCCATTCGGCTTCCCTTATTATTGTTAGCAACCGCTGCATTGACTGCATGCGGCGGTAACGGCAAAAATTCGCCCGATGAGTTTGCTGTTGTTAATCGGCCACCGCTGGTTGTTCCGCCAGAATCAGACCTTCGCCCCCCGCGCGCCGGAGAACCCAAAGCACAGGACATGGACCCAGGGCGCCGCGCTTTTGAAGTGCTATTCCCGGGCAAGACCTACGTGCCATCACCACCAAAAAGCAAAAGCGAGCAAGGTCTGCTGGCCGCTATTGGTCGCGGCGAACCAGATGTTCGCTCTAACGCGGGTCAAAAGAAACTGGATGTAGTCAAAAAAACTATCATCCTTGCCGATCTGCTGGAAATGGAGGAACGTCAATTGCGTCCTGACAATGTTGAGGTTGACCGCATAAGCACTGGTTCAGGCTCGGGTTCATAGCCAACGCCAATTTGCATCTGCCTAAAACCAAAAAAGCACCCTCTGGGGTGCTTTTTCTTTTCTAGCTTACATGTTTTGCGCTGTCGTGACGCTCAGGGAAACAGTTTCTCTCTATAGTCATCTTCCAGTGCCATATGCCGCGACCAGAATGGTCGTGGAGGCCTACCTTCCAGTACATCTCTCATGACTTCAACATGAGTGTGCCACCCCGCGGCCACCCCTATAAGCGTTTCATTATCAAACAATTTACAGTGCGTTAGCGTGAGCTTCACGTTGTCACCGACAACCTCAAGTTCAAATGTCACTTCAGACTTGCTGTCATCTTCCTCGCTCCAAGTATATGAAAGCAATGTCGGCGGCTCAACAGCGAGTATATGCCCTTTCATCGCAGTCTCGGTATCACAAACATCTTTGTATTTTTCGGGAATTTCTTCTTTGGTTTCAGAAAACTCGTCGTGATTAAAAAACAGTTCCACTTTGCCGCCTACACGCAGGTCCATGTCTCCAGCTGCAATCCATTGCTTACGTTTTTCAGACTCGGTCAAAAACGCCCAAACACGGTCTATTGGTCCCGGCAATATGCGTTCAAGCACTATCGTTGCGGGTGCTACAAGCTTACCAAGTGCATCATTCGTCGTTGGCATGATCTATTCCTTTTTTATCGTTGGCCGGCTCCGGTAAGTTATCCGCCAACCGATCAGGTTCCAGCAGCAAAGCAGCTTCCAAAGCATCAAGGCTTTTGTTCCAAAAGCGTTCATAGACCTGCAGCCAATCGCGCGCGGCACGCAGTCGTTCGGGTGACAGTTTGCAATGATGCACCCTGCCCACGACCTCGCGCTCAATAAGTCCAGCTGCCTCCAGTTTTTTGACGTGTTTGGACGCCGCCGCCAGCGACATATCATAAGGCCGGGCCAAATCACTGATGGTGCTGGCCCCGCTGCCAAGCGCAATTAGCATGCCGCGCCGGGTTGGGTCTGCCAGCGCCTGAAAAACTGAATCTAAATGTTCTGATGTATATTCAACCATGTGGTTTACAATACGCGGGTGACACTCATTGTCAACCAAAAGGTTGAATATTTTTTCCCGAGAGTCAAACGAGGATGAAATTTCCCCATCCCCCGCTTCCAACTTTCCGGCAAGGCTGATACTGTAACGCCATGACTTCACAGGAGCGAAATCAATTGCCCGCCAAGGCAGGCATCATCCATCTTTTGTCCGAGCGAACCATCAACCGTATCGCCGCCGGCGAGGTTGTGGAACGCCCCGCAAGCGCGGTTAAAGAACTGGTTGAAAATGCCGTTGATGCTGGCGCTTCCCGCATCGATGTGGTGCTACGAGACGGCGGGCGCGACCTTATTCAGGTCAAAGACGATGGTTGCGGCATGGACGCCGACGAGCTGTCGCTGTCCGTGGAGCGCCACGCCACGTCCAAGCTGAAGGATGAAGACCTCGTAAACATCGCGTCGCTTGGTTTCAGGGGCGAAGCATTGGCATCCATCGGAGCTGTCGCGCGCCTGAGTGTTACGTCCCGCGCCGACGGCGCAGACGACGCCTGGAGCGTGGCAGTTGACGCCGGAGCAAAATCCAAGGTGTCGCCCGCTGCGCTTTCCGCTGGCACCACCATCGAAGTACGAGACCTGTTTTACGCCACCCCTGCCCGGCTTAAATTTCTCAAAACAACACGCACGGAGTACAGCCAAGCGTCAGACGTAATGAAACGACTGGCGATGGCACACCCCGAGGTAGCCTTCACCCTGTCGGACGGCGACCGCACCACTTTCAGAGCACCACCCGTTGCCAACCTGGTCGGCGACGCACGGCTTGAACGGTTAGGTGCAATACTCGGCAAAGACTTCCGCGAAAACGCACTGGAAATCGACGCTGAGCGCGAAGGCATGCGCCTGACCGGTTACGCGGGCTTGCCCACCTACAACCGCGGCAACGCCCAGCAGCAATATCTATTTGTTAATGGCAGGCCGGTGAAAGACCGAATGCTCAACGGTGCGGTGCGCGGTGCGTACCAGGATTATCTAGCCCGTGACCGGCATCCGTCGCTGGCGTTGTTTCTGGATGTACCGGCCAGTTTTGTTGACGTGAATGTGCACCCGGCCAAAGCCGAAGTTCGGTTCCGCGATGCAGGAATGGTGCGCGGGCTTATCGTCTCGTCGCTTCGGCATGCGCTTTCCGCTGCTGGCCACCGGGCCTCCACCACTGTCGCCGACGCCGCGCTGGGTGCCATGAAGCCCCACACTGGTGGTCCGGCGATGCCGTGGGGGCGCTCGGGCGAAGGTACACCCAACCTGCCGCGTGGTTTTTCGGATGTGGTTAACCAGATATATGCGCCAGACCAACGTCCATCTGCAGGCGGCTTCGGCGAAAACGAACAGATGGGTTTCGAGAGCCGAGGCGAAATGGCTGCACCCAGCGCGCGCGGTGTCGAACAATCGGCTTACGGTGCCATTGACCCTGCCACCCAAAATTATCCACTCGGCAGCGCACGCGGCCAGGTTCACGCCACCTATATCGTCAGCCAAACCGCCGATGGGCTGGTGATTGTTGACCAGCACGCCGCGCACGAACGGCTGGTTTACGAACGCATGAAAAAACAAATCGCAGCAACCGGTGTCGCCCGCCAGGCCCTGTTGCTGCCGGAGGGGGTTGAGCTGGAAGAAGCACCCGCCGCGCGCTTGCTGGCCCGCACCGACGAACTGGCCTCATTGGGCCTGATTGTTGAACCGTTCGGCGACAATGTTGTAATGGTCCGCGAAGTGCCCGCCATGCTGGGCAAACTGGACGTGAAGGGCCTCGTGCGCGATTTGGCAGACGAGCTGACCGAGCTGGATGAAGCACTTTCCCTCAAGGAAAAACTGGAAGACGTGTGCGGCACCATGGCCTGCCACGGCAGTGTGCGCGCCGGGCGCAGGCTTACGGTTGACGAAATGAATGCGCTACTGCGCGAAATGGAAGAAACTCCGCATTCAGGCCAATGCAATCATGGCCGCCCCACTTATGTGGAACTTAAACTGGCTGACATCGAAAAGCTTTTTGGACGGCGGTAACCAGATCGCTATTCTTTTATTGTCACCGTCTTCAACAGATCGGCAGAGCGTCGGGGAGGGAAAGGGGGAAGGGTATGGGGGGGGGAGGCGGGGGGGGGGGGGGGGGGGGGCGGGAGGGGGGGGG